>NZ_JBDTKA010000044.1:0-39299 GCF_039935575.1 Lapillicoccus sp.
CGACGCGCATCACCAACGAGGTGCGCGAGGTCAACCGGGTCACGCTCGACATCACGAGCAAGCCGCCGGGCACGATCGAGTGGGAGTGACCGAGCGGCCGCGATGATCCGCCCGCGTCACTGCGGTCTGACTGACCTGGTCACCATCCGGTCAGCCGCCAACGACGGGGTTCAACGGCTGCGTGCGGCTGACCTGGACGGACCTGCGTCAGCCCGACCGGGATCGCCCCGAGGTACCCGTAGGGTGAACCAGTGTTGAAGACGAGCCGTCATACGATGGCTGTCATCGCGGGCAAGACCGCCCGGCTGGCGACTCGCTTTCGGGGTGGGGGTTCTGCGGCTCCCGGCCTGGTCGTCGAGCGGATCGACCCACAGTTCCTCGCGTACTCGCTCGCGGGCCTGCGCGACGGTGTGGTCGTCGTCACGGGAACCAACGGCAAGACCACGACGACGAAGATGCTGGCGGCCATCCTGCGCGCCCACGGCAAGCGCGTCTTCAGCAACCCGACGGGCAGCAACTTCACCCGCGGCGTCATCTCCGCGATGCTCGGCGACCTGCCCCTCTCCGGGCGGCTTGACGCCGACGTTGCCGTCGTCGAGCTCGACGAGTGGCACGCGCTGCAGTTCGCCAAGGTCGTGCGGCCGACTCATGCGTTGCTCCTCAACGTGGCCCGAGACCAGTTGGACCGGTTCGCCGAGATCGACACCACGGCACGACTGTTGGCCTCGCTGGCGACCCAGGCCACGACCGGCGTCGTCCTCAACCGGGACGACTCGTTCGTCGCCCGGATCCGCGGACAGCTCGACGCGGACGTGGAGGTTGCCTGGTTCGGTGTCGACCCTGAGGTCGTCGACGACCTCCCGCCGCTCCACGAGGCCGACGTTCGCTTCCTGGATCAGATGGAGGTTCCCCCGGCCGGAGAGCGCGACGGGCTGCTCCACCCGATCGACGCCGTGAGCTTCAGGGTCGACCTGGGCTCGCAACGGGTCGGCCCGCTGGAGCTGAGACAGCGCGGGCTTGCCGCCATGATCAACGCGACCGCGGCCACCACGGCCGCACGCCAGGTGCTGGGGGACGCCTTCTCCTGCGACGACGCGGCCCGCGCGCTGCGTGAGGTCACGCCGCCGTTCGGACGCGGTGAGGTGATCAACGCCGACGGGCACCCGCTCGAGCTCGTCCTGGTCAAGAACCCAGCCGGTTTCACCGTGGCTCTCGGGACCTACGGTGGCGAGCCGGTGACCACGATGATCGCGATCAACGACGACTACGCCGATGGCCAGGACGTGTCCTGGCTCTATGACGTGAACTTCGAGTCGTTGCGGCACAAGGGAGTTGCGCTCACCGCAGGTGCGCGCGCCTACGACATGGCGCTGCGTCTCGACTACGACGACGTCGTCGTCGACGCTGTCGAGCCCGATCTGGAGCGGGCCCTGGGGCGCCTGCTTCGCGACTACTCGCAGGAGCCGCGACGGATCTTCTGCACCTACACCGCGATGATGCGGCTGAGACGGATGCTGGCCGCACGCTACGGTCTGGCGAACTTCGGCGAGGAGCAGGGATGACCAGCAAGGGGCTGATCGACCTTGTCCATCTCTACCCGCGCGAGATGTCGATCTACGGCGACCTGGGCAACACCCGGTGCCTGGCCCAGCGAATTCGGCGGCACGGCTACGACGTGCACGTCCACGACCATCATCCCGGGTCCACGCTCCCCGACACTCCGGCCCTGCTGATGGGTGGCGGAGGGCAGGACTCGGGCCAGAGCCGTGTCGAGGACGATCTGGCGATGATCGCCGACCGGTTGCGCGGTCTCGCTGCCGACGGGGTGCCGATGATCATGATCTGCGGGATGTACCAGCTGTTCGGCAACGCCTTCATCACCGTCGACGGCGCCGAGCTCCCCGGCCTGGGCATCCTCGACGTCACCACCCGCGGCAACGAGAAGCGGATGATCGGGGGGGTCGTGCTCGAGACGGAGTTCGGCGAGGTCGTGGGCTTCGAGAACCACTCCGGCTCCACGGTTCTCGCGACCGGACAGGCCCCGTTCGGTCGAGTGCGGTCGGGCAACGGCAACAACGGCAGCGACGGCACCGAGGGCGCCGTCCGGCACCACGTGGTCGGCTCCTACCTGCACGGTCCGATCCTGCCGGTGAACCCGCGCCTCGCAGACCACCTCATTGCGCGGGCCGCCGAGGTCGCGACGGGCCGGGCGTTCGAACCCGGCGACCTCGACGACACGCTTGCCGACCAGGCTCGGGTGCGGCAGGTGCGTCGGCTACTCGCGGCATGACCTCCCCGCAGCGGTATGCCGTGCTGGTGGGCCTGCTCGGCTCCACCTACCGCGCCACCACGGTCGCTGTAGATACCCTCGACGATGCCGACTTCGAGCGACGGACACGGACCGAGGCGTGGACGGTTCGACAGTTGCTTTTCCACCAGCTGCTCGACGCGCAGCGCGCCCTGCTGGTCTTCGCTACACCGGACCCCGGTCCGGCCGACACGCACGCCGTCTCCTACTGGAGCGCGTGGGCACCTGGTGGTCCCGACGCGGACGCCCACGCTCGCTTCGTCCAGAGGGCATCCGACGCCTATGCCGGCCCGCGTGGACTGCGGGCCCAGTGGCGGGACACGAGTGAGGCCGTTCTGAGAACTGCTGCGGCGCATATAGGTTCGGGTTGTCTCGCCACCCAGGGACACGTGCTCGACGTCAGTGCCTTCATGCACACTCTCGCGGTCGAGGGCGCGGTCCACCACCTCGACCTCACCCTCGAGATCCCGTCGCCAGGTCTGCCAGACGCGGCTCTCGATCTCGTGGACGAGGTGCTCACGGGACTGTTGGGCGAGCCGCTGCCCAGCCGGTGGAGTCGCCGTGAGGCCGTACTCAAGGGAACCGGTCGATCACCTCTCGACGATGTCGACCGAGGCGAGCTGGGGCCGTCGGCGGACCGGTTTCCGCTGTTCGGGTGAGCTTCAGGGCCCCGGACGCGTCCGCCATCCGAATGAAGCACCGGGAGGGGGAGCTACTCAAGTGCACGACCTCTCGCGTTCAGGTCACCGTGAGCAGGACCACCTTGTCGTCGCCGCTGCCGGACGACTGACGCCCGTCCCGGTTGCTCGTCGTCACGAGCAGGGTGTGGTCGTCGAGCGCGAGGACGCTGCGCAACCGGCCGAGCTTCTCGTCGAGGAACGACTGCGGCTCGGCAACCAGCGCGGACCCGTGAAGCGGAATACGCCACAAGCGTTCGCCCTTGAGCGCGGCCATCCAGACCGAGCCGCCGGCATACGCGATCCCGCTCGGGGAGTCCTCGTCGGTGCCCCACTGCGCCACGGGGCTCGTGTAGCCGGCGATGCTCGTCGCACCCTGGGTGGCCGGCCAGCCGTAGTCGGCACCTGGCGTGATGAGGTTCAGCTCGTCCGCCGTCTTGTCGCCGAGCTCCGACGCCCACAGCCGCCCGGCGGTGTCCCAGGCAAGTCCCTGGACGTTGCGGTGGCCGTAGGAGTAGACGAGGGTGCCGAACGGGTTGCCCGGTGCGGCTTGACCCACCGTGGTCACCCGCAGGATCTTGCCGCCGAGCGACGCCTTGTCCTGCGCGAGGGCGGGTACGCCGGACTCTCCGGTGGCGACATAAAGGTACCCGTCCGGACCGAACGCCAGGCGACCGCCGTCGTGGTCGACCCCATGGGGAATGCCCTTGACGATGACCTGAGGGGTGCCCAGCTGCCGCCCAGCCGCCTTGGACGGGTCGTAGGGGATCCGCGCCACCCGGTTGTCGGACGTCGTCGAGTAGTAGGTGTAGATGAGTCGGTCCGTCGCGAAGGACGGGGAGACAGCGATGCCCAGCAGACCCCCTTCACCCGACTGGCTCACGTTGGACACGGCTTCGTCGACGGTGCCGAGCAGCGACGAAGCACCGCTGGTGACGTTCAGCTTCGTGATCCGGTAGCTGTCGCGGGCGGAGACGAGCACGTCACCGTCCGGTATGCGGGCCAGTCCCCAGGGCACGTCGATGCCTGTCGCGAGGGTGCGGCCCAGGGTGACAGACCCTGTCGCGGGACCGGTCACGGCGTTGGGCGTGGCGCTGCGGGTCGGGCTGGTGCTTGTGGTAGTCGAGGAGGTGGTAGCCGAGGTGGAGGTCGCCGAGACCGAAGTCGTGGAGCTCGTGGCCGGCGTCGCCGAGGTGGCGGTCGAGGTCTGCTCACTCGGGCCAGACGACGTGCACGCGGAGCAGAAGACGCTCAGGGCCAGCGCGGCGGTCAGTCCGAGCTGGCGACGCGACTGTTTCGTGGGCACCGGGACACGCTATCCAGGCAATCTTTGTGGGGGGTGTGTGAAAGATCGGACCCCCCTGAGGGGGTCGAAAGTCACCCGCATACCCGATCATCGTCAATGAGTGGCTGGCTCTCCGACAGCCGAGTCCAGGGGGCGCTTCTTGGGGCTGAACCACCAGGCGACCCAGCCGAGCAGCCCGAGCGGCACCTCGAGGAAGTGGACGTAGAGCGAGTACAGGACGACGCCGGCTGTCGCCTGCGCCGGGTTGGCACCCCACCCCACCAGCAGCGCCGCGACACCGGTCTCCGAGACCCCGACCCCGCCCGGGGTCACGGTCACGCTCGTCAGCAACCGGCTGAGAGCGAACGCGAAGAACATGTAGGCAAACGGGAACTGCACTCCGACGGTGTTCTGGCAGAACCAGAACAGCAGGTAGTTCATCCCGAAGAACCCCACCAGCCCGAACGTCATCGACAGCCACCCGTGCCGGATGACGGAGATCGTCTGGGTGCGCTGGTCCATGACGTGCCGGCTGAGCGGCGGGTCTGAGCTCCGCACGAACGGCACGAACCGCAGGCTCCGCTCGGCGACCTGCGCGATGGCGAGGCAGGCGCGCGCCGAGACGAGCATCGTGATGAACAGGGCCAGCACCACGGTGCCGCCGACCGCCCCCGCCGCCGCCGCCCGCATGACCGCGGGGGTGAGGTCGGCAGCGAAGACCAGCATGAGCGCGATACCGATGATGGGCAGCAGCAGCCGGGCGAGGACGTTCCAGACCCCGCTGACGATGAGGGACGTCGAGATCGCCCGCCGGGTGAACCCCCAGGAGCGCAGCTGCTTGTATGTCGCCGCCGCGCCGGCCGCGCCGCCGGCCGGCAGCAGGTTGCCGACGGCCGACCCGGAGACGTTGACGACGAACGCCTTGACGTGCGGGATGCCCGGCAGCGACCCGGTGAACGTGAAGGTGTAGAGCCACAGCCCGAGGACCATGAGGACAAACAGGCCGAACGCCGTGGTCCACGGTATGCCGCTGAGCACCGACCAGACGTCGGCCCAGGTCGTGTGGGCGAAGTGCGGGAGCGCCCAGCCCAACAGTGCGACCGCGAGCCCGAGCCCGAGGACCACCTGCAGTATCCGCATCCACGGTACCCGTCGTCGGGACGCCTCGGCGTCGGTGCCGGGAGGCACCCCGGCCAGCAGTTGTGGGCCGGTCGGGGGACCGGTGGGGGTGCTGACCCCGGACTCACTCGAAGACGTCATGGGCCACCCCCTTGCCCGGCGGCCGAGAGGCGTCCACGAACCACTCACGTCCGAAGACGAGGTCGAACAGTGGCCGCGGGATACGCAGGAACGCTGCCAAGGTGCGGTCCGCACCGCCGTCCGCGGTCGCCTGTGAGGCGTGGGCGCGCATCGAGGCCCGCTTGTGCGACGCATACCGGCGTACGCCGATGCGGTGCGTCACCGCCGAGCTGGGGCTGTAGGCGCGTTCGAACGACGCCTCGTCGAAGTCGGGAGGGAAGCGGTAGATCCGCTGGGCGAGATGGATCGCTCGGACCAGCAGGTCACGGGGCACGGTCGCCTGCAGGACCTTCGGCGTGCCGGCCAACTCGGCGGCGCGGGCCCCCACCTGGTGGACCTTGACGTGGTCGCGGTGACCGTAGCCACCGTTCGCGTCGTAGGTCAGCAGCACGTCGGCTGACTCCTCGCGCAGCAGGGCGGCCAGCCGCTGGGCCGCCTCCTCCGGGTCGGCCCGCACGAACCGGACCCGGCCCGGTGGGTCAGGGGGGGTGTCGGGACCGAGGCCGCTGTCGGCATACCCCAGGGTCTCGACGCGGGAGGTGCCGAGTGCCTGGGCGCTGGCCTGGAGCTCGCCCATCCGCCGCTCGCCCAGGTTCTCCGTCAGCTCCGAGGCGGCCAGGCCCAGCCCCCCGTCCGTGGCGACGACGAGAACGACCCGGTGCCCCTCCGCCGCGGCACGCGCCATCGTGCCGGAGGTGAGCAGAGCCTCGTCGTCCGGATGGGCGTGAAACGCCACGAGTGTCTGTCCCATGTGGACGTGATTGTCTCGCATGACATCCTCTGAACCGTGAAGGTCGCGCTCCTGTCGGACTGCTATCTGCCCCGGTTGGGCGGAATCGAGGTCCAGGTCCACGACCTTGCCGCGCACCTCGTGGCCCGCGGTCACCACGTCGAGGTGTTCACTGCGACCCCGGGGACGCACGGGGAACGTCATGGCGCCACCGAGGACGTCGACGGTGTCACTGTGCACCGGATGGCCTTGAGGCTGCCGTGGGACTTGCCCGTCAACCCCCTCGCGCCGCGCTCGATGCGGCCCCATCTCGAGGGTTTCGACGTCGCGCACGTGCACATGGGCGTCGTCAGCCCGTTTGCCGTGGACGCCGCCTTCCTCACGATGCGGATGGGCCTGCCGACCGCGATGACCTGGCACTGCATGCTCGACCGGTTCGCGACGGTCGTCGATGCCCTCGGCGTCGTGCGCCGCTGGGCGGACCGGGGGATGGCGATGTCGGCCGTCTCCGGCGTCGCCGCCCGACCGCTGCGCCACATCGTCGACACGTCGGTGTCCGTGTTACCCAACGGGATCGACGTCGACGCATGGCGTCCTAGAGGTCCCCGGCCGAGCGACGGCGTGGTCCGGTTCGTCACGGCGATGCGGCTGGCGAGCCGCAAGCGCCCAGTTCCGCTCTTGGAGGTCATGCTGCGGGTGCGCGGACGTGTCCCGGTGCAGGTGCCGATCCGCCTGGAGATCCTCGGCGACGGGCCGGACCGCGGCAGTGTCGAACGGTTCGTCGCCGCTCATGGGATGGCCGGGTGGGTGGACCTGCCCGGTCGGGTGACCCGTGAGACGCTCAGGGCGAGGTATGCAGGGGCTGACGTCTACATCTCGCCGGCCCGGCTCGAGTCGTTCGGGATCGCCGCGCTGGAGGCGCGAACGGCTGGTCTGCCGGTGGTGGCCCGGGAGGGGTCGGGGATCGGCGAGTTCGTCCACGACGGGGTCAACGGGTTCCTCGCTGCCGACGACGAGGCAATGGCCGCGGTACTTGTCCGGCTCGCGAGCGACCCACTGCTGCGCGGGGGGATGCGGGCTCACAACCTCGAGCACCGCCCGGCCCAGGACTGGGCGACGGTCGCCGCTCTGGCGGAGGCGGAGTACGCCCGTGCGATCGCCGCGGTGGGCGCACGGCGGTGACCGAGCCCACGGGAGAGATGGTCGTGACGGGGCCGGAGATCTGGGTGGTCGGCATCGAGCCGAGCGGCACGGAAGGTGCCCGGAGGCGCCTCGGCCACGGAGAAGACCCCGTGGCCGTGCTGCGTGCACTCGGTTATGACGGGACCCCGAGAACCGTTGTGGGACACCCCGATCCGCATGTTCTTGAGATCGTGTTCGACGTCGTCGCCAACCGAACACGTACGGTTCCCGGTCTCGAGATGGCCAGGGGCCGCGACCTCGGGCTCTTCGTCGGACCCGACGAGGTGGCGACGGTGCGGCAGCGACCGGCGGCCTACGCCATCGTGCGCAGCGTCCGGGGTCTGCTGTTCACGCAGTTTTCGGCGTTGACGAGCTCCGAGGGGTTCTGGGGTCCTGCCGGCGGCGGCCTCGACCCGGGCGAAATGCCCGAGCCCGCCCTGCACCGCGAGGTCTGGGAGGAGACGGGCCAGCGCGTCGAGCTGTCGGGGCTGGTTCTGGTCACATCCCGGCACTGGGTGGGCCGGGCGCCGGGAGGGCAGCTCGAGGACTTCCATGCGGTGCGGCTCGTCTACACGGCCACCTGTCCGGAGCCGACGGACCCGGTGGTGCACGACGTGGACGGGACGACGTCGGCGGCGGCGTGGGTGGCGCAGGGGGAGCTGGGAAAGCTCCGGCTCACGCCGGGGTGGCGCGAGATGGTGATGCACGTGCTCGGCGAAACCGGCTGACCAGCAGACCTCGTCGGGTGTCTGACTCACCGCCGCCGGCGCCTGAACATCCCCAGCATGCCGAACAGCGCGCAGACCAAACCGATGCTCACCAGCGCTGTGGGGCCGGCCGAGGTGACCGAGCGGATCTGGAACCCTGCGACCTGGTTGGCGAACACCCCGACCCCCACGACAACGGCGACGAGCCCGAACGCGACCTGCCCCCAGTTGGCTCCGGTCGGGGGTGGCAGGTGGGTCACCTCGCGCGTCGGGAACACCGCGTCCTGGGGTCCCGTGTATGTTCCACCGGGGTAGGGATGCTGCTCGGTCATGACGCCTCCTCGACGATTCGTAGCTCCCCGGCACGCAACGCGACGTCCAGGCTGACCTTGGTGACTCCTGTTCCGACGACGATGGAGCGAGCCTGCGCCGGGTTCGCGCCGGCTTCGATGGTCGTCGAGTTGCCGGCCCGGTTGACGCGGACCTGACCCGCATTGACCGCGGCGCTTACGGACGCCGTCATACCCGCAGGCACCGTGACGGTGAGCTGGCCTGCGCCCATGTCGACCTTCACGGTGCTCCCGGGGGCGGCACCGGTCAGGTCGAGCCTCGCGTCGCCGGCAGTGAGGGTGAACCCGCCGGCCGGTTGCGAGGCGGCAGACCAGGTGCGGTCGCCGAAGCCGCCCGCCGGCAGCGCAGGCACGCCGGTTGCTGCCACCGCGACCACAGCCAGGACGGCCACGAGGAACCCGCTGAACCCCGCCCGGCGCCCGACCGCGCCGATGAGGACCAGTGCCACGCCGGCGCCGACCAGCGCGAACGCCGCGCCGATGAGCGGCGGGCTGCCCGGCCAGTCGCGGTTGGTGGCGAGCATGCTGCCCAGCCCGTATGCCGCGACAGCCAGCCCGGCGGTCAGGAGGAGTCCGAGGATCCCGGCCCGAGGCCGCCGGGACTGCACCACCCGGGGTGGGAGCTCCACGACACCGGTACGGCCGGGGCCCATGCCATGGGGCGCCGAGGTGGGGGCTGCCGTGCTCGTCAGGCCCGTCACACCCGTCGTGCTGGTCATGCCCGGCGTGCCAGGCGCGATCGGGCGGGCCGGGGCAGAGCCCCCCACCCGGGCGGCAATCCGGTTCGTGAACGCGGAAGCCTCTTCGCCCATCTGGTGGGAGGACTTGCCGGCCAGCGCCGAGCGGATGACCCACCAGAGGAAGAACCCGAGGGGGACGAGGACCAGCCACAACCACCAGTTGCCGTCCGATCCGCTGACGAGCGAGACCGCGATCGCGACGAGCAGGACTATTCCCCGGCCGTCGCCGTGGATGGCCTTCTGGGCTAGGACCTCGTCCTGGTCGTTGGGCAGCAGCGCCCACCCGACGAGGTAGAGCAGCACTCCGACGCCCCCGAGGATGATGAACAGCAAGAAGGCACCGCGCACGAGGATGGGGTCGACGTTCAGGCGTCGCGCGAGCGCCCCGCACACTCCGCCGACCCATTTGTCGTCGCCGCGTCGCTGCAGGCCGGTCGCTCTCAGCCAGGCGAACAGCCCGTCCAGGCCCTGCCGCGACGTCGGCTTCTCGGTCTCGTCCATGACCCCATGGTCCTGACCGCGGGTAGTCCCGGGCCATGCGGGTCGACCCTGAACGGACCCTGAGTTGACCCCTGAACCGTGGTCAGGCAGTGCCCACAGCCTCGTGGATGGGTCAGGATGGAGTCGTGCCCGACCCCGCGACCCTCGAGACACCCGCTGCGGCGGTGCCTGCTGCTCCCTCTGCGACAGCTGGGTCGAGCGAGCCCGCAGCGGGCGCAGAGATCGCCGGGCCGGCGAGCGTGGGTCCGGACCCACATCCCGAACGACCGAAGCTGTACCGCTCGACCGCGGACCGGTACGTCGCCGGAGTCTGCGGCGGCATCGCCGAGCACCTCGGGGTGAGCTCGGCACTCGTGCGGCTGGTCATGGTCCTCGCCGTTGTCGCCGGGCCGGGCCTGCCGGTCTACGGCTTCTTCTGGGTGATGACCAAGCCCGACACCTCGGCCCCCGACGGACTTGTGGCGTCCGGTCCACGCCGCCGGCTCACCCGCAACCAGGTCCTCGTCGTCGTCGGTGCCGCGATCGTGATCATCGGCCTCGGCTGGGGCGGACCTGCGGGTCAGATCACCAGCCACCTGGGCTTCTTGTTGCCGGTCGTGGCCGTCGCAGTGGGGGCGTTCCTCGCCTGGTCTCAGCTCGACGCCGGCGACCGGGCCCGGTGGTCGCAGCGCACCCGACGAGGACGCATCCTCGCCGTCGCCCGTCCCGCCGTCGGTCTCATGCTCGCCACAGTCGGCGTGGTGGCCCTCGCCACCGCCGGGCAGGGTTTCGACGTCATCCTCACCAGTGCCCTCGCGGCGGTGGCGGTGCTCCTCGGCGCCGCGGTGCTGGCAGCGCCGTGGGTGGTGGGGATGTGGCAAGGCCTACAGGTCGAGCAGACCGAGCGCATCCGGGCGACCGAGCGGGCCGACATCGCCGCCCATCTGCACGACTCGGTCCTGCAGACCCTGGCGCTGATCCAGCGCCGTGCCGACGACCCGGCCGCCGTCACCCGGTTGGCGCGGTCCCAGGAACGTGAGCTGAGGCAGTGGCTGTACGCCGACCAGCACCGCTCGACCGACAGCCTCGCGTCGGCGATCGCGACAGCTGCGCACGAGGTGGAGGACGAGCACGGCGTCCCGATCGAGATCGTCGTGACGGGTGACCGGCCGCTCGACGACGGAGGGCACGCACTCGTCAAAGCCGCCCGCGAGGCGATGCTCAACGCGGTTCGCCACGGACAGCCACCGGTCTCGGCCTACGTCGAGGTCGGCGCGGCGGGCGTGGGGGCGTTCGTGCGGGACCACGGGGTCGGGTTCGACCTGGACGATCTCGACGAGGTCGACGAGGACCGGATGGGAGTACGCCAGTCGATCGTCGGCCGGATGGAGAGGCACGGGGGCAAGGCCCGGATCCGGCGGCTGGAGGCCGGCACCGAGGTCGAGCTGACCCTCCCACCGCTCAACCCAGACCCATCCTCCCAGACAGCCGCTCCACCTGTGGGTTCCGTTACGCAACAACTCGATCCGGACATCAGCGAGACCCAGCCGGAGCGAGTGGAGCAGACGGAGCCCGTGGAAGAGCAGGAACGAGTGGAGCAGACGTGAACGTGGCCAACGGCAGCACCCAGACCCGGTTGGTCCTGGTCGACGACCACAAGATGTTCCGGTCCGGCGTCAAGGCGGAGCTCGACCCGGCCACGACGCAGGTCGTCGGCGAGGCGGCAGACGTCGACACCGCGGTGCGGGTCATCGCCGAGACCCGGCCCGACGTCGTGCTGCTCGACGTGCACCTGCCCGGCGGCAACGGGAACGGCGGGGTCGACGTGATCGGCGGCTGTCGCGGGGCGACGACGGAGGCCGGCCAGCCGGTGCGCTTCCTCGCACTGTCGGTGTCGGACGCGGCGGAAGACGTGATCGCGGTGATCCGGGCCGGCGCGCGCGGGTACGTCACCAAGACGATCAGTGGCAACGACCTGATGACCGCGATCAGGCGGGTCGGGGACGGCGACGCGGTGTTCAGCCCGCGCCTGGCCGGGTTCGTGCTGGACGCGTTCGGGGCTACCGCCGGTGAGATCGCCGAGGTGGACGAGGAGCTGGACCGGCTGTCGGCGCGTGAGCGGGAGGTGATGCGGCTGATCGCCCGCGGGTACCAGTACAAGGAGGTGGCCAAGGAGCTGTTCATCTCGATCAAGACCGTCGAGACGCACGTCTCCTCGGTGCTGCGCAAGCTACAGCTGTCCTCGCGGCACGAGCTCACCGCCTGGGCGATGGGCCGCCACATTCTCTGACGATGCATCCCAGAGACCGCAGCCGCCGGGTCGCCGGCGTGCGGACGGGTCAGCGCGGGCTGATCTGGTCACCATTGACGTCGAGACGTCGCTCACCGCTGGCGACTTCGAGGGCAGCGTCCATCCGGGCCCGCGCGGGGGCGGTGAGGCGCGAGCCACCGAACAGCCGGTAGGTCTCTTTGAACAGCTCCACGGTCGCGATCCCCATCGCCGTGTCGGCGATGACGACCATGGCGTTGGCGATCTCTCGCAGTGCCACGTCCTCCAGCGGACGCTCCTTGACCGGACCGGCGTACCGGCGAAATCCCCTCCACTGCACAGGGTCTCGACTCGGTGGCCAGACGAAGCCATCCTCGGGGTCGCGACGCAGCTCACGGGGGACGATGCCCGTCAGCTGAGCGAACCGATCGTCTGTGACGCGCGTCAGCCCATGAGTGTGAGCGACGATCCTGACCAGGCGAACCGGGCTCAGCGGGCCTTCGGCCTCGACGATGCGGCGCATCACGTCCTGGATCCGGGCGACCCGCTGCGGGCTCGAGAGGTTGTCGAGGTCCCCGCGCGGGAGGTCGTCGGACACGTAGGCGACGAACATCTCGTCCTCCGTGCGCACGGTCACGCCGAGACCTATTGGGTCCGGGGCGGCCGCGGGGGTTGTGGCGGCCGCGGAGGTCGTGGAGGTCGCGGAGGTCGCGGAGGTCGTGGAGGTCGCGGAGGTGTCGGCGTCCTGGATTCCGGGTGACGTGCTGGTCAACGTGCTGGACATGGGCGCCAAGATCAGCGGCGCGCTGGGCGTGACCGTGAGGTGGGCCGCCGCGTGGGCCTGCCGGACGAGGTCGCCGACTACCAGCTCGCGGTCGCGCAGCCAGGCGGGCAGCCAGACGCGGCCCACCTCGGGCCACCCCATCAGCTCGTGCAGGACGGTGACGGGAAGCGCGTCGCGGTCGCTGGTCGTCCGTCGCGCCGCCCAGGCTGGAGAGTCCAGCAGCACGGCGAGCGACGGCGCCTGCCCGGGCAGGCCCACCGCGAGGTCGACCTGGAAGTCCGACAGCCCCACGGCAGCGGACACCTCCAGGCCCTCATCCCGCAGCGCGCCAGCGACGTCGTCACGATGCCGGTCGACCCCGATGCGCGTCGGTGCCACAGCGAGGATGTTGGCCACGCCGTACTTCGCCACCTCGAGATAGCGCCGCAGGTCGCGGATGCCGACCGACGAGGTCTGCTCGACCCGCAGGTCCTCCGGCTCGAACGAGGAGAAGACCATCACCCGGCGTCGCGCCCTGGTCACTGCCACGTTGAGCCGCCGCTCGCCACCGCTGCGGTTGAGCGGGCCGAAGTTCAGTGGAAGCACACCGTCGGCCGCGGCGGAGAAACCGGTCGAGAACAGGATGACGTCACGCTCGTCGCCCTGCACGTTCTCCAGGTTCTTGACGAACAGCCCGTCGGCCTTGGCCGCGAGTGACTCCGCGACGCCCTCGACGCCGCTGTCCCACAGCAGCTTTTCGACCAGACCGCGTTGCTGGATGTTGAAGGTGACCACCCCGATGGAGCGTTCGCCGGCGGCCCACCGGTGCAGCACCTCGGCGACCACGGCGGCGGCCTCGACGGGGTTCGTCCGCAGCCCGGGCCGGTCCGCGGAGCCAGCCGGTGAGGCCGATGTCGGGACTGCGTCCTGCGGGCCCGGCTCTCGCACAGGTCCTGCCCCCATACCCGAGGCCGTGTCCTGAGGCATACCGGCTGATGAGGCGCCGAAGCCCTTGCGATGACTACGGATAAACGTTCCGGCGACCCGCGTGAAGCTGATGCCGGTGTCGTTCGCGGTGTCAGGATGCGCGGGGAAGCTGGACAGCCGGTTCTCGTAGTAGGCGGCGTTGGAGAAGGCGATGAGCGTTTCGTCCTGGCTGCGGTAGTGCCACGAGAGCCACAGCCGGTTGACGCCCGCCTGCACCGCTTCGCCGAGGATGCTCTCCTCGTCGGGGATGACCTGGAACTCTGTCTGGATCTCGTCCACGTCCTCGGTGGACAGCTGCCCGAACTCGGACGGCGGCATCTGCTTCGAGTCCCCGGCAATGACCGCCGCGTCGGCGCGGCCGAGTGCCCCGACGGCGTCAGGCACCGTGATCTGCGACGCCTCGTCGAACACGACGAGGTCGAAGGACATCGCACCGGGTGGGATGAACCGGGCGAGAGAGTCGGGGCTGACCAGGACGCAGGGGGTGATCGCGCCGATGACCTCGCCGTACTGCTCGACCAGCCGACGCACACTCAGGCCGCCCCGGCTCCGCCCGATCTCGCGTTCCAGCTGACCGACCCTGCCGAAGAGGGCACCGGCTTTGAACGGTCGCCGTTCGACGAGTGCCGCGGGCAACGCGGTCGTCAGACCGGTGCGCAACCCTGCAGAGGCCGAGACGAACCTGGTGACCGAACGGTCCTGACGATCGGCATCGAAGGCGCCGAAACCGCTTGCCTCCCAACGCTCTGACGCCGACGCCAGGGACAGCCCTCGGTCGAGCGCGGCCGTTGCATCCTCGGGTGGGATCTCGCCGGTCAGCAGCTGCCAGCGCGCGTCGGCGAGATGCGCGGCGAGAGGAGCAAGCTCCTCGCTGGCTGTGACCCAGCGCCCGAGATCGGTGCCACGCGGTCGGTCGGCGGACCGCGACGGCTGGGTTGCCGCCCAGGTCCGCAGCAGGCCCCTTCCGCGTGAGAACCGCCGGACGTCTTCGTCCCCGCCACCGGTGAGCTCGAACACCGTCTTCAGGGCGGCGCTCACCGCGACGAGCGTCAGCCGGGCGGAGTCCGAGATGCTGCCCTCCGAGGACCGGCTGGTCGAGACGGCCCGGGCGAGCTCCCATGGCAACCGGTCCTGGAGTCGACGGTCGCGCTCGACCGCACCGAGTGCGTCGGTGACCTTGCCCCAGCCCTGCTCGGACAGAACGTTCAGATCGGTAGGCAGGCCGCCGCACCCCGCCAGTGCACGCCAGGACGCGCCCAACGCTCGGGCCTGGTCGACGACGGCAGCGACCTCGTCGACCAGCGTCGGCAGCCCTTTGGCTCCCACCCCGGCGCCGCCCAGTGCATGAACCAGCAGTGGAGCGGCCGCCTCCAGCAGCCGGCGCTTGCGACCGAAGAAGAACGAGCCAGCTGCCTCTCTGACGCGTCGGCGCACCGGTTCGACATCGACCCTCACTACCGAGGGGTCGAACATCCGCAGCACAGCGTCGGAGGAGGCACGCAACGAGTCGGTACGCCGCTGCAGCTCGTCGCGCGCGGCGCCCCAACGCGGCTGCCTGGACTCGTCGAGCAGCTCCGGCGTCGTTGCCGACGGGGACAGCAGCCACCCGGCGAGCTGCAGCTCCTCGACGGTGGCCACCTGCTGCAGCGTTGGTCGCGACAGGGGACCCAGACGCTCGACCGCTTCGAGAGCGGCGGTGACTACCCGGTCCGCATGGTCCACGGCTGGCCAGAGAGTGTCGAGATCGCCCGGTCGTGCGGTCGCGAAACCCCAGGCGGGCGAAGAGGCGGGGACCAGTGCCGCAAGGTTCGGGACCGAGCCGGCGACCGCCCGACGGACCGCCTCGAGGTCGGGGAACGCCGACATCGGCACGGTCAGCGTCGGCCCGGCACCACGGGCCAGCCGCTGCGCGTGGGCGGTGTAGAGCGAGAGTCCCGCGGCGTTGCGGTCGTGCAGCCGCTCGGCATATCCCTCGAGAATCGCGCCGGCGGCGGCGACGTCCTGGGCGGCCATCCGGTAGCCGTCCTCGTCGGGCGAGGCGGTGGCGGTGAGCGCCGCGCGAAGCCGGGCGCGCACCTCGTTGGGCCGGGCGTTCTCGTCGTGCAGGTCCAGCGCGAAGGGCAACAGGCCCACCTCGGAAAGCCGGGTCCTGACGATGTCGAGGGCGGCGCCCTTCTCGGCGACGAACAGCACCCGCCTGCCGTGGGCGAGCTGGTCGGCGATGATCCCCGTGATGGTCTGGGACTTGCCCGTGCCGGGAGGGCCCTCCAGGACGAACGTCTCGCCCGCTCTGGCTGCCGCCACCGCCCCGGCTTGGGCCCCGTCGGTCGGGACCGGGGCGCTGGCGACGACGTCGTCGAGGTCGATGTCACCGAGCTGCGGAGGCTCGCCACGCGAGAAGCTGTCGGACGGGGACAGCGCCAGGTGCCGCACCAGTGGCCGCTCGAGGAACCGCTCCCAGTGCTCGTCGAGGTCGCGCCACAGGAGGTACCCGGTGAACGCGATGATCGCCAGCAGCGCGTCACTCTCGACGCGGAACGGCAGCCCCGAGGCGGCGATCGCCTCGCGCACCCGGGTGACGACGGCGTCGACGTCGACCACCGAGGTCCCCGGAAGGGTCGGCAGCTCGCTCTGGCTGTCGGATCCGGACAGCCCGGGGACCGTGAAGCCGTACTCGAGGCGAAGCTTCTCCAGCAGGCTGTGGTTGATCGTCACCGCCCCCGAGGAGTCGAACTCCACCCGGAACGGCATCACGACGCCCTTGATCTCGACCGGTGCGAGCAGCAGGGGCGCACTCAGCTCCCGGTCGCCGAGGGTCCAGTCGAGCCGTCCGAGCGTGACGAACAGCGGGTTGGCGCCGGTCTCCTGCAAGGTGATCCTCGCCCGGTATCGAAGCCGCTGCATCGCCGCCTGGTGGGCCTCACCCGCCAGGCCGGAGTAGATCGTCGCCTTCCGCTTCAGCATGGCTCGCTGGATGTCGCCCGACAGCGCGTATGCGTCGCGCTGGCCCTCGTGGGCGATTGCCCCGGCCAGGTCGTCGGCTGCCCGGACGGAGATGGTGCGGCCCTCTTGCAGCAGCGTGCCGAGCAGGCCGAGCTGCTCGCCCGGGGTCACCAGCGGCGCCATGGTCAACGGCGGGCCGAGGTTGAGCAGCTTGTTGCGCAACGTGAGGTCGAGCAGCGCGTTCTTCCAGGCCTTGACCCGCGGCGGCGGCGGCGGACGTGCTGGGTCTGGCGGTCCGCCCGGACCGGGTGAGCCCGCCGAGCCGGTCGAACCGGCAGCGGTAGCCGAGGCAGCCGGGCTCGTCCGCGCTCCCGGGGTGACCGGGTCCTGCCGAGGCCCAGCCGGCTGGTACTCGACGAGCTCCACGACCCCGTCGGCGCGCACGCGCCGGGCGGGCATCGGCAGGATCCGCATCAGGCGCGCCATCTCGATGTCGACGACGCCCAGCAGCTCGTCGCTGCCACGCAGGAAGTAGGTGTCTCGCGGAGACTGCGTTGCGCCACGAAACAGGTCGCGGGACGGTCGGTGCTGCCGTGTTGCCAGTTGTCTCGTCAGCTGTGTCGCCAGCACCGTCTCGAGCACGCCCATTCGGCGCAGGTCCACGGCGTTGGCGGCGCTGGCAACCTGCACGGTCGCGGCCTCGCTGAGGCCGAGGTCGTCGAACCGCCAGTACCCGAGGAACGCGTGGCCCCGGGCGAGCCAGATCACCGGGGCGATGCGCACGTGCTCGAGGCACGACGCGAGCGCCAGGGTCGTGTCGAGGCACGTCCCCAGGTGGCCGGTGAACACATCGCCGGGGGAGCGGACCTTCTGGCCGAGGCCCCAGCTGGGCGGAGGTTCGGCGTAGTGGACCGTGAGCTCGAGCACTGCGTCGAAGACGGCCTCCACGATCGCGTCACGCCGCTCGGGTAACACCTCCGTGGTCCTGAGCGAGCTGTTGCCGGTGTTCTCGCCCAGGATGGCCGCCGCCCGCGTGACGACGATGGCGACCTGCGGGTGGTTCGGCTGCACGAACGCGGCAAGCAGCTCGAGCGAGAGCACCGGGACCGCGGGGTCGAACGTCCACTGCCGGGTCGCCAGGACCCGGACCGGGGTACGCGTCGTCGTCGACGCACGGTCAGCGTCCGTTCCCAGCCTGTCAACCGCGCCGTCCACCCCACCGGTCACTGCGCCGGACACCGACCACGACACCGACCACGACACCGTGACGACGACCTCCGCCGTCGTCTCCTCGTCCAGCGTGGACAGCGCACTCGGGTCGAGGCGGATGCCGGGGCGCTCGAGGACGAGTGGCACGTCGCCGCGCACCGAGTCCAGGTGCTGGCGCCACGGGCGGCTGAGCACGAGCCCGTGCGCGTCCACCACCTGAGCGGTCACGTCGACGCCCTCCAAGGCGTCCACCCAGGTCGGGGCAGTCACGACGACCCGCTGGAGAAACCCGATCCCGCAGTGTGCGAGCGCGTAGTCGACGACCGGGGTCGTGAGCACCTCGACGGCGACGGTTCCGCTCACCGCCACACCCCGTTGCTCCATGCGCGGCAGCCTACGAGCCGGGTCCGTCAGGGGATGAGCAGCAGCTTTCCGGTGGACCGGCGCCCGGCGAGCGCGTCGTATGCCGCCCCGGCCTCGGCGAGCGGGTACCGGCCGCCGATCGAGATGCTCAGCTCGCCGGAGGCGACGGCGCCGAGGATCTCCGAGGTGCGCCACTCGAGCTCCTCGCGCGTCGCGATGTAGTGCGCCATCGTCGGGCGGGTGAGATAGAGCGAGCCGCCGGAGTTCAGCCGCTGGATGTCGAACGGCGGCACCTGCCCGCTGGCCCCGCCGAACAGCACGAGCGTCCCCCGCCGTCGCAACGAGGCGAGCGACGCGTCGAAGGTGTCCTTGCCCACTCCGTCGTAGACGACGTGCACCCCCTCACCTCCGGTCAGCTCGCGAACCCGTTCGGCCAGCTCGCCCATATCGTCGAGCGCCGAGTAGTCGATCACATGGTCCGCGCCCAACCGGGTCCCGATCGCCACCTTCTGCGGCGACCCCGCGGTCCCGATCACGGTCGCCCCCTTCGCGTGGACGAGCTGGACCAGGAGCTGGCCGACCCCGCCTGCCACGGCGTGGGCCAGGACCGTGTCGCCGGGCTGGACGGCATACGTGGAGTTGACGAGGTAATGGGCGGTGATGCCCTGCAGCATGCAGGCAGCGGCGACGTCGAGGTCCACGCCGTCCGGGACGGCAACGGCGTTGGCAGCCGGCAGCGTGACGTAAGCGGCACCGCTTCCCGGGCCCCCGGCCCAGGCGACCCGGTCGCCCACCGCGAACTCGACCGAGCCCCCAGCCGAGTCCCCGACTGACTCGACCACTCCGGACCCCTCGGCGCCCAGGACGAACGGTGTGGGCACGGGGTAGACACCCTCGCGCTGGTAGATCTCGATGAAGTTGACCCCGACCGCTGCCACCTCGACGCGGATCTGGCCCGGCCCCGGGGCGGCCACCTCTCGGTCCTCGATCGTCAGGACGGCACTGGGACCGTGCCGAGGCACGACGAGGGAGGGGCTGATCAAGGTTGCGGACGTTGCCGGGGTCATGCGCACCAGCCTAGGAGCGCTTTCGCCATCGCCTCATCGCGCTCACTGAACCGCAGTGAGCTGAAGAAGATCAGGCGCTCACCTGCCCAGTCGATCCGGCCCGCTAGGTTGAGCGAATGTCGCGCGCGATCCTGGTCACCGGATCAAGCCGTGGAATCGGTGCCGCCACCGCCAAGGCCCTCGCAGCTTCTGGTCACCGTGTCGCAGTGCACGCCGGCCGTGACGTCGAGTCCGCCGAGAGGGTCCGGAGTGAGCTACTCGGCGACGGGCACGTCGTGGTTGCCGGCGATCTCGCTGACAGCGAGGCGTGTCGACGGGTTGTCGGCGAGGCGATCGACGGGCTCGGGGATCTCGATGTCCTCGTCAACAATGCAGGGATCTTCGTCGAGCAGCGCATTCTCGGCACGAGCTACTCCGAATGGTCACGTATCTGGCGCGAGACCCTTGATCTGAACCTCTGCGGCCCGGCGAACTTGTGTTGGGTGATGGCGGACCATCTGATGTCCCGGCAGGGTGGCCCCAAGGGTGGCCGACTGATCTCGGTCGGCTCGCGAGGCGCCTATCGCGGTGAGCCGCTCGCGCCTGCATACGGAGCGAGCAAGGCCGGTCTCCATGCGTTGACTCAGTCGTTGGCGGTCGCGCTCGCCCCGCATGGGATCGTGGCGGCGGCCGTCGCACCCGGTTTCGCCGACACCGAAATGGCTACGCGGGTACTCGATGGTCCCGACGGGTCAGCTGTCCGTGAGCAGAGCCCTTTTGGTCGCGTTGCCTCGCCCGAGGAGGTCGCAGCCACGGTTGTCTGGCTGGCGACGCAGGCGCCGGAATGGGTTAGCGGCACCGTCATCGACCTCAACGGGGCTTCTTACCTGCGTTGACCCACGGTCCACGCTGCCGAGGCGTAGCCGGCACCGGGGCAGCTCTGGCACCGACGAGGACAGCCGCAGCCGGTGGGCCGCTCGAAGTCAGGGGACGATCGTGATGGTGTCCCCGGGCCGCATCAGCCGCAGCATGGTCACCATCTCGGTGCTCGACACCGCGACGCAGCCGGCCGTGGCCCCGCTACCGCGCACGTGCGGAAGATTCCCGCGCCGCGGTGAGGGACCCGCGAGTCGGGCGCGCGGTTGAAGTTGACGACGATGACGTAGGCGTACTGCCCGGGTAGTGGGAGACGCTCCGAACCGTTCGGGTCCGACAACGGCAAGGTCGCGTCGAAACCGCCCTGAGAGGCGTTGCGGTAGGAGTCGTAGAACGCCGAGCTGTTGTCCGACCCAGAAGTCCCCAGCGGCGACCCGCCGGGAGGGGAGCGCCGACCCCGGGCTGGCGTTGACGCCGAACGCCTCCGTCATCGTGTACGTCCCGGTCGGTGTCGTACCGATGCCCTGCTGACGGCCGGCCCCATTGGCGATCCCGCCGTACCCGACCCGGCCGCCGCCGTACGTGACGAACCCGCAGGGCGAGCTGGTGCGGATCGCGAAGGTCATGGTCGCCGTCGTCCCGCCGTTCCCGTTGACCACGGTGACCGACCGCTGCCTCACCCCGACAGGGACCGTCAGCCCGGGGCAGGAGGCGTGGGCGGCGGGATGAGCCTGGGCGCCGGTTTCGGGTTGGGCTTAGGCAGGCTTAGGCACGGGTTTCGGCGTCGCTGTGGAGATGACCTTCGGCGTGGGCCGGGACGTAGCCGACGGCCAGCTCCAGCCCTGGGCGGTTCGCGTCGACGGACCCGCAGCCGGCAAGACAGGCGAGCGTCAGGGCCAACCCGGCCGACGCGCACGTGGTGCGTCGGGTCACGGCGCTCTTCTTCCTGAGCCGACCCGAACCGTCCGATATGTCCGGCCTGGCTAGTCTGCCGCCTACCACGAAGCCGCGTGCACCCACCACGCCCAGCGGGCGGTTGCTGCTGGGTCGTCGATTCGCTGCCGGCAGCTCCGCAGGTCCCGCGCTGTGGCCGGGTCGTGTCCGCGCTGCGACGTAGGCTGGAGCCCGACATGAGCACCCTCTTCGACGACCTGGACCTGCCCACCCCGCCACCGGATCGCACCTCGTTCCAGGTCGACGAACGGGGGGTCCCGCTCTGGGCGAGCGACGGCGCCGAAGGTGGTGACCCGGACGCTGAGCGGGCTGGAGCGCGCCGCCAGCCGGCGGACTCGGACGGGCGGCTGCACGACCCGGAGGAGCTGCTGGCCGGCCTCAACCCGGAGCAGCGGGAGGCGGTGGTCCACCACGGGCCGCCGCTGCTGATCGTGGCCGGTGCCGGGTCCGGCAAGACCCGCGTGCTCACCCACCGCATCGCCCACCTGCTCGCGGCTCGCAACGTGCAGCCCGGGCAGATCCTCGCCATCACCTTCACCAACAAGGCGGCCGGGGAGATGAAGGGACGGGTCGCCGACCTCGTCGGTCCCCGCGCCAAGGCCATGTGGGTGATGACGTTCCACTCGGCCTGCGTGCGCATCCTGCGCCGCGAGGCAAGCCGGCTCGGGCTGAAGTCCACCTTCTCGATCTACGACGCCGCCGACAGCCAGCGCCTGATGACCCTCGTGCTGCGCGACCTCGACCTCGACCCGAAGCGCTACCAGCCGCGGGCGTTCTCCCACGCCGTCAGCAACCTCAAGAACGACCTCGTCGACGAGGAGGCATATGCCTCGCGGGTCGGCTCCGAGGACTCCGGCACGAGCACCCACCACGAGCGGATGGTGGCGCAGGCCTACACGTCTTACCAGCGCCGGCTACGGCAGGCCAACGCGATGGACTTCGACGACCTGATCATGACGACGGTGCATCTGCTGCAAGTGTTCCCGGACGCTGCCGAGCACTACCGGCGGCGGTTCCGGCACATCCTCGTCGACGAGTACCAGGACACCAACGTCGCGCAGTACCAGCTGGTCAAGGAGCTGGTCGGCCCGGCGCTCACCGCCGATGCGCCGGCGCACGCCGTTCCCCCAGGAGAGCTGTGCGTCGTCGGCGACGCCGACCAGTCGATCTATGCATTCCGCGGCGCGACGATCCGCAACATCGTCGAGTTCGAGCAGGACTACCCCCAGGCGCGGACCATCCTGCTGGAGCAGAACTACAGGTCGACGCAGACCATCCTGCGCGCCGCCAACGCGGTCATCGCGCGCAACGAGAAGCGGCGCGCCAAGAACCTGTGGACCGACTCCGGCGACGGCGTCCAGATCGTCGGGTACGTCGCCGACAGCGAGCATGACGAGGCGGCGTTCGTTGCCAAACAGATCGACCACCTGCAGGACACCGAGGGGGTGCGGCCCAAGGAGGTCGCGATCTTCTACCGGACCAATGCGCAGTCCCGGGCGTTCGAGGAGGTCCTGGTCCGGGTCGGCATGCCCTACAAGGTCGTCGGGGGGACGCGCTTCTACGAACGTAAGGAGATCAAGGACGCACTGGCATACCTGCGCGTCGTCTCCAACCCGGCCGACACCGTCAACCTGCGCCGGATCATCAACGTGCCCAAGCGCGGCATCGGCGAGCGGGCCGAGGCGTGCGTCGCGCAGCTGGCCGACCGCGAGCGCATCCCGTTCGTGGCGGCGCTTGGCCGCGCAGCCGATGCCCCCGGCATTGCGACTCGTTCGGTCGCGGCGATCACCGTCTTCACCGACCTGCTCGAGTCGCTGCGTCTCGTGTGGGAGAGCGGCGCCGGCGTTGCTGGCCTGCTCGAGGCCACCGTCGAGCAGAGCGGCTACCTGCGCGAGCTGCGCTCCAGCACCGACCCCCAGGACGAGACGCGCGTCGAGAACCTCGCCGAGCTCGTCGAGGTGGCAAGGGAGTTCGACGAGACCCGCGCCGAGACCGGCGAGGTGATCAGCCTCGAGGACTTCCTCGAGCAGGTCTCGCTCGTCGCGGACGCCGACCAGATCCCCGACAATGACACAGGGGGGCCGGGAGCCGACGACGGTGTCGTCACCCTGATGACGCTGCACACCGCGAAGGGGCTGGAGTTCCCCGTCGTCTTCCTCAGCGGCATGGAGGATGGGACGTTCCCGCACATGCGCGCGCTCAGCGACCCGCTCGAGCTCGAGGAGGAGCGCCGACTGGCCTATGTCGGCATCACCCGCGCCCGCGAGCGGCTCTATCTCTCGCGCGCCGCCGTGCGCTCGGCATGGGGCGCGCCGCAGTACCACCCCGCCTCCCGGTTCCTCGACGAGATCCCCGGCGAGCTCGTGCGGTGGGAACGGCTCGAGTCCGCGATCGACGCCGCCCGCAGCGGTCGGCGGATGGGCGGCTCGGCAATGGAGTCGCTGGCAGCGCGCCGCGACCTGGCCCGGGCGTCCTCCCAGCCCACGATCGTCGTCGTCCCGGGCGACCGGGTCACCCACGACAAGTTCGGGCTCGGAACCGTGCTCCGGGTTGAGGGTGAGGGTGACAAGTCGATGGCCCACGTCGACTTCGGCGAGGTCGAGGGCGTCAAGCGGCTGCTGCTGCGCTACGCGCCGGTCACCAAGCTCTGATGTCGACGTCTGTTATCACCTAGAGCCTTGAGTGACAATATGGGTCGATGGCTCCGGAGACGATGACCTCGAGGTCCCGGACCTGTTGGTACGACTGGGGTCTGACCTGCCAAGGACGAAAGTCATCGGCGCGGTTGCCTTTCAGGGCATGTTGCCCATCTTCGACAGCCAGGGCAGCGGCGGGACTGCCGCCCCGTCGTTCGGGTGGATCTCGACGTGCAGGTGCGGGCCGGTCGAGTGGCCGGTGCTGCCCGAGAGCGACACGGTCTCGCCGACGCTGACCTTGTCACCCTGTGCGACGAGGAGCTTGCTGTTGTGCGCATACCAGGAGACGGTGCCGTCCCAGTACTGGATCTCCAGCTTGTTGCCGTAGCCGCCCGACCAGGTGGCGAAGATCACCGTGCCGCTCGACATGGCCTTGACGGGGGTGCCGACCGGGATCGCGAAGTCCTGCCCGGGGTGCAGCGAGCCCCACCGCATACCGAACCCGCTCGAGAGGGCGTAGCTGGCGTTGATCGGGGGGACCCAGCTGTGCGCAGTGGCCGCCACGGCGGCGGAGGTCGCCTGGGCCTGGACTGCCGCAGCGGAGTCGGCCTGAGCCTTGGCGGCCTGGTCGGTCTGCGCCTGCTGCGCTGCTGCCGAGTCGGCGGCAGCCTGGTCGTCGGCAGCCTGAGCGGCCGAGTCGGTCTGGGCCAGATCGGCGCGGCTGACGGGCGCACCACTCTCGGCAGGGAAGACGTCCGTGCCACCAGCCGGGGTCGCTGCGGCAACCGAGGCCGTCGCCGAGGAGGACGTCGCCGACATGGACGTCCGCGAGTCGCTGCGCGCTGCCCGGTCGCCGAGCTCACGCTGGATGATGTCGTGAGTCACAGTCGTCAACGGGGTCGCTCCGCTGAGAGGCGTGGCGCTCGCGAGCGACTGCGCGTCCGACGCGCCGTGCGCGGTACCGAGATGGGCACCTGTCGCAGTCAGGGCGAGCGTCGCTGCGGCGGCCGTCGGCAGGAGGTAGCCCGAGCCGGCGAACCGGCTGCGTCCGGACCGACCCGTGCCGGTGGTCGCGTGACGGGGTTCTGGAGCGCGGTGGCGTCCTGCCGGGGCGCGGTGGCGCCCACAGTAGATGGCGTCAGACAAGAGGGAGGGTTCCTTGATCGTCCGTGGGGGTCGGGCGAAGGCGTACTTCATGCCGATAGGGGGTTGGCGGGTGACCCTACCGTGATCAATTTGTTATGGACAAATCAACCATCTGCGACGGATGCCCTCGACAGCGTCTTCGGCAGGGGCCGCCGACCAGCCAACGGGGCGACTCCCGGGGTGACCGTGCTCCCGTCCGCGTCGAGGTGGGCGAGGGCGGTCGAGATGCCGTGCACGACCGAGCTCATGATGGGCAGACTCATGTGACCGACCGCATGCATCTCGACATTGGTGACATTGAGATCGGGGTGCTCGAGGGCGGCCGTGCGCTGCGGGAACATCAGCTGGTCCAGGTCCGACCAGTAGCACAGGAAGCGGGTCCGGCAGGCCGTGACGGGCTGCTGGAGCTCCTGCATCAGCGGGCTTCCCGGTCGCAGCTGGCGGGTGAGCTGGCTATGCCAGGCGTATGCCGTGTAGGTCCCCTGGTGCGGTGAGCCCAGCGTCACGAGCGTGTGGACCCGTTCGTCGCCACCGAGCCGAGTGACGTAGTAGCGCGCGATGAGCCCACCCATGCTGTGGCCGATGACGTGGATGCGCTCGTAGCCGGTCTCCGCCACGAGCGCCTCGACCTCCTCGGCGAGCTTCGCGGCAGCCGCCCGCACGTCCCCGGTGAGGATCGAGTAGTTCATCGACGTGACGCGCCCGAAGCCGCGGCGGCGCAGGCCCAGGCGTAGCAGGGTGAAGATCGACCGGTTGTCGGCCATGCCGTGCACGAGCAGGATCGGGGTGCCGGCCGCCTCCACATCGTGGATCGCCAGGCCGCGCTGGACCGGAGCGAGGTCCTCGATCCGGTAACCCTGCGAGACTTCGCGCGTTCGCACCGCGCCGAACCCCTTCAGCCCGATCGGGTAGATCGCCAGGTGAGCACCCAGCCAGGCAACCTCGACGGCGGCACCTGCGACCCCGGTGGGGGTGGCGAGCGCTCGGGCGGCGTCCCCGACCACGTCGACCGTGGCGTCGGCGGCCCGCAGGACGGTGTCGATCGTGGACCGCCCCGCGTCCGAGAGCGCGCCGAGCGCTCCCGTGACGGCGCCCGCGGAGCGGCGCAGACCAGCGGTGCCGCGCTGCACGGCCCGCGTGCAGGCCGTTCCCGCACCCGTGCTCGCGCGGCCCGAGAGACCCGCAGAGCACCGGACCGGGGCGAACGGCGTACCGGGCAGCATCGACATGGTCTGGCGACCCTAACCGGCAGACCCAGGTTTCGTTGGGCTTCGCTACGCTTCAGCGTTATGAGCGAGTCACCGATCCGGGTCGTCGTGGCCAAACCGGGACTCGACGGGCACGACCGCGGCGCGAAGGTCGTCGCCAGGGCGCTGCGGGACGCCGGGATGGAGGTCGTCTACACCGGTCTGCATCAGACCCCCGAGCAGATCGTCGAGGCCGCCATCCAGGAGGACGCCGACGTGGTGGGGCTCTCTGTCCTCTCCGGCGCCCACATGACGCTGTTTGCCAAGGTGGTGCAGCTGCTCGAGGAGCGCGACGCGGGGGACATCATCGTGTTCGGGGGCGGCATCATTCCCGAGGACGACATCCCCGAGCTGAAGAAGCTCGGGGTCGCGACCGTCTTCACCCCCGGCGCGACGACGACCGAGATCGTCGCCTGGGTCCGCGAGCACGTGGACCCCGACCGCTGACTGTCCACTCCTCGGACAGCCCATGCGCAGGTTCGCCATCCGCCGTTGAAGGAATGCCATAGCCGGACGCTGCCGCGCCGGGGCGCGCCACCATGGATGAGCGGAACACCGCATCGACCCCCACGATCGCGATGCCACAACTGTGCCGTCCCGCAACTCGATAGGCTCGCGGGCACAGCATGGAAACTCCGACGATGGGATGGATCCGGCGTGGACCTCTTCGAGTACCAGGCACGTGACATGTTCGAGGCGCACGGGGTTCCCGTGCTCGCCGGGGCGGTGGCCGACACCGTCGACGAGGTGCGGGCCGCGGCCGAGAGCATCGGTCCGCGCAGCGGGGGGGTCGTCGTGGTCAAGGCCCAGGTCAAGACCGGCGGTCGCGGCAAGGCTGGCGGGGTCAAGGTGGCCAAGTCCGTGGACGAGGCGGCAGCTGCCGGCGAGGCCATCCTCGGCATGGACATCAAGGGCCACACGGTCCACCGGGTGATGATCGCCCAGGGCGCCTCGATCGACGAGGAGTACTACTTCTCGGTGCTGCTCGACCGGGCGAACCGCACCTACCTCGCGATGTGCAGCAAGGAGGGCGGGGTGGAGATCGAACAGCTGGCGGTCGAGCGTCCCGATGCCCTCGCGCGCATACCGGTTGACCCCAACGTCGGCATCGACGAGGCCAAAGCCCGCGAGATCGTCGACGCAGCGGGTTTCGACGACGCCGACAAGGACGCCATCGTCCCGGTGCTCCAGCGGTTGTGGGACGTCTACCGTGAGGAGGACGCCACGCTCGTCGAGGTGAACCCGCTGGTCAGGACGACGGACGGCGCCATCATCGCGCTCGACGGCAAGGTGACACTCGACGAGAACGCCGGCTTTCGCCACCCGGACCACGCCGCGCTCGAGGATGCCCGGTCGGCCGACCCGCTCGAGGCGGCGGCCAAGGAGAAGCACCTCAACTACGTCAAGCTCGACGGCAACGTCGGGGTCATCGGCAACGGTGCGGGCCTGGTGATGTCGACGCTCGACGTGGTGGCGTATGCCGGTGAGCAGGTGGCCGCGGACCGCGGGCTCGACACCGCACCCAAGCCCGCCAACTTCCTCGACATCGGCGGGGGCGCCTCTGCAGAGGTGATGGCCGACGGGTTGCACATCATCCTCGGCGACGCGCAGGTGGTGTCGGTGTTCGTCAACGTGTTTGGCGGCATCACGTCCTGCGACGCCGTCGCGAACGGCATCGTCGGAGCGCTCGACAAGCTCGGCGACGACGCCACCAAGCCACTGGTGGTTCGGCTCGACGGCAACAACGTCGAGGAGGGCCGCCGGATCCTCGCCGCGCGCGCCCATCCGCTGGTCAGTATCGAGGAGACCATGGACGGCGCGGCCCGCAAGGCCGCCGAGCTCGCAGCAACGACGTAGAGGGAACTGACACCGATGGCAATCTTCCTCACCAGTGACTCCAAGCTGATCGTCCAGGGCATGACCGGGTCCGAGGGCATGAAGCACACCACCCGGATGCTCGCGTCGGGCACGTCGGTCGTCGGCGGGGTCAACCCACGCAAGGCCGGCACCAGCGTCGACTTCGCCGGTCCCGACGGCGCCTCCGTGACCGTGCCGGTCTTCGGTTCCGTCGCCGAGGCGATGCAGCAGACCGGCGCCGACGTCTCCGTCGTCTTCGTGCCGCCGCCGTTCGCCAAGGCGGCTGTCGTCGAGGCGATCGACGCGGGGATGTCACTGGTCGTCGTGATCACCGAAGGCATACCGGTCAAGGACACCGCCGAGTTCTTCACCTATGCCCAGGACAAGGGCACCACCCGCATCCTCGGACCCAACTGCCCTGGCATCATCACGCCTGGCCAGGCCAACGCCGGCATCATCCCGGCCAACATCGCCGGACCGGGGCGGATCGGCCTGGTCTCCAAGTCGGGCACGTTGACCTACCAGATGATGTACGAGCTGCGGGACCTTGGGTTCTCGTCGGCGGTCGGGATCGGTGGTGACCCCGTGATCGGGACCACCCACATCGACTGTCTCGAGGCGTTCCAGAACGACCCCGACACCGATGCCATCGTCATGATCGGCGAAATCGGCGGCGACGCGGAGGAGCGGGCTGCGGCCTACATCAAGGAACACGTCACCAAGCCGGTCGTCGGCTACGTGGCCGGGTTCACCGCTCCCGAGGGCAAGACGATGGGACACGCCGGGGCGATCGTGTCTGGGTCCTCCGGCACCGCGGCAGGCAAGAAGGAGGCCCTCGAGGCGGCCGGGGTCCGGGTCGGCAAGACGCCCTCCGAGACGGCCGCCCTGATGCGCGAGATCATGGAGCGCAGCCCCGCCTGACAGCCGTGTCGCCGGCCCGCTCGTCAAACGCCTTCGTTCTGTCTCGGCGTGGGTTCCAGCCGCGTGGCACCCCCTCGGCGACGATGGGGTCGCCATGAGTGTCGTCGACCGCGCCCGTCCCACCAGGGGTGGTGAGCGCCCGCTACCCGTCCCGACTACCGCACCCCCGGCCACTCCCTGGTGGGTCCCGGTCGCCGCCGGCGCCCTCCCCGCGAGTGGCATCTGGCTGCTGTTGGCCCTCCCGGCGCTGATCCTCTGGGTCGTCACCGCCCATACGAGCGTCGGCTGGCTCGAGGCACTCGGGGTCGCCAGCGCCGTCTGGTTCCTCGGGCAGGGAGCACCGGTGGGGGTCGGCGACGTGCCCGTAACCATCGCTCCGCTCGGGCTCTGGCTGCTGGCCCTGGTCCTGACGGCGCGCAGCCTGGGGCGTCTGCTCGACCACACCGAACGCACGGCTCCCGGCACCACCTGGCCTGCCCTCCTGCTGCGCCGGGTCCTGCCCGGCTTCGCCGTCGGGTATGCCGCGGTTGCGGTGCTCGTCTGGCTGCTGGCCCTCGCCGGCCCGGCCCGTCCGCACCCGCTCGGTCTGCTCGTCTGCCTCGTCATCCCAGTGCTCGCGGCGTCGTGGTGCCTGGTCCGCCGCTACGCCGAGGACCGCGAGGCAGGCCCCGTGGGCAGCTGGCTGGACCAGGCCCCGCGGTGGCTCGCGAGAGCCCTCGTTCCCGGAGTCCACGGTGGCCTCGTGCTCCTCGGGACCGGTGTCCTGCTGTTGGTGGTCATGCTGGCCGTCCGGTTCACGACGGTCACCGGCCTGCACGCTGCCGTGGGGGCGGGCGTCGTCGGGGGCGTTCTGCTCACCCTCGGACAGCTGCTCCTCGCCCCCAACCTGGCCGTCTGGGGGGTGGCCTGGCTCGCCGGCCCCGGGTTCCAGGTCGCCGCCGGATCACCGATCTCGTTGGCGGGTGCCACACCCGGGCTGCTCCCGCTGCTGCCCGTCCTCGGGGCGCTTCCCAGCGACGGCAGCTGGTCACGGTGGCTGCTGGCCCTGCTGCTCGTACCCGTCCTCGGCGGCGTCGTCACCGCCTGGCTGGCCTGCCGCGGCATCGCCCGGCTGGCCAGCTGGCGAACCAAGCTGGCGACGTCCGTCGCCGCCGCCGCCGTCGCCGTCGCCGGCCTGACCCTGCTGTCGTGGCTGGGGAGTGGCGCCGTCGGCGTCGACCGGCTCTCGGACGTGGGCTCCAGGCCGTTGCTGGTCGGCGTCGCCCTGCTGGGAGAGCTGCTCGTCGGCGCAGCGGCCTACGTCGCCGGCGCGCAGCTGTGGATCCGCCTCCGGCACGCCCGCACCTGACCGGACACGCCAGAATCTCTGTTGATGAGGGTCGTGGTCGTCGGAGCCGGGATCGTCGGTCTGGCGACCGCGCGGGCCCTCGCGCAACGCGGCGACGAGGTCACCGTCCTCGAGAAGGAGCCGCTGGTCGCCACTCACCAGAGCGGGCGTAACTCCGGCGTCATCCACTCGGGCGTCTACTACCCGCCGGGCAGTCTCAAGGCCCGGCTCGCCGTGCGCGGCGCCGCCTCGATGACAGCGTTCGCCAGGGAACGGGGTATCGCGCACCGCGTCACCGGCAAGCTGGTCGTCGCGACGGATGCCGCCCACGTCGCCGGGCTGCACCGGCTCGTCGACCGCGCGGTCGCCAACGGCGTCCCGGCCCGGCTGCTGAGCGGGGCCGAGGCGCGTGAGGTCGAGCCCCACGTCGCGGGCGACCTCGCCCTGCACGTGGAGACCACCGGCATCATCGACTACCCCGCCGTCTGCCGTGCGCTCGCCGCCGATGTCGAGGCGGCCGGCGGGTCGCTGCGGACCGGTCTGTCCGTAGGCGGCGCGACCACCGTCGGCGGCGACCTCCTGGTCGCTGCGACGGACGCCGAGGGTGCGGCGACCATGGTGGCAGGGGACGTCCTCGTCGGATGCGCCGGCCTGTATGCCGACCGTCTCGCGCGGGCCTGCGGCGTGGACCCCGACGTGCGGGTCGTGCCGTTCCGCGGCGAGTACTTCGAGCTCGTCCCGCAGCGAGCTTCCCTGGTGACCGGGCTGGTCTACCCCGTCCCCGACCCAGCGTTCCCTTTCCTCGGGGTGCACCTGACCAGGACCGTCGACGGAGGGGTACACGTCGGGCCCAACGCCGTGCTCGCGGCCTCTCGCGAGGGCTACACCTGGCACGACGTGGAGCTCGGTGACCTGCGCGAGTCGCTGTCCTGGCCGGGAATGTGGCGACTCGCCGGCCGGCACCTGGTTCCCGGGGCTCGGGAGGTCGTCCGTTCGCTGTCACGCCGGCAGTTCGCCCGCAGCGCCGCGCGCCTCGTGCCGGGCATCACCGCCGAGGACCTCGTGCCCGCTCCTGCCGGGGTTCGGGCGCAGGCGGTGAGGCGCGACGGCACGCTGGTCGACGACTTCCTCGTCCGGCACACCCATCGGCAGGTGCACGTCCTCAACGCTCCCTCACCGGCGGCGACCGCCTCCCTCGAGATCGCCGCCCACCTGGTGGCCGAGGTCGACGCGGCGGCGCGCTGACGGCGCTGACAGCGCTGACGTCGGGTCGAATCTCCGCGCTCGACCGCAGAAAGCTCAGAACTCCATGAGAGCACCGAACATGGTGCGCTGCCGCTGTTGGCCGCAGAGCGCCTGTGCGGCTTGGGTGTTCGCCCCCGACAGGCATTCCTCGTACTGCTTCTGCGGGGCGTAGAACACCGCTTGCGTGATCGCGCCAAGCAGCAGCAGCACGGACAGTCCGAGCGCGAGCAGCGGCCCGAACCGGGTGAGCGCCGGCGCGGCCACCCCGGCGAGGCGGCGCATCTCGCGGACGGCCACGACCATCACGACCACGACGGGTGCCACGACGACGACGCGCTGTGGCAGGGGGAGACCAGAGGCGATCAACGTCAGGACGAAGAGCACCGCGATCGACAGGGAGAACTTGACCCGGCGAGCGGCTTCTTCCGGACTCAGGCCGTTCGCCCTACTCGGCTTGGTCGCCACGCTGCACCCCTTCGTCACCGACGGACATCGACCGAACGTCCGACCATCCTCTCGCGTGCCCGATCCGGCGTGCACCACGGACCAGTCGCCCGGCCCGCCGTCCCACCGCACTCCCGTCACGGGTCGCTCGGTATCGTTGCGGAACGTGACGGTCCCTCCCCCGCCGATGGCTGGCCCGAGGACCGGAACCGCTTCCGCCGCCGGCTCGGTCGTCGTCCTCGTCTCCGGCTCGGGCACGCTCCTGCAGGCGCTTGTCGACGCGTCCCGGGACCCCGCCTACGGGGTGCGGGTGGCCGCCGTCGGCGCCGACCGGGACGGCATCGAGGGGCTCGCCCGGGCCGAGCGAGCGGGCCTACCAAGGTTCGTGTGCCGCGTCGGCGATCACCCCTGCCGGGAGAGCTGGGACGCAGCCCTGACCGCGGCCGTCGCCCAGCACGAACCGACCCTGGTCGTCTCGGCGGGCTTCCTGAAGCTGGTAGGGCCCGCGTTCCTCGCCCGGTTCGGGGGCCGTTACGTCAACAGCCACAACGCCCTGCTTCCGTCCTTCCCCGGCATCCACGGACCGCGCGACGCCCTCGACTACGGGGTCAAGGTGAGCGGGGCGACCCTCTTCGTCGTCGACGAGGGCATCGACACCGGCGCGATCGTCGGCCAGGTCAGCGTGCCGGTCGAGGACGACGACACCGTCGACTCGCTCACCGACCGGATCAAGGCGGTCGAACGGCCGCAGCTCGTCGACCTCGTGGGCCGGATGGTCCGCGAGGGGTACACCGTCACCGAGCGAAAGGTCACCATCCCGTGAGTACGCCTGTGAGCACGTCGGTGGGGACGCCGGCCGAGACGGCATCTTCGCCTAGCCCCGAGACAGGATCCGAGGGTCGGCGGCCGATCCGCCGCGCCCTGGTCTCCGTCTACGACAAGTCAGGGTTGGACACGCTAGCGGCTGCGCTTCACGCTGCCGGAGTGTCTATCGTGTCGACCGGTTCGACCGCGAAGACCATTGCGGCCCTGGGGGTTCCGGTGACCGCGGTCGAGGAGCTGACGGGCTTCCCCGAGTGTCTCGACGGCAGGGTCAAGACCCTGCACCCCAACGTGCACGCCGGACTCCTCGCCGACACGCGCAACCCCGACCATGTACGACAGCTCGACGAGCTGGGCGTCGTGCCGTTCGACCTCGTGGTCTCCAACCTCTACCCCTTCCGAGACACGGTCGCCTCTGGCGCCGACGAGGAGGAGTGCATCGAGAAGATCGACATCGGCGGGCCCTCGATGGTTCGCGCGGCCGCGAAGAACCACGCGAGCGTCGCTATCGTCACCAGCCCCGCGGCGTACCCGCAGGTGCTCGACGCCCTGACCGCCGACGGGTTCACCCTCGCCCAGCGGCGTCGGCTCGCGGCGGAGGCGTTCGTGCACACGGCGACCTATGACAACGCCGTGGCCAGCTGGATGGGTGCCGTGCTCGCCGACACGACGGACGGGACGGGCTTCCCGGCGTGGACCGGCGCGACGTGGGACCGGGTCGCGCCGCTGCGCTACGGGGAGAACCCCCACCAGCAGGCTGCCCTGTACCGGCACTGGCGGCCGGGCATCGCCTCGGCCGAGCAGCTGCACGGCAAGGAGATGTCGTACAACAACTATGTGGACGCGGACGCTGCGGTGCGGGCGGCGCACGACCACGGCGACCAGCCGACCGTCGCGATCGTCAAGCACGCCAACCCGTGCGGTATCGCGGTCGGCAGCGACATCGTCGGCGCGTACGTGAAGGCGCACGCCTGTGACCCGGTGTCCGCGTACGGTGGGATCATCGCCACCAACCGACCGGTGACGGCTGAGCTGGTGGAACGGACCAAGGGCGTCTTCACCGAGGTCATCGTCGCGCCCTCCTTCGAGGACGACGCGCTCGCGCTCCTGCGGGCCCGCAAGAACATCCGGGTGCTGCGGCTGCCCGCCGACATGGAGCGGCTCCGGGACGAGATCGAGGTCCGCCCGATCAGCGGAGGCATCCTCGCCCAGACCCCCGACCGCGTCGACGCGGTCGTCGATGACGGCGGGGACGACCCGTCCCGGTGGCGGTTGGTCGCGGGTGAGGCCGCGGACGAGCACACCTTGGCGGACCTGGCGTTCGCGTGGCGCTCGATCCGGGCCGTGAAGTCCAACGCGATCCTGCTCGCCAAGGACGGCGCCTCGGTCGGCGTGGGGATGGGTCAGGTCAACCGGGTCGACTCCTGTCACCTCGCGGTGTCGAGGGCCGGCGCCGAACGGGCAGCGGGGGCAGTCGCAGCGTCCGACGCGTTCTTTCCCTTCCCGGACGGGCTCGAGGTCCTCCTGGCGGGCGGGGTGCGAGCCGTGGTGGCACCGGGCGGGTCGATCCGAGACGCGGAGGTCATCGAGGCGGCTCGGCAGGCCGGGGTGACCATGTACTTCACGGGTACTCGCCACTTCGCCCACTGACGTGCCGATCTGGGCACTGCTCAGCGTGGCGGCCGGCGCGTTGCTCGCGGTGCAGGCCCGGATGAACGGAGAGCTCGCCACCGTCTCCGGCCGCGGGCTCGACGCAGCGCTGTGGAGCTTCGGGTCCGGTCTCGTGGTGCTCGGTCTGCTCCTCCTGGTGTCGCCGTCGATGAGGCGGGGCGTCCGGACCCTCCGTCAGGGTCTGCGAGACGGGCAGCTCCGGCTCTGGCAGTGCATCGGCGGGTTCCTCGGCGGGCTTTATGTCTTCAGCCAGGCGTATGCGGTGTCGCTCGTCGGCGTCGCCTTGTTCACCATCGCGGTGGTCGGAGCACAAACGGTCGGAGGGCTCGTGGTGGACCGGGCCGGGATCGGCCCGGCCGGCGTCGTCCCCGTCTCATGGGGCAGGGTCGGCTCGGCACTGCTCGCGGTGGTGGGAGTCGTCGTCGCGGTCGGCGACCGGGTCAACGGGGACGGGTCCACCGTGGTTCTACCGATCGTGCTCGCCGTGGTCGCCGGGCTGCTCATCACCGTGCAGCAGGGGCTCAACGGCCGGGTGACGGTCACCGCCGGCTCGCCTATGACCGCGACCTGGCTCAACTTCGCCCTCGGCACACTCCTCTTGGTCGTCCTCGCGGCTCCGGCTGCGGCGGTCGGCCAGTTCGGCCCGCCGGTCCGCCTCGATGCGCCCTGGTGGGCGTGGTTCGGCGGCCTCCTCGGCATCGTCGTGGTCGCCTTCTCGACCGCCGCGGTGCGCCACCTGGGTGTGTTGCTCGTCCTGCTGTGCATGCTCGCCGGCCAGCTCGTGGCCTCGGTGACGTTAGATGCGGTGGACGTGCGGACCAGGTCACACATCACGCCCGTTGTCCTGGTGGGCCTTCTGGTGACCGTTGCCGCCGCCGCGCTCGCGGGGTACGCCTCGGCCCGCGCGACCCGGCGGCCGGTCATTCGTACATGACGTACTCGGGGACGGGGGTCAGACCCATCACCTGAGCGGGCGTCATCACGGGCCCGGGCTTGGAGTCCTCGTCGAGGAACACCTTGAAACCGAGATGTACCAACGGTTGTGGCGTCCTCGCCACGAGCCGGTTCCATGTTGCGGTCTTGGCCGCTGGGCTGCCGATCCCGTCCACCGACTTCACCCAGGCCACCCCGGGGTGCTGCTGCAGCTGCTGCTCGTTGCCGACGATCGACGGGGCCAGCTGGTGGTAGAGCACGACCTTCTCGGGCAGCTGGTGTGCGGTCACGATCGAGGAGACGTAGGCGCCGACGGCATTGAGCGTTGCCGCCTCGACGTGACCGAACACCTTGCCCGGCACCTGTCCGGGACCCACTGCCCACTCGGGGTCCAGGGCGACACCGACGTCCGGCTCGCTCAACCACGACTCGTAGGCCCGCACCTCGCCGAGGAAGTCGGCCCGGCCCGGCTGGATGTTCAGCAGCAGGTAGGCCTGGTGGCGCCGCGCCGCGTCGAGGAACCGCTGGATGAGGTCGCTGCTCGACCGGGTGCGATATGTCCCGTCTGCACCCGGGGAGGCGTGGACCACCGTCGCGATCAGCTCCAGCACCGGGAGCATCGTGCGGCCGTCACCCGTGAAGGCGCCGGACATCGCCTCGAGCTCTGCCACCCGCTGGTCGAGGTCGCCAATGCCCAGCAGCCCGAGCGCCGACGAGCCGGGATGACCGCAGTAGCCGACGAGACGGTAGTGCGGGAAGACCGAGGCGCCACCGCGGGGCAGCTCGGGGCTTGATGACGCAGTCGTCGTCGACCCGGCAGCGGTCGTGCTGGCCGAGGCTGACGGTGTCGCCACGACGCTCGTCGACGGGCTGGACGTCGCCTTGGGGGAGGTCGTCGTCGGAGCCACGGAAGTCCTTGAGTCCGAGCATGCGGCGAGAGTCAGCCCGGCAGATGCCGCACCGAGCAGCGTCCGGCGGTCCACCACCCACGTCTCGGTCTGGTTCGTTCGTCCCCTTGGCACAGAAGCAGCATGCCGGAGGCCCGCCTGGGGCGCCGCGGCGGGGCGCTCGAGACAGGACCGCGTCCGGGTCTGGCAGGATGAGGCCCCGTGACGGCACGGATCCTGGACGGCTCGGCCACCCTCGCGGCAATCAAGGTCGAGCTCGCAGACCGGATCGCAGCGCTGGCAGCGCGCGGTGTTGTCCCCGGGCTGGGCACCGTCCTCGTCGGTGACAACCCCGGCAGTCGCTGGTATGTCAGCGCCAAGCACCGGGACAGCGCCGAGCTGGGAATCAACAGCATCAGGCGCGACCTCCCCGCGACGGCCACGCAGTCCGAGGTCGAGGCGGTCATCGACGAGCTGAACGCCGACCTGGCCTGCACCGGCTTCCTGGTCCAGCAGCCCACCGGTCTCGACGAGTTCGCGCTGCTGTCGCGGGTGGACCCTGAGAAGGACATCGACGGGCTGCACCCGATGAACCTCGGTTGGCTGGTCCTCGGCAAGCCGGCGCCGCTGCCCTGCACACCCATGGGCTGCCTCGAGCTGCTGCGTCGCTACGACGTGCCGATCGCCGGGGCCAAGGTCGTCGTCGTCGGGCGCGGCCTGACGGTAGGACGCCCGCTCGGTCTGATCCTCACGCGCAAGTCCGAGAACGCCACGGTCACCTTGTGCCACACGGGAACCCGCGACCTGGGCGCCGAGGTGACCCAGGCCGACATCGTCGTCGCGGCGGCAGGCGTACCCAACATCATCACCGCCCGCATGGTCAAGCCCGGCGCGGCCGTCCTGGACGTGGGCGTCTCCCGGGTCGACGGGAAGACCGCCGGTGACGTCGCCGCGGACGTGGCGCAGGTCGCCGGGTGGGTCAGCCCCAACCCCGGTGGCGTGGGGCCGCTCACCCGGGCGATGCTCCTGACGAACGTCGTCGCGGCCGCCGAACGGCAGGCTGGCCTGGCATGAGGTGGCGGCCGCTGCGCGGCCTCGGCCCATGGTGGGTGGTCGCCACCGTCGCTCTGGTCGGGCTGGTGCTGATCACCGTTGGCGGCCACTTCAGAGTCGGTGGGTTTGTCGTGGCGGCCTCGCTCGTCCTCGCCGCACTCGTTCGTGCCGTCCTGCCGCCGGCGCGCAGCGGGGGGCTCGCGATCCGGTCCAGGCCGCTGGATGTGGTGATGATGCTCGTCGCCGCCGGACTGGTGTTCGCCGTGTTCTTCCTGGTCCGCACCTGCGGGTCGTCGGTGGACCAGGTCGGTGGGGGACGGGCCGCCAGCTGCTCGGCCGAGCTCCAGGGCTGAGACCGTCCCGCTGGGCGCGACTCAGGGAATGAGACCCAGCCCGGTGACGGTGTCGCGCTCCTCGGACAGCTCGGCCACGGTGGCGTCGATACGCTGCCGAGAGAACTCGTTGATGTCGAGGCCCTGCACGATCGACCACCGGCCATCGGAGACGGTGACCGGGAACGAGCACATCAGACCCTCGGGGACGCCGTAGGAGCCATCCGAACACACCGCCATCGAGACCCAGTCGCCGTCGGCCGTGCCGTCGATCCACGTCCGTGCGTGGTCGACCGTTGCCGACGCCGCGGACGCCGCGGACGACAGGCCCCGCGCCTGAATGATCGCCGCCCCGCGCTTGGCCACGGTGGGGATGAACGTGTCGGCTAGCCAGGCGTCGTCGGCCACGTCCTTCAGGGCCTCGGCCGCGTTCCGGCCCCCCACCTCGGCGTGGAAGATGTCGGGGTACTGGGTGGCGGAGTGGTTGCCCCAGATCGTCATCCGACGGACCTGCGTCACCGGGACGCCCAGCTTGACCGCCAGCTGCGAGATGGCCCGGTTGTGGTCGAGCCGGGTCAGCGCCGCGAACTGCTCGCGCGGGATGTCCGGCGCGTTCGACATGGCGATGAGTGCGTTGGTGTTGGCGGGGTTGCCCGTGACGGTCACGCGCACGCCATCGGCGGCGACGTCGTTCAATGCCTTGCCCTGCGGCGCGAAGATGCCGCCGTTGGCCTCCAACAGGTCGCCGCGCTCCATGCCTGGGCCGCGCGGGCGGGCACCGACCAGGAGCGCATGGTCGACGCCGTCGAAGACCTTGCGTGGGTCGTCCCCGATCTCCACCTTCGCCAGCGTCGGGAAGGCGCAGTCGTCCAGCTCCATCACCACACCCTCGAGCGTCTTCAACGCCGGGGTGATCTCGAGCAGTCGCAGCTCGATCGGGGTGTCAGGCCCGAGCAGGGACCCGCTCGCCAACCGGAAGAGCAGGCTGTAGCCGATCTGGCCGGCGGCCCCGGTGACAGCGACCTTGACAGCGACCTTGACAGCGGACCCAAGGGACGAAGAGGCAGCATCGCTCACGGCTCGACGCTATCAGCCGTTCTCCGGCGCGCTCTCCGCCATGGTCTCCGCCGTGGTCTCCGCTGTGGTCTGGGTTGTGGTCTGTGGGACCTGCTCCGCCATCACCTCACCGGGGTTCGTATCGCCTGCGACGTCGAGGTTGCTGCGGTCGATCCCCGTGATCGCCGCGAATGACCACCCCGCGATCACGGCGCCCACGAGCGGGGCGACCACGAACAGCCACACCTGGCCGGGCGCCCCGTCACCGTTGAAGAATGCGACACCGAGCGACCGGGCCGGGTTGACCGAGGTGTTGTCGATGGGGATCGAGATCAGGTGGATCAAGGTCAGGGCGAGCCCGATCGCCAGCGGCGCGAAACCTGTCGGAGCATGCGCCGTCGTGACCCCCAGGATGACGAAGACGAAGAACGCGGTGAGCAGGATCTCGGCCAGCAGGACGGCGACGAGCGAGAACCCACCGGGGGAGTGCTCGCCGTACCCGTTGGCAGCCAGCCCCCCGGTCACCCCTGCGCTGCCGTTCACGCTCTTGGCCA
>NZ_JBDTKA010000045.1:0-33230 GCF_039935575.1 Lapillicoccus sp.
ACGTAGGACTGGTCCTTGGCGGGGTCGACGGCCCGGTGCAGCTGCCGGCCCCCGTCGGCGCCGACGACCACCTGGGCGTAGTGGCCGGTAGCCACGGCGTCGAACCCGAGGGCCACCGCCTTGTCGAGAAGGGCGGCGAACTTGATCCGCTCGTTGCACCGCACGCACGGGTTGGGGGTGCGGCCGGCGGCATACTCCTGCACGAACTCCTCGACGACGTCCGCATTGAACCGGCTGGCCATGTCCCAGACGTAGAAGGGGATGCCGATTCGGTCTGCCACCCGCCGCGCGTCTCCGGCGTCCTCGATCGTGCAGCATCCCCGGGCGCTCTCGCGCAGGGTCGCGGCACTCTGGCTGAGCGCCAGGTGGACCCCGACGACCTCGTGTCCGGCGTCGACCATCCGGGCGGCGGCAACGGCCGAGTCGACACCGCCGCTCATCGCGGCAACGACCCGCATCAGGCCGCTCCCACAGTGGGCGCGGTGTCCGAGGTCCCCGCCGCCCGCCGGGCCCGCTCGACGGCGGCGGGCAGAGCGGACAGCACGGCCTGGACGTCGTCCTCGGTCGAGGTGCGCCCCAGCGAGAGCCGCAGCGCGCCGCGGGCCTGCTCCTGCGTCAGACCCATCGCGAGCAGGACGTGGCTGGGCTGAGGAACGCCCGCCTGGCACGCCGATCCCGTCGAGCACTCGATCCCGGCGGCATCCAACAGGTAGAGCAGGGAGTCGCCCTCGCAACCGGGCACCAGCAGGTGCGCGCTGCCCGGCAGTCGGCCGGTCACGTCTCCGGCCACCCATTCGCCGCCGGGGACGATCCCGAGACCCAGCGCCATCGCTCCGCCCACGAGTCGGTCGCGCAGGGCGGCGAGCCGGATGGACTCGGTCTCACGGTCGAGCATCGCCTGCTCGACCGCGACCGCGAACCCGCGGATCCCGGCCACGTCGAGGGTGCCGCTGCGGACCTGGCGCTCCTGTCCCCCGCCGTGGGAGAGCGGGACCAGCGTGTGGTCGCGCTTGACGACGAGGGCACCCACCCCGACCGGACCGCCGAGCTTGTGGGCGGTCACCGCCGCCAGCTCGACGTCCGCGGCCGCGAGGTCCATCGGCACATGGCCGAAGGCCTGGACCGCATCCGTGTGCAGAGGGATCCCGAGCTCATGGGCCATCGCCGCGATCCCGGGTATGTCCTGGACGGTCCCCACCTCGTTGTTGGCCCACATCACCGAGACGAGTGCCGCTGACCCGGGGTCGGCGAGGATGGCCGCGCGCACGGTCTCGGGTGCCACCCGACCGTCGGCGTCGCACGCCAGCCAGGTGATCTCGGCACCCTCGTGCTGCACGAGGAACTCGGCGCAGTCGAGGACGGCATGGTGCTCGACCTCGCTGACGAGCAACCGAGTACGCCGCGGGTCGGCGTCGCGGCGCGAGGCATACGTCCCGCGCAGCGCGAGGTTGTCCGACTCGGTCCCTCCGGAGGTGAACACCACCTCCGACGGACGGCAGCCGAGGGCGGCCGCGATCGACTCGCGCGACTCCTCGACGACCCGGCGGGCTGCGCGCCCCGACGTGTGCAGCGACGACGCGTTGCCGACCACCGTGAGCTGGCGCGTCATCGCGTCGAGTGCCGCGGGATGCATCGGGGTCGTCGCCGCGTGGTCGAGGTAGTGGCGCACCGCTCGATTTTACGGGGCTGTGACCGGCTGCGGTGACGAGCGGCGGTCAGGGACGTGGGTCGGAGTCCAGCAACGCCATGTCGTGGACGTCGCGCCACGCACCATCCAGCCGGACTGCCTGCCGACGCACCCCCTCGAGCACGAACCCTGCCCGGGTATAGACCCGGATCGCCGCGGTGTTGGACGAGGTCACCTCGAGGGCGAGGCGATGCAGACCCAGTGCCCCAAAAGCGAAGTCTCGAACCAGGACGGTTGACTCGGTGCCGTACCCCCGGTTGAAGACCTCCGGCCCGACGAGAGCGATCCGATAGCTCATCGACTCGGCATCCTCGTCGAAGTCCATCAGGACGGCCTCGCCCACCACGTCATCCCCCTCCACCGTCACGATCGCCCAGTCGGCCCGGTCCTGACGCAGCCGTGCCCCCTCGAGCCCCGCCCGGGCCCGTTTCCTGGCGAAGTCGGCTAGCGGACCTTGCTCCTCACCGACCGAGAACAGCGGCCACAGACCCTCGAAGTGCTCCGGCCCCGTCGGCTCGAGCCTGACCAGCGCACCCACGAGGGTCGGCTGGTGGTTGAGGAGGTCGACGGACACCACATGCCAGACCCAACCACAACCGCGGCGCGCGGCAAGCGGAGCCATCTCCACGGCATACCGTGTCGTGCGTGGTCGGGCCTCATCGGATGGCCGACGTCGTCGCCCCGAGACCGCGCGGAGGTCATGATGAGCGAGGTCGAGCCGGCCTACCTGAGCCTGAACCGCGCGAACTGGGACGACCGGGCGCCGCTGCACGCCGCGGCACCTGACTACGAGGTCCAGGCGTTCGTCGACGACCCACACCACCTCTCCGGCGTGGTGCGTTTCGACCGGCCTCGGCTCGGTGACGTCACGGGTCTCGTCGGGATCCACCTGCAGTGTCACATCGGCACCGACACGATCTCGCTCTCCCGGCTGGGAGCCCGGATGACGGGGCTGGACCTGTCGGGCGTCTCGATCGAGCACGCTCGACGGATCGCTGCAGCGGCGGGCGCGGACGTCGACTACGTCGTCTCGGACGTGTACGCCGCCGAGAATGCCCTGTCGGGTCGGACGTTCGACCTCGTCTACGTCAGTATCGGTGCGCTGTGCTGGCTCCCCTGCGTGGACCGGTGGGCTGCCGTGGTGGCAGGGCTGCTGCGACCCGGCGGCCGGTTGTTCATCCGCGACGCACACCCGATGCTCGACACGCTCGACCGCGACGAGACCTCCGGGCTCCTCACCCCCGTCTGGCCCTATTTCGAGACGCCAGATCCCGAGGTATGGGATGAGGACGCGACCTACGTTGCCGCAGCGGAGGGGGACGAGCATCGGATCACCCACACGACGACGCACAGCTGGAACCATGGTCTGGGCGAGACCGTCACCGCGCTCGTGGGCCATGGCCTGCTCCTCACTCTGTTGGAGGAGCATGACAGCGTGCCGTTCTCACCGTTTCCCGGGATGGTGGTTGACGAGATCGGCGAGTGGCGACTGTCCGAGCGCCCGGCTAGCGTCGCGATGAGCTTCACCCTCGGCGCGACCAAGCCAGGCTGACGAGGCTGCCGAGAATGACCCGCCCGGTCGACCACCGCATTCGACACCCCCACCCGCCCGTCGACCAGCGCCGCCCGCAACGGCTTGGTGTCCGCCTCAAAGTGTCAACGCCGCCCGCGCCGCAGCGACCGCGGCACGGCGGTCTGCCACACACGGGACGGTCGGGTCTGAAGGCATACCCAAAATCTACAACCGACCACCGACAACCCCCTTCGGCCACGATCCACCGAATCCTGTTACCACGCAGACCGACCTGTCCTCAGCCACCGGGGCAGTCAAACTGCTGATCAGACAGCATTTGGTGTCGCCAGGACAACACCAAACGCAACTTGATACGCAGTTTGATCCTGTGCAACAGGGACGCGGGCGCAACAGGGCAACCGTTGGGGCTGCAGATCACGCGGCCTGGTCATGCCAGTACCGTAACGGCGTTGCCTTGTCAGGCCGAGGTTGTCTTGCGCTCGATCCTGCCCACCGGGGTGCCCGCCCAGGAATCAGTTCTTGGACGCCTCGACGGCGGCGGTGGCCTGCGGCAGGACGGTGAACAAGTCACCGACAACACCGAAGTCCACGAGCTCGAAGATCGGCGCCTCCTCGTCCTTGTTCACCGCGACGATGGTCTTGGAGGTCTGCATCCCTGCCCGGTGCTGGATGGCGCCGGAGATCCCGCAGGCGACATAGAGCTGCGGTGAGACCTGCTTGCCGGTCTGCCCCACCTGGGACGCGTGCGGGTACCAGCCGGCGTCGACTGCGGCGCGGCTCGCGCCCACTGCGGCGCCCAACGAGTCGGCGAACGCCTCGACGGGGGTGAAGTCGCCAGCCGTGCCGCGGCCACCGGACACGACGATCGCCGCCTCCGTCAGCTCGGGCCGACCCGTCTTCTCACGGGGCGCGGTCGCCGTGATCCGGGCAGACTTGGCGGCGTCCGAGGCCGTGAAGTCCACAGCCACCTCGGACGCATCGGCCGGGGACTGCTCCGGGGCTGCGGAGTTCGGCTTCACGGTGACCACCGGGGTGCCCTCCGTGACGGTCGCGGTGACCGCGTAGGAACCGGCGAACACCGACTGGGTCGTCACGACGCCACCACCATCGGCGGCCTGCACGTCCACAGCGTCGGTGATGAGACCGGAACCGATCTTGACCGCCAGTCGCGCGGCGACCTCCTTGCCCTCTGCAGAGGAGACGATGAGCACAGCCGCCGGCGACACCTGAGCCACCAGCTGCGCGAGCAGCTCCGCCTGCGGCACCACGAGGTAGTCCACGAGGTCGGCTGAGCTCGCGCGGTAGATCTTGGTCGCCCCGTATGCGCCGAGTGTCGCCACCGCGTCTGGTACCGCGTCGCCGGCGATGACGGCAGCGGGTTCGCCGAGTCGCCGCGCGATGGTCAACAGCTCCAGTGTGGGCTTGCGGACCTGACCGCCCGCGTGGTCGACGAGTACGAGTACTTCAGCCATGTCGTTGAATCTCCTTGCAGCAGAATAAAGTCGAGGATGGACTGACGGCTCAGACGAACTTATGCTCGGTCAGGAAGGTGGCGAGCTTGGTGCCGCCTTCACCCTCGTCCGGCACGACCTGGCCCTTGGCCCGAGGCGGGCGGGCGGAGAATGTCTCCACCCGAGTCCACGCTGCGTCGAGCCCCACCTGGGACGGCTCGATGCCGAGATCAGCGACACCCCAGGTCTCGACCGGCTTCTTCTTGGCCGCCATGATCCCCTTGAACGAGGGGTAGCGCGGCTCGTTGATCTGGTCGGTGACCGACACCAGGGCCGGCAGAGCCGCCTCGACCGTCTGTGAGGCGGCGTCGTTGTCGCGGCGCACGGTCACGGTCCCGTCACCGACCGTGAGCTCGGAGGCGAACGTGACGGCCGGAAGGCCGAGGCGTTCTGCCAGCATCGTCGGGACGACACCCATGCTGCCGTCGGTGGAGGCCATACCGGTCATGACGATGTCGGGCTGCGGGTCGAGCTTCTCGATGGCTTTGGCGAGGATGAGCGAGGTCGCCAGCGCGTCTGAGCCGTGGATCGCGTCGTCGACGACGTGCACCGCCTTGTGGGCGCCCATCTGCAGCGCTTTCTTCAGGGCGTCGGCGGCTTTGTCGGGACCGACCGTGAGGACGGTGACCTCCCCCTCGCCAGACTCGACGATCTTCAACGCCTCTTCGACGGCGTACTCGTCGAGCTCCGACAGCAGACCGTCCACGCCGACCCGGTCGGTGGTGTTGTCACTGTCGGAAAAGGTCCGGTCGGACTGGGCGTCGGGAACGTACTTGACACAGACGACGATGTTCATGCGTCCTTCTTCCGGCTGGTGCCGCGTAGGGAGTCGGGTGAGGCAGGTGGAGACGAGGAGTGCTCGTCTGCCATTCTCTCAGCCGCTGGCCGCTCTCCCCGACCGAACCAGAGTGATGCCGGACACGCCGACGCACGATCTCAGACGTGGCGCTCAGACGCGGCCCTCAGACTCCGTGCATCCGGGTCCGCAGCGACGCATACCGTTCCCGCACCTCACGCCCCCAGTGACCGGGGTCACCCGAGGCGCCTGTCTCGCGTACGGCCCACTGTGGAGGTTCGTCGGCCTCCTGGCGGCCGGCCAACGCCCAGGCAGCCTGCCGCGCTGCACCCAGCGCGACGTACTCACCGGGCGTCGGGACGGCCACCGGCACTCCGAGCACCCCGCGGGCCACCGACTGCACGGCCGCGGACCGGGCCCCACCGCCGATCAGCAGCACCCGGTCGACCGGCACCCCGTTGTCGCGCAACGCGTCCAGGCCGTCGGCGAGACCGCAGAGCATCCCCTCGACCGCGGCGCGCGCGATGTTCTCCGGCGACATGTTAGTCCGCGTGAGGCCACCGACCGTGCCCGTGGCCCCGGGTAGGTCGGGCGTGCGCTCGCCGTCGAGGTAGGGCAGCAGCGTCAGGCCACTTGCACCTGGCTCGGCAGCCGAAGCCAGTCGCTCGAAACCCTCCAGGTCCGTGCCGAGCGCCGCCGCCGTGGCGGTGAGCACCCGGGCAGCGTTGAGGGTGCAGACCAGGGGCAGGAAGCGACCGGTCGCGTCGGCGAAACCCGCAACTACACCGGTGGGGTCGGCGGTTGGAACTTCGGCAACGCCGAACACGGTGCCGCTGGTGCCGAGGGAGACCACCACGTCGCCGGGCCCGAGGCCGAGGCCGAGCGCGGCGGCCATGTTGTCGCCCGTCCCCGGGGCGACGACCAGACCACCCGGCGAGGTACCCGCGACCTCATGAGGGGCAAGCACCTCGGGGACCCCCAGGTCCCGCCCGAAAGCCCGCCGCAGCAGGTCGTGACGATAGGCCCCTTCGCTCGGTGACCAGTACCCGGTGCCCGACGCGTCGCCGCGGTCGGTGACGATCCGGCCGACGCCCGGTCGGCCGTCGCCCAGGATCTGAGCCGTGAGCCAGTCGTGGGGAAGGACGACGTCTCGGACGCGGTCCGCTTGTTCGGGTTCGTGCTCCGCGAACCACCGCAGCTTGGCCACGGTGATGCTCGCAAGAGGGACGGTCCCCACGGCATCGGCCCATGCCTGTGGCCCACCCAGCTCGTCGACGAGGTCGGCAGCGGCATCGGACGACCGAGTATCGTTCCAGAGTAACGCTTTCCGGGCAACGGCCCCGCTCTCGTCGAGGGTCACCATCCCATGCTGCTGGCCCGCGACAGCGATGGCCTCGACTCCCTCGAGCAGACCACCCGCGGTCGCCTGCTCGTATGCCGCCCACCACGCCGCCGGGTCGACCTCGGTCCCGTCCGGGTGGGAGGCTCGACCCTCCCTCAGCACCTCGCCCGTCCCCGCGTCGCAGACGAGGACTTTAGTGGACTGCGTGGACGAGTCCACGCCGGCAACCAGCCGACCTCCACTCATCGGTTGCTCATCCGTCGCTGATAGGTCTGCACCACGTCGCTGCTGCGCACGCGACGATTCTGCCCTGTCGGGATCACTCGCTGGGGACGAGGTTCTCGAGGGTGGCCCGCGCCCCCACCTCGTGCAGGGAGTTCAGCGACCGCGTATAGGACGTAGTAAACCGCTCGTCGGCAGCCAGGTTCCCGAACAGGGTCTCGTCGCGCAGGAACGCCAGGGGATCGTCACCCTGCCGCGCGGCTGCGGCCATCACCCGGTCCTTGAGCTGGTCCACGACCTCGATGGGTTCGCCCTGCTCGTCGACGCCTTCGGCATACCGGGCCCACGAGGCCACGACGAGCGCAGATAATCCGATCTCCCCGCCAGACGCGAGGTTCTCCATGATGACCGGGACCAACCACTTGGGGATGCGGTCGGAGCTCTCCGCGCACAGCCTGGCCAGCGTGTCGCGGACCTCGGGGTTCGCGAACCGCTCGACGAGCTGGTGCTTATATGCGGTCAGGTCCACCCCGGGGACCTCCTGGAGCGTCGGCGTCGCCTCACGGTCCATATAGGAGAGCAGGAACCGGGCGAACAACGGGTCCTGACAGACCTCGTGGGCGTAGCGGTAGCCACTGAGATACCCGAGGTAGCACAGCGCTTGATGGCTGGCGTTGAGCAGGCGCAGCTTCATGAGCTCATAGGGCTCGACGTCCGTCACCAGCTGGACCGCGACGTCCTCGAAGGACGGGCGCCCTTTGTCGACGCCCTCGAAGTGGTCCTCCAGCACCCATTGCGTGAACGGCTCGCAGACGACGGGCCAGCCGTCCTCGACGCCGAACGTGTCACGCAACGAGGCGATGTCCCCAGCATCGGTCACGGGTGTGATGCGGTCGACCATCGAGTTGGGGAAGGAGACCGACAGCCGGATCCAGTCGGCCAGCTTGGCGTCCTTGAGCTCGGCAAAGGCGGTGACCATCTTCTTGGCGACGTCGCCGTTGCCGGGGATGTTGTCGCACGACATGACGGTGAAGGGCGCCGAACCTGCTTCGCGACGTCGCCGCAACGACTCGACGATGAAGCCGAAAACCGTTGTGGGAACTGCACCCGCCACGAGGTCAGGCTGGATGAGCGGCGCTGAGGAGTCGAACTCCCCCGTCGACGGATGGAACAGGTAGCCCCCCTCGGTGATGGTCAGCGACACGATCCTCGTGCTGGTTGCCGTCAGGATGTCCAGCACGGCCTCGGGGTCGTCGGCGGCCAACAGGTAGCGCACGATCGAACCGATCACCCGCGGTTCCAGAACACCGTCCGGATGCTTGACCACGAGGGTGTAGAGCCCGTCCTGGGCCTGCAGGACGTCACGCATACGCGCGTCAGCCGGCATGGTGCCCACCCCGACGATCCCCCAGTCGAGGCCCTCGCCTCGGTTCATCAGCGCGTCGACGTACATCGCCTCGTGGGCCCGGTGGAAGCCACCGACCCCGAAGTGGACGATTCCGGGGATGACGTCGGAGCGGTCGTATGCCGGTCGCCCCACCCCGTCGGGAAGGGACTCGAGCGTCTCCTGGGTGAGCTGTGGCATACCTGATCCTCTCGTTCGCACGAGCCCGATGGACGATGAGGGTGAGCTCCCGGACGGCGGTTCTACCGGACGGCGCCCATCGAAAGGCCTTGGACCAGCTTGTCCTGGGCCGCGAAGCCGGCGATCAGCACGGGGAGAGACACGATCAGTGACGCGGCACAGACCTTAGCGAGGAACAGCCCCTGGCTCGTGACGAAGCCGGTGAGGAAGACGGGCGCGGTCTGGGCGACCGTTCCGGTCAGCACGCGGGCGAACAGCAGCTCGTTCCAGCTGAAGATGAAACAGATGAGGGCTGCTGCTGCGATCCCCGGCATGACGACCGGCGCCACGATCTTGCGCAGCGTCATGATCAGTCCCGCCCCGTCGATCTGTGCGGCCTCGAGCATCTCGACGGGAACTTCGGCGAGGAACGACCGCAACATCCACACGGCGATCGGCAGGTTCATCACCGTGTAGAACAGGACGAGCAGCCAGATGTTGTCGAGGAGGCCCACCTGCTGGGCGAACAGGTAGATCGGCAGCAGGCCGGCGACGACCGGCAGGAACTTCGTGGACAGGAAGAAGAACAGCACGTCGGTCCACTTGCGGACCGGCTTGATCGACAGGGCGTATGCGGCGGGGAACGCGAGCAGCAGCACGAAGATCGTGGACATGATGCTCGCGGTTGCCGAGTTGATCAGTGGCGGCAGCGGACCGGCGCTGAAGAAGGACTCGTAGCCCTCGGTGCTGAGGGGGGCAAAGAACGACGGCGGGTTGGTGGCCGCGTCCGCTTCCTTGTGGAAGGACGTGAGGACCATCCAGAGCACCGGGAACACGAACGTCAGGCCGATCAGCCACGCCAGCAGGCCAAGGAGCTTGTTGCCCATGGGCTGGCGACGTCGGTTCGCCTGTCTGGGCGTCTTCATGGCCTGACTGTCAGCGACGACACTCATCGGGACTCCTCCTTGAAGAGGCTGAACACCGTGCGCAGCGCGACGGTAGCGACGATGATCGTCAGGACCACCACGATGACGCCGGCGGCGGACGCCAGCCCGTAGTCATGAGCGGTGTAGAAGGTCTGGTAGATGTAGTACGGCAGGTTGGCCGTTCCAAGACCACCGGACGTGATCGTGAAGACGTGGTCGAAGTTCTGGACCACGTAGATGGTGCCGAGCAGCCCGGCCAGCTCGATGTACTGCCGCAGGTGCGGCAGCGTCATGTTGATGAAGATCTGCCAGGCGTTGGCGCCGTCCATCCGGGCGGCCTCGACGACGTCGAGCGGGCGGGACTGCAAACCCGCAAGAAGGATCAGCATCATGAACGGGGTCCACTGCCAGATGATGGCGGCGGCGACCGAGAGAAACGGGAACTGTCCGATCCAGTCCACCTGCGGCGCCGAGGCACCGAAGAGGCCCTTGAGCAGACCGTTCAACAGGCCGTACTCCGGGTTGTAGAGCGCGTGTTTCCACAGCAGCGCGGCCGCCACCGGGACGATCAGGAACGGGGTGATCATCATGGTGCGCACGATGCCCCGGCCCATGAACTTGCGGTCCAGCAGCAAGGCGATCACCAAGCCCAGCAACAGCGACACCACGACGACGACGAAGGTCAGCAGGACCGTGACCCAGATAGCGTGCCGGGCGTCGGGATCCGACAGCACCGTCTTGAAGTTGTCCAACCCGCCGAACCGGCGCTCGTCGGGGTAGTAGGCGTTCCAGTGCAAGAACGAGGTGACGATCGTCACGAGGAACGGCAGCTGCGTGACGATGACGACGAGGATCAGAGCCGGCAGGAGCGGGGCCCTGCGCGCCCAGTCGCCCGAGCGTTGGAGGGAGCTCCGCCTGGGCGCCCGGGGTTCCGACGGCGTGGCGGTCGGCCGTTCGGCTGTGGTCGTCACGGCGTCAGGTCACTTCTGGTATTTCTTGCCGACGGTCTCCGCGAGCGCCTGCCCCTGGTCGAGGGCCGAGTCGACGCTCCCCTGACCGGCGATGGCCGAGCTGACGTACTGGCTCACCTTGGTGCCCAGGTCCGGGAACTCCGGGATGTCGACGAACTGGATGCCGGGGGCCGGCCGGGGCTGGACGCCCGGGTTGTCCGGGTTGGCGGTCTCGATAGCAGACTTGGTCTGCGGGGCGAAGGCCTCGGCGCTCTTGACGTAGTCGGGGTTGGCGTAGGTCGAGGCCCGTTTGCCCGCGGGAACGCGCGACCAGCCGAGCTGGGTGCCGACGAGCTTCTCGTAGTCCTTGCCCGATGCCCACGAGATGAACTTCCAGGCAGCGTCCTTCTTGGTGCTCTTCTCCTGCGCTGCCCAGGCCCAGGTGTAGAGCCAACCGGATGAGTCCGTCTTGACCACCGGAGCCGGCGCGTAGCCGATCTTGCCCTTCACCGGCGAGTCGGTTGCCTCGAGCGACCCAGCTGCGGAGGTCGCGTCGTACCACATCGCAGTCTTGCCCTGGGTCAGGTTGTTGAGGCATTCGGTGAACCCGGCCTGAGAGGCGCCGGCCTCACCGTGCTGCCGGACCAGGTTGACGTAGAAGTTCGTCGCCTCCTTGAACTCCGGAGCGTTGACCTTCGCGGTCCAGTCCTTCTCGAACCAGGTCCCGCCGAAGGTGTTGACCACCGTGGTCAGCGGCGCGAACACCTGGCCCCAACCGGGTTGGCCACGAAGGCAGATCCCCCGCATACCGCTCGGGTCGTCGACCTTTGCGGCGGCGTCGGCAACCTGCTGCCACGTCGGCTTGTCCGGCATGGTGACGCCCTTTGCCGCCAGGACGTCCTTGCGGTACATGAGGAACGACGACTCGCCGTAGAACGGCTCGCCATAGACCTTCCCGTCGACCGTCAGGGCGCTCGTCATCGGCTTGAGGATGTCGGACTGGTCGAAGCCGGTGTCGGACTTCGTGTAGGACGTCAGGTCCGCCACCCAGTGGGTCTTGGCATAGATCGGGATCTCGAAGTTGGACAGCGTGGCTACGTCGTACTGACCGGCCTGGCTGGAGAACTCCTGGCTGGCCTTGTCGCGCAGGTCGTTCTCGGGAAGCACCGTGAAGTTGACCGTGATGCCTGACTGCTTCGTGAAGTTGTCCGCGGTCAGCTTCTGCAGGTCGACCATCTGTGGGTTGTTGACCATGAGCACGTTGATCGACGTCGCGCCGCCGCTGGCGCCGCCGCCTCCACCGCCCCCGCCTCCGCCGGCACCCGAGCAGGCGGATAGGCCCGCGGAGAGGGCGAGCGCCCCCAGGACGACTGGGGCGATGGTCAACCGCGGCATGAGTTCTCCTCGTTGAGTCTGTGCGCTGGGTCTCCGCAGCCGGTGATGACACCGGTGCTCACATGAGCGGCTTGTTGCTCGTATGTTCATCGGGAGTCAACCGCGCCCTCGGCCGACTGTCAAGGGCCCTCTGTGAGAAACCGGTGCACGCCGGACACAATCTGGTTACATTCAGCACACCGCTCAGATGAGCGCCATGGAAAGGAGTGGTCGTGGACGTCCCCGAGCTCGTCTCCGGGCCTGCTCAGCTGGTGCTCACCGCGACCGTGGCCCGCCGCTACTACGTCGACGGGCGGTCCAAGGTCGAGATTGCCGACGAGCTGCAGATCAGTCGCTTCAAGGTCGCCCGACTGTTGGAGCAGGCGCTCTCAACAGGACTGGTACGCATCGAGATCGGTCATCCCGGCAGCATCGACGTCGAGCTCTCCAGCCGGCTGCGGGACCATCTCGGCCTGCGCACAGCAATCGTGGTCGAGACGCAGGAGACGGACCAGTCGGCGCTCAGGAGTCTGCTCGCGCGAGCAGCCGGCGAGCTGTTGACGGAGACCGTGACGGCCGCTGACGTCCTCGGGTTTGCCTGGGCTCGGGCCGTCGCCTCCCTGGTGCCGACCCTCGGTGGCATGGCTGCTGCACCCGTGGTCCAGCTCACCGGGTCGCTCGTCCGCGACGACCTGACGGTGACCTCGACCGAGATCGTGCGGGACGTCGGGCGTCTCACCGGCGGACGGGTCAGCTGCTTCTATGCCCCGTTCCTGCTGCCCGACCGGGAGACCGCGAGGACGCTACGTAAACAGGCCGACATCGCCAAGGTGCTCGCTCGGTTCTCGGATGTGACCAAGGCCGTCGTCGGTCTGGGTGCCTGGGGTGCCGGGCGCAGCACGATCTTCGACGCGATGACGGTCAAGGACCGGCGGGCCCTCAACGCTGCCGGCGTGGTGGCAGACGTGTCCGGTGTCTTCCTAGACGCGGAGGGACGCATCGTCGGACGCGACCAGACGGCCCGGTTGATCTGCATGGACGCGGCCCAGCTGGCCGGCGTCGACGAGGTGTTCGCCGTTCCCTACGGCGTCGAGAAGTCACCGGCCGTGCTGGCGGCCGCTCGTAGCGGACTCGTGACGAGCATGGTCACCCACGACGCCATGGCCAGAGAACTGCTCGGGATGCCCGCCGTCTGATCGTCAGGAGCGGTCGAGGGTCGCCGTCTCGAGCACATGGTAGGCAGGCACGTCGTAGGGGTGCGCCTCGAGCAGCGCCGCCACGACGGCTGCCCTCAGCGGGCGAGGGAGCACCACCTCCACCCGATGCTCGGGGACGTGCTCGAGGTTGCCCAGCTGACCGATCACCGGCCGTGCGTCCCGGATCGGCCGGAACTGGCCCACCCCGTCGGCGACGAACGCGCAGTGCTCGTAGTCCCCGATGCTCCCGGCGCCAGCCTGGAACACGGCGGCCAGCACGTCGTCGGTCGACTCGCGCGGCACGCAGAACACCAGGACGTCCAGGGCCTGCGCCCCACCCTGGCCCGCGATCCCGGAGCTCATCGACCCTCGAACGTCGCCTTGCCGGGCCCCTTCTCGACGAACGAGGCCATCCCCGTCTCACGGTCGCGGGTCGCGAACAGCCCTGCAAACAACATGCGCTCGATCTCGAGACCCGTCTCGAGGTCGGACTCCAGGCCACGGTCCACCGCCTCCTTGGCAGCGCGGATCGCGTATGCCGGTCCGCCCACGAACGTGGCCATCCAGTCGTGCGCAGTTGCATAGACCGCTCCAGCAGGCACGACGCGGTCGACCAGACCGATGGCGAGCGCCTCCTGCGCCGCGACGAAGCGCCCAGAGAAGATGATGTCCTTGGCCCGCGAAGAACCGACGAGCCGCGAAAGACGTTGCGTCCCACCAGCGCCAGGAATGATGCCGAGCAAGATCTCGGGTTGTCCGAGCTTCGCGTCGTCCGCTGCGACGCGGAAGTCGCAGGCCAGGGCGAGCTCACAGCCCCCGCCCAACGCATACCCGGTGACCGCCGCAACGGTGGGCTTGGGGATCCTCGCCACGGCGGTGATGCTGGCCTGCAGGGCGACGGAGCGGTCGACCATGTCCGTGTAGGACATGGTCTGCATCTCCTTGATGTCGGCACCGGCTGCGAAGACCTTGTCCCCGCCCCAGACCACGACGGCCGCGACGTCGCGCCGATCGCCCGCCTCGACGGCGGCTGCGCGGATCTCCTCCTGCACCTGCACCGACAGGGGGTTCATCGGGGGGCGGTCGAGCCGGATCGTCCCGATACCACCCTCGACCTCGAGGCGGACGAAGTCGCTCACGCCTGGTCCGGACGGTGTCGTGGCTCGTAGTCGTTGCTCGGCAGGTCGGTGGGCTGGTCGGGCTGGTCGGGCTGGTCGGGCTGGTCGAGGAACGACTGGTGCCAGAGCTGGACGACCTCCATGACCAGGTTGACGCTGATCTGGAAGAGCGACGACAGGTCGGCCCCCTGGGGCGCGACGTGCTCGACGCTGACGACGAGGTTCTCGTTGGCGATGCCGACCTTGGCGAGGTTGAGCTGGAGGGTGAAGTCGTTGCAGCGCTGCAGCCGCGCCACCGGGTCGGACGGGACGTTGTCGCCGATCAGCCACTGGCCGAAGATGCGCATCACCGGCCAGTCGCCGTCCTGGCAGCGCACGAACATCTGCTGCAACGGCTCACCGATCTGGAACGCGATATCACCGTCCGCGTCGATGTTGGGCTCGACCTGGAGGTCTTTCAGCACGTCCAGCATCCGCCCACGCAACGGGTGCTCGTCCGCCGGAGGCGGGAAGTTCGGGAGGCTCGTGGGATCGCTCATGGGAGACACCGTAACGGCCGCCCTAGGCTGGGATCATGGTGCCCCCGCCGCCGCCGCGACCCCTGCGCGACCTCCCGCCGGCTCCAGGTGTGACCCTCGTCGAGGGTGGTGTGGAGGTCTGCTTCTACGCCGGACACGCCGACGGGGTCGACGTCTGCCTGTTCGACGCCGGCGACCGAACCGGCACCTCGGAGCGACGTTTTCCCCTCACCCAACGGGCCCACGGCTTCTGGTTCGGTCACCTCGCGGGCGTGGCACCTGGCCAGCGCTACGCCGTGCGGGCAGCCGGTCCCTGGCGTCCGGACCTCGGCCACCGGCACAACGAGCAGAAGCTCCTCCTCGACCCCTACGCGCGCGCCATCGAGGGCGAGGTGACCCTGGCTCCGGAGGTGTTCGGGCACCGGGTAGGCGTCGAGCTCGCGGGAGACACAGGGCTTCGCGACGACCGTGACTCGGTGGGTTTCGTCCCCCGCTGCGTCGTTGCCGACGAACGGTTCGACTGGGAGGGAGACGCTCCGCTACAGCGGTCGCTCGCCGAGTCGGTTGTCTACGAGGTGCACGTGCGCAACCTCACGAAGCTGCTGCCCGGCATACCTCAGCATCTGCGTGGGACCTATGCCGGCCTCGCGCATCCGGTGACTCTCGAGCACCTCACCCGGCTCGGCGTCACGGCTGTCGAGCTGCTTCCGATCCATGCGTTCACCTCCGAACCCGAGCTGTCCCGACGGGAACTGGTGAACCACTGGGGCTACAACACGCTCGGGTTCTTCGCCCCCCACGCCGCGTATGCGTCGGCGAACGACCCGCAGGGTGTTCTCGACGAGTTCAAAGGGATGGTCAAGCTCGTGCACCGCGCCGGGATCGAGGTGATCCTCGACGTCGTCTACAACCACACTGCCGAGCAGAGTGCGGTCGGGGCGACGCTCAGCTGGCGTGGGCTGGACAACAGGGCTTACTACCGGCTGGACGACCGCGGTCACGACATCGACGTGACCGGGTGCGGCAACACCCTGGACCTGCGCCACCCCGTGGTGTGCCGGATGGTCCTCGACTCGCTGCGCTACTGGGTGCAGGAATGTCACGTCGACGGGTTCCGTTTCGACCTGGCCGTGGCGCTGGCGCGGGGGCGGTACGACGACTACGACCCCAACCACCCGTTTCTCGTCGCGTTGCGCACCGACCCCGTGCTGTCGAGGGTCAAGAACATTGCCGAGCCGTGGGATCTCGGCATCCACGGGTGGCGCACCGGGCAGTTCCCGCCGCCGTTCAGCGAGTGGAACGACCAGTTCCGCGACAGCGTGAGGTCGTTCTGGCTGGCCGACGTCGGACGCGACAACGACGACCGGTCCGGACATGGGGTCCAGGACCTCGCGACCCGGATGGCCGGCTCGCAGGACCTCTTCGGCGCCCGGGACCGAGGCCCGATCGCCTCGGTCAACTTCGTCACCGCCCACGACGGGTTCACCGGCCGCGACCTGACCGAGTACGACGTCAAGCACAACGAGGCCAACCTGGAAGGCAATCGCGACGGGTCGGACAACAACCTGTCGTGGAACCACGGCGTCGAGGGTCCGACGGACGACCTGGGGATCCAGGCATCTCGCCAGCGGTCGGTCCGCAACCTACTGGGCACGTTGTTTACCGCGACCGGGGTCCCGATGCTCAACGCCGGCGACGAGATCGGGAGAACTCAGCACGGCAACAACAACGCCTATTGTCAGGACAACGGCATCTCCTGGTTCGACTGGGACGTGCAGCCCTGGCAGCAGGACCTGTTCGAGACGACGCGGTTCCTCGTCCGGCTCCGAGCGATGCTTCCGGTACTGCGCCAACGGACCTTCCACTTGGGCGCGCCTGCCGACGGCGACGGGAGGGCCGACGTGGCCTGGTTCGGTGCGGGCGGTCAGCCGATGACGACGGAGCGGTGGACCGACCCCACGAACCGCACACTCGCCATGTATCTCGACGGCGACCGGCTCGGTGAGCGGTCCGCCCTCGTCCTGCTGCACGGCGGTGCGGCGGCAGCGGAGGTGACGCTGCCGACGCCCGCCGGGCTGAGTGCATACGAGCTGCTCTGGGACAGTGCCTGGCCGCGTCCCCAGGGGCCCCAGGTGGTCGAACCCGCCGACGGCCCCGTCGAGGTCACGGCTGCGTCGATGCACGTCTACCGGGCCGTGTTCCACCCCTGAGACCGCTCAGGTCCTCAAACTGGTCCTAGAACTGGGCGGCCTCGGTGGAGCCGGCCATGGCCAGTGTTGTGGAGTTGGAGTTGAGGGCCTTCGTGACCTTGTCGAAGTATCCGGTGCCGACCTCGTGCTGGTGCCGGATCGCGGTGTAACCCAGGTGGATGTCCCCGAGCTCGGCGTCCTGCAGCTCGACATACGCAGGCATGCCGCGGGAGGCATAGCCGTGGGCCAGGGTGAACATCGAGTGGTTGAGCGCGTGGAACCCGGCGAGGGTGATGAACTGGAACCGATAGCCCATCTCGCCCAGCTCGTCCTGGAAGGTCGCGATCTCGCGCTCGCCCAGAGCCGCTGACCAGTTGAACGACGGCGAGCAGTTGTACGCCAGCATCTTGTCAGGGAACTCCCGGTGCAGCTCGGTCGCGAACTCGCGTGCGAGGCCGAGGTCAGGCATACCGGTCTCGACCCAGATGAGGTCGGCGTACGGCGCGTACGCCCTCGCCCGGGCGAGCACCGGTTCGATCCCTGCCCGGACCCGGTAGAAACCCTCCTCGGTTCGCTCACCGGTCAGGAAGGGCTCGTCGACCGGGTCGATGTCGCTGGTGAGCAGGTCGGCCGCTAACGCGTCCGTGCGAGCGATCACCAGCGTCGACACGTTCTCGATGTCGGCCGCGAGCCGGGCCGCGTTGAGGGTGCGCACATGCTGAGACGTCGGGACCAGGACCTTGCCGCCGAGGTGTCCACACTTCTTCTCCGAGGCGAGCTGGTCCTCCCAGTGCACCCCGGCGGCGCCAGAGCTGATCATCTGCTTCATCAGCTCGAAGGCGTTCAGCGCCCCACCGAACCCGGCTTCCGCGTCCGCCACGATCGGCACCAGCCAGTCGGGGTGGTGCGTGCGCGAGCTGTGGTCGATCTGGTCGGCGCGGAGGAGCGCATTGTTGATCCGGCGCACGACAGTCGGCACCGAGTTCGCCGGATACAGGCTCTGGTCGGGGTACGTCTGGCCGGACAGGTTCGCATCCGCGGCAACCTGCCACCCGGACAGGTAGATCGCCTCCAACCCGCCGCGCACCATCTGGACCGCCTGGTTGCCGGTCAACGCGCCGAGGGCGCGCACCAGCGGTCGGGTGGTCAGCTGGCGCCACAGACGGTCGGCGCCCCGCCGAGCGAGGGTGTGCTCCTCGACAACGCTGCCGCGTAGCTGGAGCACGTCCTCGGCGCTGTAGGTCCGCCGGATGCCCGCCCACCGGGGGTCGTCGTCCCAGACCCGGCGAAGCTCGTCCGCCGGGCTGGTGAACCAGTCGGCCGGCTCGGCTGACTTGCCCTCCTCGGTATGCAGGTGGGCCGGTGACGCGGACTCGATGCTGATGGTCATGATGAGGTCCTTCCGAAAGGCTGCGCTGACAGCCCCAGCATCCGTGTCACGGGGCCGGCGAGCGCGCTCTCTTGCCGTCAATTTCTCCAGATTTTGCGCTAACCTGCAGTTGTGCCCACCTTTCTCGCACCGACTGCCGAAAGTTCGGGGTTACGCCCCTCCACACCACCTGGACCCGACCCGTTCACCGTCGGCCGCACCCTGCGTCATCTGCGCCGGACGCAGAGTCGAACCCTCACCGACGTGGCGACGGCGGCCGGTGTCTCGGCCTCGACCCTGTCGCTCATCGAGAACGGCAAGCGCGAGGCCAAGGTCAGCGCCCTGACCTCGCTCGCGACAGCACTCGGCGTCACGTTGCCCGACCTGCTGGTGGTGGAGCCTCCCAGCCGGCGCGCCGCCCTCGAGATCGAGCTAGAACAGGCGCAACGGCTGGACGCCTTCAGGGAGTCGGGCATCCCCGCGGTCCGGTTGGGTCCCGGCCTGTCGACGCCGGTGCTCGAGTCGTTGGTCGGGATGCACCGGGCTATGGAGGCGATCCGCGCCGAGCGGTCAGCCACTCCGGAGGAGGCCCGCCGGTCGAACACCCTGCTGCGCCAACGGATGCGCGACCAGGACAACTACTTCCCCGAGGTGGAAGCCGCAGCGGGACAGCTGATCAGGGCAACCCGTTACTCCGGCGGACCGATCACCAGGTCGGTCGTGGACCAGATGGCCGCCCACCTCGGCTTCACCCTGGTGCATACCGGCGGGCTTCCCGAGTCGACCCGTTCCGTCACCGATCTCGCCAACCACCGGATCCACCTGCCGCAGCCGGACGCCGGGCAGTCTGACTCGAGGGCACTGGCCCTGCAGGCCCTCGGTCACATCGTGCTCGAGCACCGCGTTCCCAAGGACTACGGCGAGTTCCTGGAGCAGCGGGTGGAGGTCAACTACTTCGCCGCAGCGCTGTTGATCCCCGAGGACGGGGCGCTGACGATGCTGCGGATGGCCAAGGCCAACAAGGACATCGCGATCGAAGACCTGCGCGACGCATACGCGGTCTCCCACGAGACGGCGGCCCACCGCTTCACCAACCTGGCCACCCGACATCTCGACATCCCGGTCCACTTCATGCGCACCTCCTCAGCAGGCATCATCTACAAGGCCTACGAGAACGACGGCGTGCACTTCCCCACCGATGCGACGGGTGCCATCGAGGGCCAGCGGGTCTGCCGTTACTGGACCGCCCGCGCGGTGTTCGAGCAGCCGGACCTGTCCGAGGCACACCAGCAGTACACCGACACCGGCTCAGGTACCTACTGGTGCACGGCGATCGTCGACCGGACCGCAGCCGGGACGTTCTCCGTCTCCGTCGGGGTGCCCTACCGGCACGTGAAATGGATGCGCGGCCGTGACACCACCCATCGCTCGGAGTCGCGGTGCCCGGACCCCGCGTGCTGCACCGTTCCACCCGCGGCGCTCACCGCGCGTTGGTCGGACGTGGCGTGGCCGAGCGCCCGCGTCCACTCCCACCTGCTCGCCGCCATGCCCCCAGGCGTGTTCCCCGGCGTGGACGACACCGACGTCTTCCGGTTCCTGGAGGTGGACTCGCCCAGTCTGTGACGACCGTCGGGTCCTCAAGCCCGAGGACGGTCCGTCTCGTCCTCGAACTGCCCGAGCACCCGTTCCAACAGGTCCTCCAGAGCGGTGATCCCGATGACTGTGCCCTCGGTGCCCTCGGTGCCGTCGTTGCCGTCGGCGCTCGCCGCGTTTGTGACCAGGGCGAGCTGGGCGCGCGCGGCTCGCATCCTCCCCACAGCGGTCAGCACCGTGTCGTGCTGGTCGAGGGCGATGGTCTCGTATGCCAGTCCGCTCACCTGCGCATCGGGGGCGGCCAGCACCGCATCTCGCACGTGGACCAGACCGGTCGGCAGGCCGTTGCGGTCGACGACGACGAGGCGGGACCGTCCCGTCTCGAACGACACTCGTTCGACATCCTCCGCCCGTGCCGCGCCGTCGATTGTGACGATGTCGTCGAGCGGCAGGGTCACGGCGTATACAGGGGTGCCGCCGAGGTCGAGGACGCTGCTCAGCAGCCGCTCGTCCGACGCGTCTATCAGCCCATGCTCCCGCGAGGCGGTCAGCAACAGCTGGAGCTCCACGGGTCCCTGGACCGGCGCGGTCTCCTTGGCCGGGTCCACCTTTGCCAGCCGCAGCAGCGCGTTGGCGATCGCGTTAAGGCCGTCCAAGAGCCACCGGGTCGCCGACGTGAACGCCCGGAACGGCAGCGCCAGCATCATCGCCGACCGCTCGGGATGCGTGATGGCCCACGACTTGGGCGCCATCTCCCCGACGACCAGGTGGAGGAACACCACTACTCCGACCGCGACGACGGTGGCGATGGCTCCCGCGACCGCCTCGGGCAGTGGCGTCAGCCCGAGCACCGGCTGGAGCAGGTCGGCGACTGCTGGTTTTGCCAGCGCACCGAGGCCCAACGTGGCCAGGGTGATCCCGAGCTGGGCGCCGGCGAGGCAGAGGGACAGCTCACGACTGTTGAGCACGGCCGCTCGCGCCGCGGCGCTCCCCCGCGACGCGAGGGCTTCGAGCCGGTGCCGCTTGGCGGAGACGACCGCGAACTCAGCAGCGACGAAGAACCCGTTGAGTGCGAGCAGGGCCACGGAGAGAGCGATCGACAGGGCCGGGCTCATGACTCCGGGTCCGGGTCCGAACGCGTCAGGGTGACCACCGTCGGAACATGACGCTCGACCTGGTCGACGTGGATCGGCACGACGGTGTGCGGCGGACCTTCTCGATCGGGGTCGTCGAGCTGGTCGGCACCCGAAGCGTCGTGCTCCTCGGTGACCCCCACGACGTCCCCGGCGAGGGCCACCCGGCCGAGCCGGTCCATGACCAGACCGCCGACGGTCGTGTAGTCCGTGCCCGGTGGCAGCCGCAGCCCGGTCGTGGCCTCGATCTCGTCCAGGCGAAGACGGCCGGCGACGGTGGCGACCCCGCCCTTCTGCCGAGTGACGACACCAGTATCAACGTCGCCCTCGTCCAGGATCTCGCCCACGACCTCCTCGGCGATGTCCTCCAACGAGAGAACGCCCGCCAGGCCACCGAACTCGTCGACGACGACCGCCAGCTGACGCCGCGCTGCGCGCAAGGTCTCCAGCGCGGCCGGAAGGCCGAGGGTCCCGGGCATCAGGACCGGATCCGCGCAGACGTCGCCCACCCGGGTCGTCGGCTGTGTCGCCCGCGGAACCCCGAGCACCTCCGCGAGACCGATGACACCCACGACGTCGTCGACGTCGTCCGCCACCACGGGGAACCGAGAGTGCACCGTCGTGCCCAGCAGCTCGACGACCCGACTGACCGGGGCGTACGCCGGCACGGTGACGACGGCGACGCGGGGAGTCATCGCCTGCTCGGCGGTGAGGCCGCGAAAGGCGAGTCCACGTTCGAGCAGCCCGGACAGCTCCTCGTCGAGGCTTCCTCCGCGCCGCGACTCGTCGATCAGGTGCTCGAGGTCCTCGGTCGTCGCACCTGCGGCGAGCTCCTCGACCGGCTCGATGCCCACCATCCGCAGCAGGCGGTTCGAGGCGGAGTCGAAGAGGTGGATCACCGGCCCGGCGACGGCGAGGTATGCCTGTGTCGAGCGGGAGAGCGCCAGGGCGAGCGGCACCGGTCGGGCGATCGCGAGATTCTTGGGGGCCAGCTCGCCGATGACCATCTGCAGCACGGTCGAGAAGACCAGCACGAGCAGGACCGAGAGGGTGAGCCGAGCGGCATACGGGAGGCCGGTGAAACCCAGCAGGTCCGCGAGCGCCGCCCCGATCAGGGGCTCACCGGCATACCCGACGAGAAGTGCCGTGACAGTAATGCCGAACTGGGCTCCCGACAGTGTGAACGACAGGCGTCCGGTGACCTGCAACGCCCGCTCGGCCGCTTCGTCGCCCTCGTCGGCGAGCTGCCGCAGTCGCATCCGGTCCACCGAGACGTAGGCGAACTCCTGGGCCACGAAGTACCCCGTCGCGAACGTCAGGAGCACGACCAGCAGGATGCCGACGGCGATGAGCATCGCGGCGTCCACTCCTGACAAGCGTTGCGGGTGCGGGTGCGGGTGACGTGGTGCGGGAAGGCCCTGAGTTTACGGGAAACCGCGGCCCTCAGGCGTCTACTGGTCGGTGACCGGGCAATGCCGCTGCGGGACAATCGCGGACATGACGTTGCACGACATCTATCCTGCTTTCGCGCTGGAGATCTCGGGCGGGTCGCTGAGCTTGCGGGGCCTGCGGTCCGAGGACCTCCCCGCGGTCGGCGAGCTCGCCGTGGGCGGGATCCACGGTCCGGACTTCCTACTCTTCCTGTTTCCATCGAGCGAGGCGGCACCTGACAAGCTGTCCCTCAACACCGCCCGCTTCTACTGAGACTCCTTCGTCTCGTTCACGCCGCAGCGCTGGCACCTGAACCTGGTCGTGCGGTGGGAGGGCCAGGTCGTGTGCGCCCTCTGCTTCGACTACCTCGGCGCCGAGGTGATGCGCTCGGGCGACATCGAAGGGAACGCCAGCTCGGCGCCCGTCAGTAGGAGGGTGGGCTATGAGGAGAACGGCCGGCGTCGCCTGGAGGACCCCAAGTCGGACGGCTACCGCTGCGAGCGGGGACGACGCGGCCCGCGAGGCCGCCTGGCCGGCGCTCCAGGGAGATTCTCGACGGCGCCATCGCTCTCAGCTGCAAGGTCACCGGAGCGCGGGTGGGCCTACTCGAGCGGGCCGGGATGGAGCGGGCGCTCGGCCCGCGCAGCCTCGCCCAGAAGGGCGATCGAGCAGGTGCCCGACCCGCTGAACATCTTCGACCCCGGCAAGGTCCTCTGAGCTGAGCGGACGAGCGCGTCGTACCGGAGGGCCGGCCGGGGTCACGCGCGCAGGCCGCCGTCGACGGTGAGACATTCGCCGGTGACGAAGCCGGCGGCCCGCTCGTCGAGGAGGAACCGCACCGCTCCCAGGACGTCCTGGGGAGTGGCCAGCCGACGAAGCGGGATGAGGCCGAGGATGCGCTCGCGCTCACCCGGACAGTCGAGCGTCTGGCGACCCAGGTCGGTGTCCACGAAGGTTGGCGCGACCGCGTTGACCCGGATGCCGTGCTCGGCCCACTCGACCGCACATACCCGGGTCAGCATGACCAGTCCGGCCTTGCTGGCCGCGTAGGCCGCCCGCCCCGCGACCGCGGTCAGGCCCGCCACCGAGGCGATCGCGACGATGCTGCCGCCACCAGCGTGGCCACCTCCGCCCTCACCGACCATTAGCCGCGCCCCGGCCTGCATACAAAGGAACGCACCCGTCAGGTTGGTGTCGAGAACCACGTCCCAGTCCGCCGCGGGTAGGTCGAGCGCCGCTCCGATACGTTGGACGCCGGCACTGACCACCAGCGCCGCAGGCGGACCGAGCACCCGGCGCACGGTCGCGAACGCCGCCTCCACGGCCGCCGAGTCGCGGACGTCGACCGTGACCGCGACCACCCGGATGCCGCCGGCCTCCTCGGCTTCCCTCGCCGCCGAGTCGAGGTCCTCGGGGGTCCGCCCCAGAAGGGCGACGTCCCAGCCGTCGGCCGCCAGCCCCGAGGCGACGGCCCGGCCCAGGCCGCGGCCAGCCCCGGTTACGACGACAGTAGGCATCGCTGCTCCTCAGGGCCTCCGGGCGGGCCGGGTTCGACGCGTGGTTCGGGGCATGAGACGGCCTCTGGAGGGCATCCGCCGCGGCCGAGCGTAGCGCTTGTGCACTGGCATGCGTAGTCTTATTGCCCGTCGAAAGGGTGCACGTGATGGATGTGCTGGTGACGGGCGCGGGTGGGCGGATCGGAACCCACCTCACGCGGCGGCTGCTGGCCAGCGGTCATCGGGTCCGTGCGCTCGGCTTCCCTGGGGATCCTCGAGCCGAGGCCCTGCGAGCGGTCGGCGCGCACGTCGTCGTCGGTGATCTGCTGGACCCGGCCTCGCTGACCGAAGCCACCGCCGACGTCGACGCCGTGTGCCACCTGGCGGCCGCGATGACGTTGCACGGCGCCAGTGACGCGAGCTTCGTCGACGTCAACCTCAGAGGCACCTTCAACCTGCTGGACGCCGTCCGCCGGACGGCGCCGGGGATCGGCCGGTTCGTCTACGTCAGCAGCGACGCCGTCTACTGGCGTGGTCACGGCGCGGCGGCCTACCTGCCCGTCGACGAGTCGCACCCGCTGCTCGGCGGGTCCGTCTACGGCGCCACCAAGGTCGGAGCAGAGCAGCTCTGCCGGGCCTTCCTGTCCACCTACGGAATGCCCATCGTCATCATGCGCCCGACCGCCACCGCAGACCCCGAAGAGCTGGTGGACCGCTCCGGACCGTTCGGCCGCCGGTGGTTCATCCGGTCGGCCCTGACTTGGTATGCCGGCCGGACCGCCCTCAGCGACACCCAGAGCTCCGTCATGAGCGCCCTCGAGGCGGCAGACGACGGGTCCGACCGGCTGTTCGTAGTCGTCGACCCGGATGGGACGGAAAGCCTTTCCATGCTGACCAGTGCGGACGACGCCGCAGCCGGGCTGGCCGCCATGATCGAACCCGAATCGGCGATCGGCGAGGCCTTCAACATCGGTCCGGCCGCCCCCCACCCGGACCGTGAGGTCCTCGCGCACCTGGGGACCCGGCTCGGCCTGGAGGTCGTCGAGGTGCGCCATCCGAGTGCCCGGCCGAGCTGGTATGTCAGTATTGACAAGGCCCGCGACCGCCTGGGGTACCGGCCCGGCACCGACATCATCGCCATGGTCGACGCGGCGGTGCCGCTGTGAGCCAAGGGGTCATGAAGGTGCCTGCGGCGGCCGACGCAGAGGCGTTGCTGGAGGCGTGCGACCATGCCGTGGACCGCGCCGCCCACTGGCTCGTGGGCCACCTGCGATCCGACGGCGCCCTGGGCGACCCCGCCGACGGCTTCCGCTACCACCGGGCCGCCTGGGCCCTGACCCTGGCGGGGCGACCGGACGAGGCCCACGCGGTCTGCGGGTGGGTGCGCCGGAACCTGCTCACGTCGAGCGGCGAGCTCGACTCACCCGCGCGCGTCTCGCTAGACGGATGGGCCTACCGCGATTCGTCGTTCATCATCGGCGCTCACATGTTGCAGCAGTACGACCTCTCGTACGGGCTGATGCCCAGCCTGCTGCGCTGGCAGGACCCCGTCTCCGGGGGGTTCGCCAACGACCGCACCGCATCCGGCGACCCCAGCGACGAGATGGACGTCCCTTACGCCTGCGGGCCGGGCCTCGCCAGTCTCATGACCGGGGATATTGACGCGGCCCGTCGCGTCGCCGACTTCCTGAACACCGTGCTGATCGCGCAGGACGATCTGCCCGACCGGTTCCACTGTTTCTGGTCGCGAGAGCGCCAGGCGCCGATCCGTCCCGGCGATATCGGGTTCCAGCCCCGCTTTCTCGTGGACAACACCGCCGACCGGATGCAGCGGTGGACCGTGGGCGGCATCGCCGCCGCGTTCCTCGGCCGCCTCCACCAGGCCGACCCGCAGCCGGAGACGCTGGTGCTAGCCGAGCGCTACCAGGCATTTTCGATGGCGGCAGTTGACGCCCAGTTCCGCTACCCGTCCGCGTGCAAGAGCAGCTGGGGCGCGGCCGTGCTGTATGAGATCACGGGCCGTCCGGCGTACCTCGACTGGCTGGGCCGGTTCGCCCGGTGGTACCTCAACGCCCAGGAGCCAGAGGGTTACTGGCACCCCTGGGTGGAGACCTCGGTGGGAGAGATCATCGAGATCACGCTCGAGTACGTCGTGCACCTGTTGACTCTCAGCGGGGCCGTACGAGGCCGGCGGCCCGCGGCTCGGGAGCCACGGGTCGTTGCGGACTCGTGACCGAGCGTCCATTGACCTGAAATTTGGTTCCACCTACTGTGCGAGCATGTGCAAACGTCGACCAGAAGGTGGACCGAGATGAGAGCAGCAGCACGCAGATCCACGGTCGGAGCGCTCATCGCACTGGGGGTTCTCTTGGCCTCGGCCTGCTCGTCCGGCGGCTCGACCAGCACGGCGACCGGTAGTGCCGGAGGCGGCGGACACACGACGCTCAATGCGGTCATGGCGGTGGAAGCGACGGAGATCACCCCCCTCACCGCGAACCAGCAGGGCAAGGCCGAGGTGCTCAGCCTGCTCGGCACCCCACTCCTGCAATCGGACAACCAGGCCAAGGTCTTCTCCCGGCTGCTGTCGACGTGGGACATCTCTAGCGACGCCAAGACGGTGACGTTGAAGCTCAAGCCGAACCTCACGTGGAGCGACGGGAAGCCCATCACCTCGACCGATCTCGTGACGACGCTGAATATCTACCTTGATTCCAACGTTTCGGCGAGCGCCGGCCGGATCGGTGGCGTCGAGGGCCAGGACGCGGTGGGCAAGAAGACCGCAAAGTCGGTGTCGGGGGTCACCGCACCAGACGCGTCAACCGTCGTGGTGAAGCTGCTGTCACCCAACGTTGCGTGGACGGCGAACCTGGCCGGGGTGGCCTTCAACCTCCCCCTGCTGCCGGACAGCGTGCTCGGGAAGGTCCCGCACGACCAGCTCAAGGACAACGCCTACTTCAAGACCTACCCGGTGAGCAGCGGCCCGTTCAAACTCGTCTCCTTCACGGCCGGGCAGGACGCGCAGTTCGTACGCAACGACAAGTACTTCGGCTCCAAGCCGTACTTCGAGAAGGTCTTCCTCAAGGCCCTCGCCACCGACGCGATGAGCGCTCAGCTGCAGACCGGGGAGACCGACCTCATCTTCCCGGTGGACCCGGCTGACGTTGAGCGGCTGTCCGCCGTCGACGGGGTCGCCACCGCCTCCCACCAGGGCGTCGCCCCCGAGCTGCTGGCCCTGAACTACGCCAGCCCCGAGCTTAAAGACCCGCGCATCCGTCAGGCGATGATCTACGCCATCGACCGGGTGGGCATCTGCAAACAGGTGCTGGCCGGTCAGTGCACGACGCCACTGACCAACATCCGCCAGATCAGCCCCACCTGGTCAATCCCGACCGATGGCGTGACCTCCTACGAGTACAACCCCGCGAAGGCCAAGGAGCTGCTCACGGCGGCCGGGTGGAACCCGAGCACCAAGGTGGTCCTGCTGACTCGCAGCGGGCGCAGCTACGTGGACAAGGCGATGACCATCGTCCAGGGCCAGCTCAGCCAGGTCGGCATCAACGTCACCCTCCAGAACGTCGACGCCGGTCAGCTCCTCGCCACGTGGAAGAAGCAGGACGACAGCTGGCAGGCGGCCTGGAACAGCGGGGCGGACTTCACTCTCGACCCGGTGGCCATGCAGACCTACGCGCTGTGCTCGGCTCGGTACCCGGCCGGCGGCAACACCAGCCAGTACTGCGACCCGGAGACCGACAAGCTCTTCGCCCAGGGCCTGCAGCAGACCGACCAGACGCAGCGGGCGGCCGTCTACAAGCAGGCGTTCACCCGGCTGAACCAAGACCCGGCCGAGATCTACCTGTACGTGGTGAACTCGATCGCGGCGTTCAACAAGAAGATCACCGGGGTCAGAGCGTCCGGCAACCTGTCGGCCCCCTACTGGAACATCGAGGACTGGGCCTGGCAGGGCTGATCCGCTCGGCCTGAGCGCCTGCGGGGGCGCAGCCCCCTCTATACCCCACCGGAGGAGGCGCAAACGTATGCTTAACTTTCTGGTCCGTCGGATCGGCATCGCAATCCCGGTGGTCTTCGGGATCATGCTCCTGGGCTTCGCGTTCGTGCACCTGCTGCCGGGTGACCCCGTCCAGCTGCTCATCAGCCCCGACCAACTCGCCGGGCCGGACTCCGCGGCATACCTTGCTCGCGCCCGCCAGGAGCTTGGCCTGGACCAGACCCTGCCGGTGCAGTTCCTCGTCTGGGCCAAGGACGTCTTCCAGGGGAACCTGGGAATATCGTACGCGCAACGGGTACCTGTTACCGAGATGTTGGCCCCGCGGTGGTCGGCGACGGCGACCCTCGCGCTGTCGGCCGTGTGTGTGGCCCTCCTCCTGGGGATCCCGGTGGGGGTCATCGCGGCGCTACGGCAGAACACGTGGGTCGACTACGTGTCGGCCACCGTAAGCATGCTGGCCATCTCGATCCCCGTCTTCTTCCTCGGCCTCATCGCCATCTACGTCTTCGCGGTGCTCCTCGGCGTGTTGCCCAGCGGCGGGCAGCGCACCCTCGGTGACACCTCGGCGGTCGACGCGCTGCGCCACCTGGTGCTCCCCGCGTGCACCCTAGCGGCCGTTCTCGTCGGTCCGTTCGTCCGCTACACCCGGGCGAGTCTGCTCGACGTCCTGCGCCAGGACTTCATCACCACGGCCGTGGCCAAGGGCGTGCCCGGCGTCCGGATCGTCGTCTCGCACGCGCTGCGGAACGCGCTGATCCCGCTGGTCACCGTGCTGGCCGTGCAGGTCCCGGCCCTGCTGGCGGGGACCGTGATCACCGAGACAATCTTTTCCTGGCCGGGCCTCGGGAAGGCGACCCTCGACGCGATCGGCCAGCGGGACTACCCGGTGATTCTCGCCGTCGTGCTGCTCAGCGCCGGTCTAGTCATGGTCTTCAACCTGCTTGCCGACATCGCAGCCGCCCTCCTGGACCCTAGGATCCGGCTGTGAGCGACGCCCCGGGAATGCCGTCGGCCACGACCGACCTCCTGGCGGACGGCCCGGTGCCCGGTCCCCTCGGGTCAGCGGACGAGGCGTTCGACCCGACCTCAATGCGGCCGCTCTCGCCGCTCCGGATGGCCATGCGCCGGTTCCGCCGGCACCGGCTGGCGATGGTGGGGTTGGTCGTGCTCGTCCTGTTGGTGGTCGTGGCGGTGTGCGCGCCCCTGCTCGCGCCGGGGGACCCCAACCTCGTCGACCTGGCGAGCTTCCAAAAGCCCCCGAGCGCCGAGCACTGGCTCGGGACCGATTCGGCGGGACGCGACGTGCTGAGCCGGCTAATCTACGGTACCCGGGTTTCGTTGACCGTCGGTATCGCCGCTGCCCTGTCGGCCGGGGTCCTGGGCCTCGCCCTCGGCCTGCTCGCAGGCATCCTCGGCGGCTGGGTCGACACGGTGATCATGCGGGTCGTCGAGGTGATCCTCTCCTTCCCCTCGCTCATCGTGATCATCCTGCTCATCGCCGTGCTCGGACCGAGCATCTCGACGATCGTGCTCGTCATCGCCGTCTTCGAATGGCCCACTGCATGCCGGATCGTGCGGCAGATGGCCCTGTCCCTACGCGAGATGGACTTCGTCCTGGCCGCCCGGGCCATCGGGTGCAGCAAGCTGCGGATCATGACCCGCCACGTCGTTGGCGGCGTCGTCTCACCGCTGACGGTCGTGGTCACGCTGCTCAGCGCCCAGGCGATCCTCCTGGAGGCGGCCCTTTCCTTCCTTGGCCTCGGGGTCACCCAGCCGCAGTCGAGCTGGGGCGGGATGCTGCAGCGCGCCCAGTCACTGACCATCCTGCAGGGGATGCCTTGGCTGTGGCTCCCGCCGGGGATCGCCATCGCCGTCACCGTGCTGGCCATCAACTTCGTGGGAGACGGACTACGCGACGCCCTTGATCCGCGGCAACAGTGAGCGGCGCAGCGCCGGTGGACGAGGGTGAGGCGGTCGTGACCGGCGACCCGGTCGGCGCAGCGCCGCCAACCGATCCTCGCCGTGAGCCCGTGCTCTCAGTGCGCGACCTGCGGACGACGTTCGTCATGGACACCGGCGTGGTCGAGGCCGTCCGCGGCGTCAGCTTCGACCTCTACCCGGGCGAAATCCTCGGGCTGGTCGGGGAGTCCGGCTCGGGCAAGAGCGCCCTGGTCAGCTCGGTAATGGGGCTATTGCGCTCCCCCCCGGCGAACGTCGGCGGCGGCCCGGTGACCTTCGGTGGGCGCAACCTGCTCACCGAGTCGAAGGCGGCCATGCGTCGAGTCCGGGGCGAGGAGATCGCGATGATCTTCCAGGACCCGATGACCTCGTTCAACCCAGTCCGCAGCATCGGTCAGCAGATCTCGGAGGCGATCCGGGTGCACCACCGGGTCAGCCGGCGGGCGGCCAAGGCTAGGACGGTCGAGCTGCTCGCTCTCGTGGGGATGCCGAGCCCGACCGTGCGCTACGCGCAGTTCCCCCACGAGTTCTCGGGCGGGATGCGTCAACGCGCGATGATCGCCATGGCGATGGCCAACCAGCCCAAGGTGATCATCGCCGACGAGCCGACGACGGCCCTCGACGTCACAGTGCAGGCCCAGATCCTCCAGATCCTCCAGGCCGCCCAGGCGGAGACCGACGCGGCCATCCTCCTCATCACCCACGACCTGGGCCTCGTCGCCGAGCTCGCCGACCGCGTCCTGGTCATGTACGCCGGTCGCGTGGTCGAGTCGTCGGATGTCTTCTCGCTCTTCGCCGGTCCAAAGCACCCCTACACGCTGGGCCTGCTCGCCAGCCTGCCCCGGATCGGCCTCGAGGTCGACCAGCTCGTCTCGATCCCCGGTCGCCCGCCGAGCCTGAGCCCCCCTCCCCTGGCTTGCGCGTTCCGGGCGCGGTGCCAGCTGAGCCATGCGCGGGAGCGATGTCGTGTCGAGGACCCGGCTCTCCGACTGGTCGGCGACGGCCACGCCAGCGCCTGTCACTTCTCGGACGAGATGGCCGCCGGGGCGGACCTTGCCGCGGGCGGCGGGGTCGACGGCGTTAGTGTCGACGGCGCGCGGGAGCCGCTCCGATGACCACGACGCGACGTATGACGAACAGCGCCACCGCCATGACGCGGCAGCGCCCTCAGCCGGGTGAGGAGCTGCTGCGGGTCGAGGGTCTCGAGGTGCACTTCCCGATCCGCTCCCGCGTCCTGCGCCGCACCACCGGCACCATCCGGGCGGTCGACGGAATCGACATCACGCTGGCCGCCGGGGAGACGCTCGGTCTGGTCGGTGAGTCCGGGTGCGGCAAGTCGACCACCGGACAGGCGATACTACAGCTCATCGCGCCGACCGCGGGCCGTGTGCTGTTCCGGGGCCAGGACATCACAGCGATGAGCCGCCGCGATCTGCAGCCTTACCGGCGCGAGATGCAGATCGTCCTGCAGGACCCGTTCTCCTCACTCGACCCCCGGATGACCGTCGGCCAGATCATCGCCGAGCCCCTCATCGTGCACAGCCTGTACCGGGGCGAGGCCCGCCGGCGCCGGGTCGAGGAGCTTATGGACCTGGTTGGCCTGCCACCAGCCCTGGCCGCCCGCTTCCCGCACCAGTTCTCCGGCGGACAGCGTCAGCGCATCGGTATCGCCCGGGCACTCTCCCTAGAGCCGCAGCTGCTCATCCTCGACGAGCCGGTGTCCTCGCTCGACGTGTCGATCCAGGCCCAGATCGTCAACCTGCTGCGGCAGCTGCAGCGTGAGCTCTCGCTCGCCTACCTGTTCATCGCCCATGACCTGGCCGTCGTCAAGCACCTGTGCGACCGGATCGCCGTGATGTACCTCGGCAAGATCGTCGAGACCGGGACCCGCCGGGAGGTGTACGCCGAGGGCACCCACCCGTACACGCAGTCACTGCTCTCGGCGATCCCGCGGCCGGACCCACCCTGCGCAGCCAGCGCCAGCGGGTGGTGCTGGCCGGCGACCTGCCCAGCCCCGCGAACCCGCCCTCCGGGTGCCGGTTCCGGACCCGTTGCTGGGTGGCTCAGGAGATCTGCGCGCAGGAGGAACCGCCGCTCGTCGACCGTCCCGACGGGGTCCGTGCCGCGCATCCGAGTGCCTGCCACTTCGCTAGTGTCCACCTCATCCACGACTACCGTCCGCCGGACCCCACGGCCGACCCCGCCCGGCCGGCCGTCCGGGGTGCGGGTCGATGACCGCGCCACTTGCCGTCGGCTCCACACGTCCGCCGGACGACGAGCGTCGGCGCCAGGACGACCTCCACGGGGTGGCCGGACCTTCCCCCGATCCGGTCGATCCGGTCGAGCTGGTAGACGCTCCGGCCCATCTCCGCCACGGGCTGGCGGACCGTCGTCAGAGGCATCCGACGCAAGGAGGCCGCCTGGCCGTCGTCGAACCCGACGACGGCCGGGTCCTCGAGGATCCGCGGCCCCAAGTCCAGTGTCGCGCCCGTCACACCGAGGGCGATGTGGTCGTCGGCGCACACAACCGCGGTGGGTCGCTCCGCTTCGCCCAGCATCCGGGTCGCGGCGTTGTAGCCGCTGCGACAGATGAACTCGCCGTCGATGCGGTGGCGTGGCCGCAGCGTCAGGCCGCGGACCCGCAGCGCCGCCCGCACGCCGGACAGCCGGTCGGCGTCGGTCGACGCGGACGGCCGCCCACCCACGAAGCCGATCTGGCGGTGGCCCAGGGCGACCAGGTGTCGGGCGGCAAGACGTCCGGCCAGCACGTTGTCGAGGTGGAACGAGACCAGGCGCTGACTGCTCACCCTGCGGTTGACGGTCATGAGCGGCACCCGGTCGAGCCACCGCCGCGCGATCGCCGCCGCGCTGTGCCGCAGCGGGACGGTGAGGATCGCCGCGTCGGACTGATGCTGGAGGAGCAGGTCCCGCATCAACAGCTGAAGGTCGTCGCTCTCCCGCGTGTTGCAGAGCCCGACCATGTAGTTTCACTCGGCGCCGACTTCGACGATCGTCTTGACCATCTCGGGATAGAACGGGTTGCTGATATTGGAGACGACGAGACCCATCAGATTGCTACGTCCGGTGATGAGCCTGCGGCCCACAGCGTTTGGACGGTAGCCCAGCTGGGTTATGGGGCGCTCGACCCGCTCGCGCGTCGCCTCGCTGATGCGGGGGGTGTGGTCCATGACCCGCGAGACCGTCTACGGCGAGACACCGGCGAGGCGGGCTATGTCCCCGGAGGTTCAGGGTTCCGGTCGCTCAGCGGGTGCGAGGCTACATTCCGGGCATACGTCATCTCCCCGCGGCGGGCGGG
>NZ_JBDTKA010000046.1:0-15327 GCF_039935575.1 Lapillicoccus sp.
AGGGGGGTCGAGCGCTGGCTCACCCAGCGCCTCTCGCACGTGCTCGGCGCCGACGACCACGGCAATGGCGTATGTGCGGGAGTCGACTTCGTGCGTCCGGCGTCGCTGATCGGGCTGCTCACCGACACGGACGACGCAGACCCCTGGGACCCCGAACGCCTGGTCTGGCGCGTGCTCTCGGTCATCGACGCGAGCATGGACGACGCCTGGTGCGACCCACTCGCCCGGCATCTCGGAAAGGGCCGCGGCGGCGAGGAGTACGAACTGCGCCAGGAACGTCGGTGGTCGGTCGCCCGCCGGATCGCTGGCCTGTTCGCCACGTATGCGCGGGACCGGCCCCGCATGCTCGAGGAGTGGGATCTGGATGGGGGCGGGGACGGAGACGGCGCAGGTGGCCGGGTCGACGCGGACCTCGGCTGGCAGCCCGAGCTCTGGCGCCGCGTTGCCGCGACCGTCGACGGCCCGACGCCCGTCCGGCGGCACCGCAACACCGTCGCCGCGATCACGGCCGGTGCGCCTCTCGCGTTGCCTGACCGGCTCTCGCTTTTCGGCTACACCCGGCTCGCAGTCACCGAGCTCGAGCTGATCGCCGCCGTCGCCGAGGTCCGCGAAGTCCACCTCTGGCTGCCGGTGCCCTCTCCCGCGACCTGGGACGCACTCTCCGCCGTGGTAGCCGACGGACCGGTCAAACGCCGCCAGGACCCGGCCGTCGAAGCCGTCCGCCACCCGCTCTCAGCGGCGCTCGGTCGTGACGTCCGCGAGATGCAGCGCGCCCTCTCGCTCCTGCCGAGCGCCACTGCGCCCCAGCAGAACCCGTCGTACGAACAGCCGCATAACACCCTTCTCGGCTGGCTGCAACACGACATCCGTGCCGACACCGTTCCCGACCGAGAGACCCGAACCAACCGGCACCTCACACCAGCCGACACCTCCGTCCAGGTGCACGCCACCCATGGGATCCCACGGCAGGTCGAGGTCCTCCGCGACGTCCTCACCGGGCTGCTGCAGGACGACCCCACCCTCGAACCTCGCGACATCGTCGTCATGTGCCCGGACGTCGACGCATACGCGCCGGCGATCACAGGCGCATTCGGGCTCGGCTCGGTCATCGAGGGTGGTCACCCCGGTCACCGGCTGAGGGTCCAGCTTGCCGACCGTGCGCCGCGCGCCACTAACCCGGTGCTTGCTGTCGCCGCCGACCTGGTCGGGATCGCCGCGGGCCGTGCCACGCTCAGCGACGTCCTCGCTCTGGCCGCCTCTGCCCCGGTGTGCTACCGGTTCGCGTTCACCGACGACGACCTCGCCACCGCCGAGAGCTGGGCCCGTCAAGCCGGGGTCCGCTGGGGACTCACCGGACCGCTGCGACGGGCATACAAGCTCGAGCAGTTCGACCAGAACACCTGGGAGACAGGCCTGGACCGGCTTATGGCCGGTGTGGCGATGGCCGAGCACGATCTCCTCGTCGGTGAGGTCCTGCCTCTCGACGACGTCTCCAGCGCGGACATCGACCTGGCCGGCCGCTTGGCCGAGCTGGTCGCACGGATCCGCGCGTGCGTCGAGCATCTCCAGGACTCGGGCCCGGTTCGTGAGCGCCTCGCCGTCCTGCGCGACGCGGTGTCGTCCCTCAGCGACACAGCGCCTTCCGAGGCTTGGCAGCTGGCCCAGTTCGAGCGCGCGATGGCTCGAGTCGTGGCCGGCGTCGAGGCCCACGCCGGCCCGAAGACACAGGTACGCCTCAGGGACCTGCGCGGCATGCTGGACGTCGAGAGTGGCGCTCGACCCACCCGCGCCAACTTCCGCACCGGCAACCTCACGGTCTGCACCATGGTCCCGATGCGGTCGGTGCCGCACCGCGTCGTATGCCTGCTCGGGCTGGAGGACGGGTCCTTCCCGCGGACCCAGACCGTCGACGGCGACGACGTGCTCGCCCGCGATCCGGTGACCGGCGAGCTCGACCTGCGCAGCCAGGACCGGCAGCTCCTGCTCGACGCGGTCATGGCCGCCACGGACAAGCTCGTCCTCCTCTACACGGCGGCGAACCCTGGCACCGGACAGGAACGCCCGCCTTCGGTCCCTCTCGGCGAGCTGATGGACACCCTCAACGCCACCAGCGCGGCATCTGTCATCGACCACATCCTAGTCAGACATCCGTTGCAACCCAACGATGTTCGCAACGTGACCCCCGGCGAGCTCGTGACCGGCCGACCGTTCAGCTTTGACCCGGCAGCCCTGAGCGGCGCCCGAGCCGCCGCGCACCCGACCCCGGGGTCGAAGCCATTCCTCGACGCTCCCCTGAGCGCGAAGGAGGGATCAACCGTCGTCGGCCTCGCGGAACTGCAGGCCTTCTTGGCCAACCCCGCCCGGGCGTTCCTTCGCCAACGCCTCGACGTCGCCGCACCCGGCGACGCCGACGAGGCGGATGAGAATATGCCGGTGGACCCGAACGCGTTGAGGCAGTGGGCCGTCGGCGACCGAGTCCTACGTCGGTTGTTGTCGGGCGCATCGCCCGAGTCGGTCTTCTATGGCGAGGTCCGTCGAGGCGACCTCCCGCCGGGCATCCTCGGCGAGCGGATCCTGAGCCAGGTCGGCGGTCGCGCCGCTCGGATCGTCCAGGCCACGGAAGACGTGCGGGCTGCACCCGCTGAGGCTGTGTCGGTCGACGTCGCGCTGAGTGACGGACGCCGCCTGGCAGGAACGGTCCCCGACGTTCGGGACGCGCAGATTGTCCGCGTGGGTTACTCGTCCGTCCAACCTCGGGGCCGGCTCCTGACGTGGGTCGACCTGGTCTGCCTGGCTGCGAACGACCCATCGCAGGCGTGGACCGCCATCACGGTGGGCCGGCAGGGCACGGGAGTGCGTGCCGCGCGGTACGACTTGCTCGACGGTGACGCTCTCACCCTTCTCGAAGACCTCGTATCCGTCTACGACACGGGTATGCGTGAGCCGTTGCCGGTGCCCGTCAAGACGTCGTCGACGTGGGCCGAAGCGGTGCACCGGGGAAAGGCACCGGACCGGTCTGCACGAACAGCCTGGGAAGGCAAGGATTTCGCCGATACTTTCGCCGAGAACCGCGATGCCGCCTTCAGTGCAGTGTTCGGACAGCACAGCTCCTGGCAGCGGATCTCCGGGACCCCGGGCATGGGCGAGGACCCGACGCGACAGCGGAGCCGGCTCGGCGCATACGCCGTCCGCATCTGGGATCCGCTGCTGCAGCGCGAGCGGCTGGGGGCGCTGTGACCATGGAGGTCTTCGACGTCACCGGCCCGCTCCCGACCGGGACGACGCTGCTCGAGGCCAGTGCGGGGACCGGCAAGACGTGGACCATCTCGTCGCTGGTGACCCGGTACGTCGCGGAGGGGCACTGCCGACTGGACGAGCTCCTGGTCGTCACCTTCGGTCGGGCGGCCAGCGAGGAGCTGCGCCTGCGGGTCCGCGAACAGCTGGTGGCCGCCGAACACGCGTTGACCGCCGATCCCGACAACCGCGACAGTCGCGCGACAGAGGCAGATCCACGCATCGAGCCGTTGCTCGGTCTGCTTCTGGCCGGCGGGCCGCACGAAGTCGCCGCGCGACATGCGCGAGTCCGGGAGGCCCTGGCGACCTTCGACGGCGCCACCATCGCCACCACCCACCAGTTCTGTCAGCTGGTGCTGACGGGACTTGGGATCGCCGGTGACACCGACGCCAGCGCTCGCCTCGTCGAGGACCTCGATGACCTCGTCAACCAGGTCGTGGACGACCTGTATGTGCGCGGGTTTGCAGGGCAGGCAACAGAGCCCGAGTTCAGCCGCTCCGAGGCCGGAGACATCGCTGCCACCGCCACCGGTGACCCGCAGGCACAGCTGGAGCCGGCCACCGTGACCCGAGAGACGGTCGCCGGGCGGCGAGTGTCCTTCGCGCGGGCGGTGCGCGAGGAGTTCGACCGCCGCAAACGTCGGCTCGGCGTGCTCAGCTACGACGACCTGCTCAGCCAGCTCGCTGAAGCGCTTGCGGACGAGGCTGCGCCGGCCAGGAGTCGGATGCGGCAGCGGTGGCGCGTCGTGCTCGTGGACGAGTTCCAGGACACCGACCCGGTGCAGTGGGAGGTGCTCGACCGGGCCTTCACGGGCCACGCGACCGTGGTTCTCATCGGGGACCCGAAGCAGGCGATCTACGCCTTCCGCGGCGGCGACGTGGTCACCTACCTCGCCGCCGCACGGTCGGCCATCCATCGCGCCACACTCTCGGTGAACCACCGCAGCGACGCGCCGCTCGTCGACAGTTTGCAAGCCTTGCTGGGTGACGCGGAGCTGGGTGACCCAGAGATCGTCGTGCGTCCGGTCACCGCCTCCCGGGAGGGATCCCGACTCTCCGGCGCGCCCCACCCCGAGCCGTTCCGCCTCCGTGTCGTCGACCGTGCAGCGCTCGGCGCCCCCAGCGACGAGGGTCTTCCCGTGTCTCGACTCCGGCCCATCGTTGCGGAGGACGTGGCCGACGACATCGCCCAGCTGCTGAGCTCTGGCGCCACCTTCGACGCCCGCCCCCTGCAGCCACGAGACGTCGCCGTCCTCGCCGACACCCGACCCAAGCTGTCCGAGGTCGCCGAAGCACTCGAGAGGCGCGGAATCGCAACGGTTCTCGTCGGCTCCGGCACCGTGCTCGGCGCACCGGCGGGCCGGGCCTGGCTCACCCTGCTCGAAGCGATGGCGCAGCCGCACCGTTCGGCGCTCGTCCGGGCGGCGTCCCTGACCCCGTTCCTCGGGCGTTCTGCTGGTTCTCTCGACGCGGCGGGTGACACCGCGACCGCCGAGGACGCGGAGACCATCCGCGGCTGGACGGACATACTCCGACAACGAGGCCCTTCCGCCGTCTTCGAGCTCGCCAGCGCGGACGGTCGACTCGCTGCTCGCGTGCTCTCTCGGCCTGACGGGTCACGCCTGCTCACGGATCTTCGACACACAGCAGAGCTGCTTGCCGAGGCCGCCGAAGAAGGCGGTGCGTCGGCCGGCGTACTGGCCGCATGGCTCGCCCGGCAACGAGCCGAGGATCTGACGACGGTGTCGACGGATCGGGCGAGGCGCTTGGACAGCGATGCGTCCGCTGTCCAGCTGCTGACCATCCATGCGAGCAAGGGCCTGCAGTTCCCGGTGGTCTACGTCCCGTCGCTGAGCGATCTGTACGCGCGAAGCAACGAACACCCGCTCTATCACGACCAGAACGGAGTGCGCTGCGTCGACGTCAGCGGCAACGGCGGTCTGCGGGAGGCCACCGAGCGAGCCGCCCAGGAGGACTCTGGAGAGGAGCTGCGCAAGCTCTACGTCGCGCTCACCCGTGCCCAGTCACAGCTGGTGGCCTGGTGGGCTCCCAGCTCACGCAATACCACCACCTCCGCGCTGCATCGGGTGATCTTCGGGCGCCGCCCAGGTGGAGCGCAGGTGCCGCCGTCGGCTCCTGTCCGCGACGACGCGGACGTCCGGCGGATTACCGCCGCCTGGCAGGAGGTCGGCGCCTTCGCTGTGGAGCTATGCCTTTCGGATGGACAGGCATACGAGCCGGTCTCGACTGAGACCACCGGTCTGGCGATCCGCCGCTTCACACGGGCGCTGGACAGGGCCTGGACCCGTACGTCGTACACCGCCCTCGCGCACGCGGCTGCAGAGACCGAGGCCCGAGACCCCGACGCGCTGCGTTCGGTCACCGAGCCCGAAGACCCACCACGCGAGGACGAACCACCGCTGCCCGGCTCGAGTGCGCACCCGGACGGCGATCGCTCGCGGGTGTTGTCGCCGATGGCCGATCTCCCCGTCGGGGCGACCTTCGGGTCGCTGGTCCACGCAGTTCTCGAGCACGCCGACCCGGACCAGTCCGGCGACGACGCTTGGCGGAGGCAGCTGCTGCGGCTCGTCGACGAACAACTGGTCTGGTGGCCGGTCGACCTCGACCGGGAGCTCCTGACGACGGCCCTCGTCGCGGCTTGCGACACGCCGCTCGGACCCTTGACACGAGACGCCACTCTTCGTTCGGTCGGGCGCGACGACCGGCTGACCGAGCTCGCTTTCGAGCTGCCGCTGGGTGGTGGCGACGGACGTTCACAGGCGGTCGCCGCCGCCCTGCTGCGAGACGTGGCACGCCTGTGGCGCGAGCACGTCCCGAACGACGACCCACTGGCCGGCTACGCCGACACCCTCGACCACCCAGCATACGAGCAGACGCTTAGGGGCTATCTGTCCGGTTCACTCGACCTCGTGTTCGGCGTCGGTGATCCGGAGCATCGCCGCTATCTTGTGGCCGACTACAAGACCACCTGGGTCGGCGACCACGACGGTCTGCACTACGCCGACGCATACCATCCGGGACGGCTGGCGGAGGCGATGTCCCGGTCGAGCTACCCACTGCAGGCGCTTGTGTACTCCGTTGCGCTGCATCGGTTCCTGCGCTGGCGGCAGCCCGGGTACCAGTTCGGCCACCACTTCGGCGGAGTGCTCTACCTCTACCTGCGCGGCATGTGCGGCCCCGAAACCCCGGTCAGTGATGGGCAGCCGTATGGGGTGTTCGCCTGGCAGCCCAGCGAGGGGCTCGTCGAGGGAGTCTCGCAGCTGTTCGGGGGACAGGAGGCCGGGGTATGACCACCGACGAGCTCCGACCGGCACACCATCGCGACACGGACGTCCACGCGACCGGGATGTTGCGCACCTTCAACCGCGCGGGAGCGCTAACCGCCGCTGACACGCATGTCGCCTCCCGAGTGGGGGCTGCTGTGGGCGAGAGCAACGAGACGGTGCTTCTGGCTGTGGCGCTCGCCGTTCGCGCCGCCCGCCAGGGCTCGGTATGCGTCGACCTCGCCTCGCTGCCGGCGACCGACGGCCTCGACTGGCCCGACACCGAGGCCTGGGTGGCCGCGGTGACGGAGAGCAGGGTTGCGGGGCAGGGTGTCGTCCACTACGAGCTCGGCCGGCTCTACCTGGACCGTTACTGGCGCGAGGAATGTCAAGTCGTCGACGACCTTGCCGCGCGTGCCGCCCTGCCCGTCACGGTCGACCCGCCCCGGCTTCGTGCGGCGCTCGACGTGTCCTTCCCAGGCGACGCATATCGCGAACAACGTGACGCGGCCGAGGTCTGCTGCACGCACCGGACGAGCATCGTCACCGGCGGCCCGGGCACCGGCAAGACGACGACCATCGCCCGGCTGGTCGCGACTCTGGTCGCCGTGGAGGGCGACCATCTGCGCATTGCCCTCGCCGCACCGACCGGCAAAGCCGCCGCCCGCATCTCGCAGGCCGTGCACGCCGAGGCGGTCAAGTCGGATTTCAGCTCCAGCGCAACATCTTTCGTCAGCTCGCTCACCGCGTCCACACTGCACCGACTCCTTGGTTGGCGACCTGACAGCCGAACCAGGTTCCGCCACGATCGCACGAACCCGCTGCCTTATGACGTCGTCGTGGTCGACGAGACGTCGATGGTCTCGCTGACCTTGCTGGCCCGGCTGTTGGAGGCGATGCCACCGCAGGCCCGCCTCGTGCTGGTCGGCGACGCCGACCAGCTGACCTCGGTCGAAGCCGGCGCGGTCCTGCGCGACCTCGTCGACGGGTTGGGGCCGCAGGGGGACGCGGTCGCGCACCTCTCGACCAGCCATCGTTTCCGGGGGGCCATCGCGGAGCTCGCCGAGGCCGTCCGCGCCGGCGACCCAGGGGCCGCTCTCGAGGTCCTCGACGGCAGCGATCCCAGCGCTTCGCTGGTCGACGACATCCAGCCCTACGTCCTGCCATCTGTCCTCGCGCTGCACGACGCCGCGGAGCGGGGCGACCGCCGAGCAGCCCTCGACGAGCTCGGCCGCCACCAGCTGCTCTGCGCACACAACACCGGCCCGTTCGGGGCCCGATGGTGGAACCGGCAGCTGGCGACCTGGTTGGCGCAGTCGCTCGGCCTCGACTACCTGCCGGGTCGCTACCCCGGCCTACCCCTTCTCGTGACCGAGAACGACTACACCCTGGGCCTGTTCAACGGTGACACCGGCGTCGTGGTCCGCGAACCAGGTCCGGCACGCCTGTATGCCTTGCTGGCCGACGGCCTGTCCGAAGGAGGACGCGAGCTGCACCTCAACCGGCTCGCGAACGTCTCCACCGCGCACGCCATGACCGTGCACCGGGCACAGGGCAGCCAGTACGAGGCTGTCTCGGTCGTGCTGCCCGAGCCAGGCTCACCCCTGCTGACCCGAGAGCTCTTCTACACCGCGGTCACCCGCGCGCGGCATACGGTCCGGATCCTCGGGTCGCGCGAGGCCGTGACTGTCGCGATCGAGCAGCGGGCGGCCAGAGCCACCGGCCTCGCACACCGGCTACGTTGGACGTGAGTCGTGGCAGAGCCACCCGTGTCCGCGGCCTCGCCGATGCGGTACCCGTCACGCCCGGGCGCGGCGCGCGGCCACGGCAGCAGTGAGATCCTCCAAGTTCGCGAGTTCGCCCCGGGCAACCTCCGCCTCCATCGCTCGCAGCGCCACAACCACATCAGGGTCGGCCAGATGCGACGCGGCATCCTCGATGCTCAGCCGCGGCGTGGTCACCATTGTGGCTACCTCGTCTGGCCGTGTCGAGAGGGACTCCTGCAGCCCTGTCCGACCACCCAACTATGCTCGCCGAAACCGCGAAAGGGGGTCTCATGTTGACGTTTGACGAGCTCACTGCACTCCGCGACCGCCATGCCTCGTGGCGCCTGCTTCGGGCGACCAACGCCCCGCTCGTCATCAGCTTCCTGTCTCGCGTGTTCGTCGAGGAGAACGTCCGGCTGATCACCCAGGCCGAGCTCGTTTCCCGCCTCGACGACGAGCTACACGCCTTGCGCACCTCCCTGGGCGAGGATGCCTTCCCAAAGTCCGCCGCCGCATACATCGCCGACTGGGCGTCCAACGACGCCGGCTGGCTGCGCCTCTACTACACCCAGGCGAGCGACGAGCCGCACGTCGACGCCACACCGGCGCTTGAGAAGGCCGCGGCGTGGCTCGAGAGCCTGCGCGAGCGCTCCTTCGTCGGCACGGAGTCGCGGCTCAACACCGTCGTGGACCTGCTGCGACAGATCGTCCAGGGCGCCGACGCCGACCCCGACCGCCGGCTAGGTCAGCTGCGCGCCGAGCGTGCCCGGCTCGACCAGCTCATCGCCCGAGCTGAGGACGGTCAGATCGACGTGCTCGACCCGACGGCGCAGCGCGACCGCTACCAGCAGTTCAGCGCGACGGCCCGTGACCTGTTGTCGGACTTCCGCGAGGTCGAGGTCAAGTTCCGCGCGCTCGACAGGGAGATGCGCGAGACCATCGCGGGGTGGTCCGGCGCCAAGGGCGAGCTGCTCGACCATGTCCTTGGCGACCGCAACGCCATCTCCGACTCCGACCAAGGTCGCAGCTTTCATGCGTTCTACGACTTCCTGCTGTCGGCTGACCGCCAGGACGAGCTCGCCGACCTGCTCGACGCCGTCCACCGGCTCAACTCCATCGAGGCCGACCCGCGGGTGCGACGGATCGACCACGACTGGCTCTCGGCCGCGGACCGGACACAGGCCACCGTACGCTTGTTGTCCGACCAGCTGCGACGGTTCCTCGATGACACAGCCTGGCTCGAGAACCAACGCGTCATGGACCTCCTACGCAGCATCGAGGCGGCCTCGATCGCGATGCGTGACAAGCGAGTTCCGCTGGACATGGACCTCGACGCGATCCGGCCTGAGGTGTCACTCCCCTTCGAGCGACCCCTCTATGCGCTTCCTGCCCCGTCCGAGATCGACAGCAGCATCGGCGACTCCGACGAAAGCGTCGAGACGGGGGCGCTGTTCGGCCAGGACCACATCGACCACCAGCGCATCGTCGCCCACATCAAGGCGGCACTCGCTCACCGCAGCCAGATCCCGCTGTCCGAGCTGCTCGCCAGTCAGCCCCTCGACCACGGCCTGGCCGAGCTCGTCGCCTATCTCGGTGTCTCCGAGGAAGGCGTCGACCTGGTCTTCGACGACGCTGCCCGAGCGCGGGTGGCCTGGCGTGATGACCAGGGCGCTGGCCGTGAAGCCGACGCCCCCACCGTCATCTACGTCCGGCACGAACCCGCCCAGAGCACGACATGAGCACCACCCGATGACGAGCACCGTCGACACCGTCGACCCCGCTGCCGCGGAAGCCACGGAGGTTTCCCGGGTCGTCATCTCGTTGCTCAAAGGCGTCGTCTACCAGAGTGAAAGTGCCCAAGTATGGACCCTGTTGCGCCGGTTTCAGGCTCGAGTCACCGACCACATGACAGTCATGGGCCTCGACCTGGTCATCGACGAGGCCGAGGGTTACGCCCATCTGCGTCAGGCCACCTTCGACGAGGCCAATATCCCTCGTCTGGTCCCCCGGCACCGCCTCTCGTTCCGGGTGAGCCTGCTTCTGGCGCTGCTGCGCAAAAGGCTCGCCGAGTTCGACGCCACCAGCAGCGACACCCGGCTGATCATCACGCGCGACCAGATCGCCGAGCTGCTGCGGGTGCACCTTCCGGACAGCTCTAACGAGGTGCGCCTCATCGGCGACGTCGACACGCTGATCGGCAAGGTCGACGAGCTGGGCTTCCTGCGCCAAGTCAAGGGCCAGGAAGCCACCTTCGAGGTGCGTCGCATCATCAAGGCCTACATCGACGCGCAGTGGCTGGCCGACTTCGACGCGCGTCTACAGGCCTATCTCGCCAGTATGGATGGTGACGGTGAGCCACGTGGATGAGCTGCCTCTGGACGACCTCATCGGCACCCCCGGATTCCGGCTGGACCACGTCGAGCTGCTCGGCTGGGGGACGTTCGACCGATCGGTCTGGCGCTTCGACCTCGATGGACAGACGTCCCTGCTCACCGGTGACATCGGATCCGGCAAGTCCACCTTGGTCGACGCGATCACGACACTGTTCCTGCCTGCGCAGCTCATCTCCTACAACAAGGCCGCTGGAGCCGAGACACGCGAACGCAGCCTGCGGTCCTACGTCCTCGGCTACTACAAGTCCGAGCGCAGCGAGACCACCGGCGTCTCGCGGCCGGTCGGGCTTCGCGACCACAGGTCGCACTCAGCCGTCCTCGCCGTCTTCCGCAACGAGCGCCTGGGCACCAGCGTGACGTTGGCCCAGGTGTTCTGGATGCCGGACGACCACAGTGGGCAGCCCAAGCGCTTCTACCTCGTCACCGAGAGCGACATCTCCATCTCGCCCGACCTCAGTGGCTTCGGAAGCGATATCAAGGTGCTCCGAAAGCGCCTGCGTGACAGAGGGATCACGCTCCACGACGAGTTCCCCGACTACGCAAAAGCATTTCGTCGTGCGCTCGGTATCCCGTCCGATCAGGCCATGAAACTTTTTCACCAGACCGTGTCGATGAAATCAGTGGGCAACCTCAACGACTTCGTCCGGGCGCACATGCTGGAGCCCTTCGACGCGGCGAGTGACGTGCGGGCGCTGATCGACCATTTCGAGGACCTGACCGCTGCCCACGACTCGGTAACCAAGGCTCGCGCCCAGCTCGCCGCGCTCGAGCCCATCGTCACGGCGTGCGACGACGTCGACCGGTTCGAGGCTGAGCTCGACCGAGTCGGCGACCAGCAGCGAGCACTGCGCTATGCCGGTGCTCGCCTCAGCCACGAGCTGCTCGAGACCGAGGCAGGGACGCTCGCCGCCCACGAGCTCGACACCCGGACGGCTATCGAGGCCATCCGATCCGAGATCCAGAGCCTGGCTCACCAGGAACAAGGACTGCGCGACGCGAAGGCCGGCCATGCGGGTGGACGGGTCGGCGCCCTCGAGCAGGAGAGGGACGGCCACGCCGCGGACGCGGAGCAACGCTCCAAACGTCATCGTGCCCTCAACGCCGACCTGACCGCCGCCGGCCTCGACGCCCTGGCCGACCCAGCTCGGTTCGACGCGGTTCGCGCCGAGGCCGCGCTGTCCCAGGAGAGTCTCGACACACAGACCCGCTCGGCACGAACCCAGCTCGTCGACCTCGAGGTCGCTCGACGCGACCTCTCCGCTGAAGCCGGCTTGGTCAGCGAGGAGATCCGCAGCCTCCAGCAACGCCACTCGAGCATCCCGCTCGAACAGCTGGCCTTGCGCCAACGACTCTGCGCCGACCTGGGCCTTGCCGAGACCGAGCTGCCCTTCGTGGGCGAGCTGGTCCAGGTGCGAGCCGGCGACGAACGCTGGCGCGGTGCAGCCGAGCGGGTCCTGCACGGCTTCGCTCTCTCGCTCATCGTCGACGCCGGCCTCTACCGCGACGTCTCTCGCTGGGTCGACGGACGACACCTCGGCGCTCGTGTCGTCTACCACCGGGTCGATGCCAACGCCCGTCACCTGTCCAGCGCCCCGACGCCGGGCACGCTGGCCGCCAAGCTCGAGCTGAAGACCGGCGCGTATGCCGCCTGGCTCGCCAGCGAGCTCGGGTCGAGGGCCGCCCACGAGTGCGTCGAGGACCCCGCTGAGTTTTCCCGGGCGCATCGGGCTGTCACGGTCAACGGGCAGGTCAAGTCCGGCAGCTTCCACGAGAAGGACGACCGCAAACGGATCGACGACCGTTCGCGCTATGTGCTCGGGTGGGACAACACGGCGAAGAAGAACGCGCTGATCGAGCGCGCATCGGCGTTGCAGGAGAGGGGAGCCGCCAACGATCAGACCCGGCGCGACGTGGACGATCTCGTGTCGAGGTGCGCCGAGCGCATCCACGCACTGACGCGTGTCCTGACTGTCGACGACGTGCGTGACATCAACTGGTGGGAGAGCGTCGCACGTGCCGAGGAGGCACGACGCGAGCTGGCGCTGCTTCACGACGCCTCGACGGAGCTGGCGACGATCGAGCGACAGCTCAGCAGGGTCGAGAGCGAGCGAGCCGCGAAAGACTCGACGCGCAGTGACCTCGACCAACAGCTCGGTGCCGTCTGCGGCCGCCTCCGTCAGGTCGTCGAGGCCCGCGACCAGGCTTTCGAGACGCTACGAGGCATACCCGACGCCCTGGAACCGGCCGTAACCGCGGCGGCCGAGACCTTGAGACGAACCGGCGTCGACCGGGCCGACCGGGTCGCTGACGAGGTCGAGCGGATGCGCGCCGACCTTGCCGTTCGATCGCAGTCTCTCGAGAGCCGCCGAGGAACGGCGCGGTCACGAGCCGAACGCGGGATGAACGCCTTCCGGCAGGCATACCCCGCCGAGACGACCGAGATGGACGCGAGCATCGACGCGGCTGAGGACTACCGGGTCTTCCGTGAGCGGGTCGCCCGTGACGACCTGCCCCGTTTCGAGCAGAACTTCAAGCGGCTTCTCAACCAGAACGCCATCCGTGAGATCGCCGGGTTCCAAGCGCGCCTCAACCATCAGGCCGACGAGATCAGCCAGCGGGTCGCGACGATCAACGCTTCGCTGCGAGACATCGACTACAACACCGACCGGTTCATCCGGCTCGAGGCGCTGTCGACGCCGTTCCTCGAGATCAAGGAGTTCCGGGCCGACCTGCGAGCATGCACGCAAGGAGCGCTGCTCGGAGACGCGGACGACGAGCTGTACTCGGAACGCAAGTTCGAACAGGTGCGGGGCATCATCGCGCGGTTTCGCGGACGCGAGGGGTTCGCCGAGCACGACCGCGCCTGGACCGTGCGCGTCACCGACGTGCGCAACTGGTTCGTCTTCAACGCCTCCGAACGCTGGCGCGAGACCAACGAGGAGCACGAGGTCTACGCCGACTCCGACGGCAAGTCGGGCGGGCAGAAGGAGAAGCTCGCCTACACGATCCTGGCCGCCTCACTGGCCTACCAGTTCGGGCTGGACGCGACTGACCCGGCTGCCAGGACGTTCCGGTTCGCCGTGATCGACGAGGCATTCGGTCGGGGGTCGGACGACTCGACCCGGTTCGCGCTGCGTCTGTTCGCGCGGCTCGGACTCCAGCTGCTGGTCGTCACGCCGATGCAGAAGGTGCACACCATCGAACCATTCGTGCAGCGAGTCGGGTTCGTCGACAACCCGAGCGGAGCATCGTCCCGACTCCACACGTTGACCATCTCCGAGTACCAGTTCCAGCGTGACCGCGCGACGGCCGAGCGGCGAGGCAGATCTGACGACCAGACGGGTCCGCTCGGCTTGGCCGCGAGCTCGTGAGCCCGACCGTCCCCGCTGCCTGGTCCACGCTTAAGGACGTCCGGACCGCGCTGCAGCGCCGGTGGGACACAGGCGAGCTGCTCACCTGGGTCGCGTCGCATGAACCGTGGACGCCGGTGCGTGTGCCCCTCCGCGGACCCAGCGCGCGCGAGCTGTCGGAGCAGTTCGGAGCGGTCCAGGACTGGTCCACTGACCTGGAGCACGCCGCAGAGGTTCGGGCACAGGGGCGACGTGGCGGTGAGCGGGTGCCGGCGTTCCGTGTCGAACGCCGCGCCGTCGGAGGTCGCCTGGTCGGGTCGAACGCGGTCCCGGTGGCCGCGTGGCTCGATTCACCCGACCAGGTCTGGTCGCTGCTGGGTACGCGATCCGACGTTGAGGCTTACACCGCGTTGCTCGACCTCACCCGCGAGCACGACGCAGTCCTCGGCCAGTGGGCCGCGCTGAAACCCCTCACCGTGCTGGCCCACCGGTCGGACTGGACACAGGTGATCGAGACGGTCTTGTGGCTTCACCCGCGACGCGGCACCGCGGCGTACCTGCGTGAGATCGACGTCCCAGGCGTCGACACGAAGTTCATCGAGGCGCGTCGGGGTTTGTTGGGCGACCTCCTCGACGTTCTATCTCCGGACGGTAATGACCAGTCCCGTTCTGCAGCCAGACATTTCGCTCGTCGCTACGGTTTCTCCGACAAACCGCGAATGATCCGGATGCGCTCGCTCGACGGGTGGCCGCTGTTCGGTGCAGTGTCGGACGCAGTGGTTCGCGTGCAGGAGCTCGCTCGGACCGAGATCGAGTGCCAGGAGCTGCTGGTCGTCGAGAACGAGGTGACGTTCCTGGCGCTCCCCGTGATCCCGAACGTCCTCGCGGTCTTCGGCGCCGGCTTCGACGTGCTGCGCCTCGGCCGGGTCCACTGGATCGCGGACCGGGCAGTGACCTACTGGGGCGACATCGACACTCACGGTTTCGTGATCCTCGACCGGCTGCGCGGCATGCTGCCGCACGTCGACAGTGTGCTGATGGACATGGCGACGTTGATGTCGCACCAAACGCAATGGGTTCGAGAGCCGACCCCGTCCCGCGAGATCCTCTCGCGACTCACGCCCGTCGAGGCCGAGGTGTATGCCGCGCTGGCAACGGATGCGCTCGGACCGGCGGTCCGGCTGGAACAGGAACGGGTCAACTTCACCGTAGCCGAAGCCGCCCTTCGCGCCCGGCTGGG
>NZ_JBDTKA010000047.1:0-54692 GCF_039935575.1 Lapillicoccus sp.
GGCCGCGATGCCTCGGCAGGAGGCTTCGACCTCAACGAAACACCGCTCGAAGTCGTCCTGATCGCCGTACCAGGGGTCGTCGATCTCCAGCGTCCCCGCCGCGACGGCGGCCGGGTCGAACGACCGGATCAGGTGCACCTTCGCGGCGTCCTCGCGGGTCCGCGCCCAGCGGCGGAGAACCGTTGCGTGCCCGTTGTCCGCAGCGAGGACGAGGTCGGTGGCCGCCATCCACTTCGGCTCGAAAACCCTTGCCACATGGGCCGATCCGTCATATCCATGGGTGCGCAGCTCGGCCCGCGCTCTTGAGTCGATCGGGTTGCCGACCTCCCAGCGGGTCGTCCCTGCGGAGTCGACGTGGACCGCGTCACCGACGCCCGCCTCCTCCAACAGGTCACGCAGGATGACCTCGCCCATCGGCGAGCGGCAGATGTTGCCGGTGCAGACGAACGTGACGCGCAGCGGTCGTGAGACGGCAGGCATACCCTCACTCATCCGGGGGGGCGGCGTCCTCGTAGCCGTGCGGGTTCTCGCTCTGCCAGCGCCAGGTGTCGGCGCACATGTCGTCGATGGTGTGGGTGGCGCGCCAGCCGAGCTCCTCGTTGGCCCTGGCCGGATCCGCCCAGTACGCCGGCAGGTCACCGGCTCGTCGGGCTACCACGTCGTAGGGGATGGTTCGCCCCGAGGCCCGCTCGAAGGCGTGGATCACCTCCAACACCGAGGTGCCCGTGCCGGTTCCGAGGTTCCAGGTGCGAATCGGGCTGTTGGACATGGCGATCCGGTTCAGGGCCGCGACGTGTCCGGCCGCGAGGTCCTCGACGTGGATGTAGTCGCGCTCGCACGTGCCGTCGGTCGTGGGGTAGTCGGCGCCGAAGACCTGCAACCGGTCCCGCTTGCCGACCGCGACCTGGGCGATGAACGGCATGAGGTTGTTGGGGATCCCCTGGGGGTCCTCGCCGATGGTGCCTGACGGGTGAGCGCCCACCGGGTTGAAGTAGCGGAGCACCGCGATGCGCCAGACCGGGTCGATGTGGGCGACGTCGCGTAGGACGTGCTCGATCATCACCTTGGTGCGGCCGTAGGGGCTCGCGGCGCTGAGCGGTTCATAGTCCTCCTGGTAGGGGACCGGGGCGTTGTCGCCGTAGACCGTGGCGGAGGAGGAGAAGACCAGGGACGAGCACCCGTGCCGGCGCATCGCCCGGAGCAGCGAGAACGTGGACTCGAGGTTGTTCTGGTAGTAGTCGAGCGGGATCTGCACGCTCTCGCCCACCGCCTTGAGCCCGGCGAAGTGGATGACCGCGTCGATCTGCTCGGAGGCGAACAGGTGCTCGGTCTTGTCCTTATCCGTAAGGTCGAACGCGTGCACGGGAATGTTCGTCTCGGTGAGCGCCTCCAACCGGTCGATCACGGCTGGCTTCGCGTTGCCGAAGTTGTCGACGACCACCACGTCGTGCCCTGCCGCCACGAGACGCACGACCGTGTGGGATCCGATGTACCCGGCGCCGCCACTGACGAGTACGCGCATGCGCATACCGTATGTGGTTGCCAGACCGGCGTGGAAAGGTGGTGTCTGTGGGCAAGCACAGTGAGGAACCCAATGGCGGCGTCCCGAGGCTTCCGATGGTCGCGGGGCTTGCCGTAGTCGTGCTGGTCGCCGGCGGGCTCCTCGTCCACCGGGCGGCGAGTGAGAACGGAACCGCGACGACGACCTCGGCGCAGACTTCCCTGACCCGCACCGCAACGGGCACGACCACGTCACCGAGCCCGACGTCCATCCCGTCTGAACCCACCGTCGCCCCGACGACCGCCTCGTCCAGCTCGACCACGACGTCGGCTGCTCAGGCGGCTGCTCAGGCGGCTGCTCAGGCGGCCGACGGGACCGTCCGTGCCGCGCTGGCCGCCTGTGTCTCGCGTCAGGACGCGGCCCAGCCCGTCGTCGGCGCGGTGGCCACCGGGTCACAGCACTGGAGCGAACACGTGCAAGCCGAGACCGACCTCGAGTCCGGTGCGCGCAGCCTCATCGACGTCAAAACGAACACCTGGGGCCCGACCAGAGCATCCGGTCCGGGCGACGTGGCCGCCTACGACGCGTCGGTGGCCGCGTATGCGACTGCTCCGGCATGCCAGTCGCCCGACCCTGCGGTCGTCGCCCTCGCTCCCAACCCAGGCGCGAAGCTCAGAGCGTGCCTTGCCCGGGAGCAGACCCTCGACGCCTACCTCGCCGCCGGGGCCGCGGTGCTGCAGGACTGGCGCGCACACCTCGGTGAGATGGCCGACCACGCGGACGGGCATACGAACTCTGCTGTGGCGCAGGCAAACTGGATCAAGCGCTGGCGCGAGGCCCCGACTCACCTCGTGCCGTACGCGGCCGCGAACGCCGCGCTCGCCGCGGCACCCCCCTGCACCTCCTGACTCGAGGGCTGCGGTCTGGCGACGGTTCCGGCTGCGGTCGCCGGCCACTCAGCGCGTCGTGCAGGACTGTGCCGAGCAGTCGCGCGACAACAACGCGTCGATGAAGACCTGCCGGATGTCCTGCGGGTCTTGGGCCACGTAGCTCTTGCCGCCCGTGACAGCCGCCACCGCGCTGAGGGAGGTCGTGTCCACATCCTGGCCCATGCCGACCGTGATGATGACGACCGGCTTGGCCGGGTCCTTGACCGCCTCGATCCGGGCGAGCAGCTGCTGCAGGGTCAGTCCGGCGGGGTCCTCGTTCTTGCCGTCGGTGAGCAGGATGACCGAGTTGACGCGGCTGGGCACATACGAGGCGACCATCTTCTCGTATGCCGCGAACAGGCTGTCGTAGAGACCGGTCCCACCCGACGGCGCCCCGACCAGGGCCGGCAGGGCATCACTCAGGACCTGGCGCTGCGGTTTGCCGCCCGCGTCGGGCACCGCCTCGTCGAGCTGACGGATCGGCACGGCCTCCTGCCAGTCCTGTCCGGGTCCGCCCTTGTCTATCCCGAAGGTCCAGAGGCCCACCTGCGAGGAGTCGGGGAAGATCGAGACGGCGGTCTGGGCCGCCTCGCCAGCGAGCGCCATCCGGGTGCGGGTGCCCTCCACCTCCTTCATCGAGCCGGAAGTGTCGACCAGGGCAAGCATCCGCGCGTCGGTCTTGACGCTGCTCCAGGTCTTCAGCAGCGCCGTCTGTGCGTCAGCCGTCGGCGTGGGCAGATAGCTGACGGTGCTCGGCAACCCTGGGACGTCGGGCCCCTTCGCTGCGTTGGCACCCGCCGGCCGGAACCCGGCTGCGGTCAGGTCCGCGGTGCCCGTGGTGATGGTGAGCTGGTCGCCCAAGGCCCTGACCGCGCGGCTCGCGGCGGCGCTGATGCCCGACACCGTCGCCAAGGCGTAGTCGTACCGGCCGGTGCCCTCTTTGGGGACGACGGCAACCAGGCTGCCGGGGTGGGCGCGCAGGGTGGCCGCGACTGCTTGCTCGGAGGTGGGGACCAGGCCGGGGCTGCCGGTCACGTTTGCCGCCAGCAGGTCCTGCTCACTGCGCATCGCGGTGTGCGACCAGGTGAGCAGGACCTTGCCGAGGGCCAGCCGGGTGGCGGGGGTGCTGGGGATGGCGGACGAGGCGTTCAGCAGCACGAGTCGGCCGCTCGTCGAGTGCTCCGGGTCGGTCAGCTTCACCGGCACCGTGCTCTGTGCAGGGTCGCCGGAGACCAGGGTCGACCAGGAGGGGTCGGCCAGCGCAGCTCCGGCGGCGGTCGCGACGGCGCTGGGCAGCGCGAACACCAGAGGACTGGTGGCAATCGGGCGGACGTCGGCGGCGAGGACGTCCGGCGCCGCCCCCCGGACGGCATCGAGGAAGACGGACGAGTCGCTCACCCAGGCAGCCGGTTTGTCGCCAGGCCTGCTCAGGGTCGCCGCCTCGTCGGCCGACTCGGCGCTGGTGACCGTGAAACTCTGGCAGGGGTTCATGGTCGTGGTGCGGGCGGCGGCCTGCCTCACCACGGTCAGGGCAGCCGGTGCGACGGTGACGGCGACCGGCGTGGTGGCGCACGTCGGGGTGGCTGAGGGCAGGGTGGTCGTTGCGAGTGCGTCGGCGACCGGGGTGGTGCTGTCCCGCCTGCTCAGCCAGATCCCACCGGTGGCGAGCGCGGCGACGACGACGAGCGCCAGGACCACCAGCGCAGCGAGCGCGCCCGTAGGACGACTCGGCGGGGCGTCCGCCGCGTGTCTTCCCACCACAGGCTCCTGTTCCGGCTGGCGTACCCTCCCTGAGGCGAGCGGACGCGCCCGGGCAGTGTATGCAGCGACTCCCCGATGCGGAAAACCGCGCTCCAGAACACCTCGCGGTCGGTGCTCAGCCTCGTCGCCCGGTCGCGAGTCACGGGGGTGGACAGCTGGTGGACAGCTCGAGGAGCGTGTCGAAGCGACGTGCCTCGACCGGTTGATGGCTGACGACCACGACCGTGATGCGCGGGTCACCAGCGAGCGCCTCGTCGAGCACATCCCGGGCGGTCGCCCGGTCGAGGTGCGCGACGGGCTCGTCCATCAGGATGACCGGTCGCTCAGACAGGTGCGCTCTCGCCACGGCCAGCCGGGCCCGCTCGCCACCGGAGACGCCCCGGCCACCAGTGCCGAGGCGCGTGTCCAGCCCGTCCGGTAGCGAGGCGTACCAGTCGGCCAACCCCGCCCTGGCCAGGGAACGGACGAGGTCGTCGTCGGTGACGGCGCTCGCCTCGGCGGCTGACCCGCCCTCGCCGTGGTCATCCAGGCCTCCGACCGGGGCAGCCAGACGCAGGTTCTCGCGCAGCGAGCTCGTGAACACCCAGGGCTCGTCGTCGACCACGGCAACCAGCGCCCGGACGTCACGCAGCCGCAGGGTGCCGACGTCGACGCCGCCGACGGAGTAGGACCCGTCCGACAGCTCGAGCTGACGCGCCAGCAGCGCGACCAGGGTGGACTTTCCGACGCCGTTGGGTCCGGTCACGAGGACGTGCGTCCCCGCCGGAACCTCGAGGTCGACCGGCCCGAGGTCCGAGCCATCGCCATGCCAGGACGCCCTGGCCCGGCTGAGAGCCAGCCGGATGCCTGCCGCTCGGTCCGCTCGAGGCGGTTCGGCCGCAGCGGTCGGCGGGTCCACGACCGCGGGCTCCTGGTGCAGCACCGCGTCGAGGCGGGCCTGTGCGCCCGCTGCGCGCGCGGCGGCGCGCACGGCGTCGACGAGAGGGGTGAGCGCGTCGACCAGTGCGACCGGCGTGAGCAGAAGCAGTCCCTTGACCGGAGCGGAGACGTCGAGTTCCTGGCACTGGTACGCCACGGCCACCGTCGCTGCTCCTGCGAGGACGAACACTGCGGCCGACAACATCGAGCGGCCACGACTCTGCTGCGCCGAGGCACGACGCAACAGCCGGTGAGCAGCATCCACCCACCCGAGCGCGTCCGCCTCGGCGCCGGCGGCTCGCAGCTCCAGGCTCTGGTTGGCAACCAAGCTGCTGACTCGGGCGACCTCGGCCCGGGCCGCCAGCAGCTCCTGCTGCGACCGGGACTCCAGCCGGTAGGACACGGCGCCGACGACCGCCAAAGCGGCGAGCAGACCGGCCATGACCATGCCCACGGTAGGAGCGACGAGGCCGGCCAGGACCGTCGTGGACCCCCCCGCGACGAAGGCGCCCAGCACCGGGACGGTCACCCGCACCTGCGCCTCGACGACATCGGTCAGGTCGTCGACGACGCTCGCGAGCAGGTCGCTGCGCCTGCGGCGTCCGAGCTTGGCCGGCGTGAGGGGCACGAGCCGGGCATACGTGGCGGCTCGTCGCTCGGCCAGGTCGCGAAGGGACGCGTCGTGCGAACGCAGTCGTTCGGCATAGCGCAGCGCCGGCCGGGCGATTCCGAAGGCGCGGACGGCGACGATCGCCGTGAGCAGCGTGAGGATGACGGGTCGCTCGTCGGCGCGCACGATGAGCCACCCCGACGTCGCGGTCAACGCGATGCCGGCGGTCGTCGATGCCGCGCCGAGCAACGCCGCGGAGACGACCCGCGGGCTGAGCAGGCCGGAAGGGCTGCTGCCGAGATGGTGTGCGGTCATGTCGACGCGGCCACGGTCGGTGTCGCGGGGCTGGCCCCGCTCGGGCGGGCACGGTCGCCGGCCGGCCGGGCGAGGCATACCTGCTGGTCGGCGAGGGCGGCCAGCTCGGGGCGGTGCGAGACGGCGACGACGATGCGGGTGCGTGCGAGGGCGACGATCAGCGCGTGGACAGTGGTGACGGACGCGGAGTCGAGGTGCGCCGTCGGTTCGTCGAGCAGGACGACCGCCGCGGGGGAGAGGGCGGCCCGCGCCAGGGCGAGCCTGGCGCGCTCACCCGCCGAAAGGCCGAAGCCGTCGTCGCCGAGAACGGTGTCCAGGCCGCCGGGGGTCTGCGCGACCACGCCCGCCAGACCCGCGGCACGCAGTGCGTCCCACAGCCTCCTGTCGTTCCACTGGTGCGGCTCGTCCGGTGCTTCCGTCTGGTTGGCAACGCTCGTGCCGAGGGTCAGGTTGTCGCGGATGCTCGCGGGCAGCAGAAGCGGTCGCTGGGTGACCAGGTGCGCCGCTGGACCGCTGACCTGCCCCGCGCTGGGTTCGCGCAGCCGCGCGGCGACTTCGAGCAGCGTGGTCTTGCCCGCGCCGGAGGGTCCGGTCACCACCGTCAAGCCTCGGGGGGCGACCATGTCGACCTCGTTCAGCGCCAGACATTCGGCGCCGGGGTGCTGGTAGGTCACGGCCTGCATGCGGAGCTTCGGCTCGGCAGCGGACGGCCCCTCACCACCGTCGGCGTCGGCGGCTGGACCGGCGTCGAGGGCGGACACGATGGAGTCGAGCGCGGCGGCACCGTCTGCGGCCGCGTGGAACTCCGCTCCGACCCGGCGGATCGGCCAGTACGCCTCCGGTGCGAGCAGGATGGCGATCAACCCGACTCGCAGGTCCAGACCGCCGGAGGCCAGCCGCAGCCCGACCGTGACCGCCACCATGGCCACCGAGATCGTCGCGAGGAGCTCGAGCGCGGCGGAGCTGAGGAACGCCAACCGCAGCGTCGCCAGGGTCTCGACGCGGTGACGCTCGCTGGTGCGGCGAACCGTCACCACCTGATGCTCGCCGCGTCCATACGCCACCAGGGTCGGCAGCCCCTGGACGACATCGAGGAAGTGTCCGGCGAGCGATCCCATCGCAGCCCAACGGCGTTCGGTGGCTTCGCGGGTGGTTCTACCGATGAGGGCCGCGAAGAGCGGGAGAAGGGGGAGGGTGAGTACCACGACGAGTGCGCTCGGCCAGTCCGTCACGGCCAGGGTGACGATGGCCAGGAGCGGGACGACGACGGACGTCACCAGGGCGGGAAGGTAGCGGGCCACGTAGGTCTCGACCGAGGTGGTGCCTTGCGCAGCCAAGGTCGAAGCAGCGTCCGGTGGTGGTTGGTGCTCGGCTGTCTGCGCGAGCCAGCCGGCGAGCAGCGACCGGCGCAACGCCACCGACACCTCGAGGCCCGCTCGTGCGGCGACCCGCTCCGACGCATAGCCGAGCGCGGCCCGCACCCCGAAGATGACCGCGACCCCTGTTGCCGGGCCGGTCAGGCTGGTTCCCCGCACCACTGCGACGACGAGAGCGGCGAGCGCGAAGGCGCCCAGGATTGCCGCGACTCCCTGCGCGGCGCCCACGAGGACGAGGAGTAGGACCGGACGTCGAGCGCTGGGCACCAGCCGGAGCAGCCGGGGGTCGGTGGGTCTCACCGTGCGTCGGGGGTCAAGCGGTCGAGACGGGTCATATGGGGATGTGGTGGACCGCGATCCGCTTGCGGAAGACCCAGTAGGTCCAGCCCTGGTAGAGCAACACCACTGGGGTGAAGATCAGGGCGACAGTGGTCATGATCTTCAGCGTGTAGTCGGTGCTCGACGCGTTGGTGGTGGTCAGCGACCACGCCGGGTCGAGCGTGGACGGCATCACGTCGGGGAATAGCGCGAGGAACAGGGTGGCGACGGCAAAGGCGATGCAGACGAAGGTGCCGGTAAACGCCCAACCTTCAGAGTCACGCAGGTTCGCGACGAGCGCGCCGACCAGGGCGAGGGCGGCGATGACGGTGGTGACCCAGGACGCCGCGGATCCTTGCTGGACACCGATGACCGCGAGGTAGACAACCGCGAGCACGGCGGCGACAATACCGGTACGCGTCGCGAGCCGCCTTGCGGCGGAACGGATCTCGCCGTCGGTCTTCAACGCGGTGAACAGCGCGCCGTGGGTGAGGAAGAGCGTGAGCGTGACCAGACCGCCGAGCAGGCCCATCGGGTTGAGCAGGGTGAAGAGGTTCCCGGTGAACTCCTTGTGGGCGTCGATCGGGACGCCGCGGACGATGTTGGTGAAGGCGACCCCCCAGAGCAGGGCGGGGACGAACGACCCGACCACGATGGCGAGGTCCCACCGGGCCTTCCAGGTGGCGCTCTCTCGCTTGTGCCGGTACTCGAACGCGAGGTTGCGGACGATGAGGGCGACGAGGATGAGCAGCAGGGGGAGGTAGAAACCGCTGAACAGCGTGGCGTACCAGTGCGGGAAAGCAGCGAAGGTCGCCCCGCCGGCGGTGATCAGCCACACCTCGTTGCCGTCCCAGAGCGGGCCGATCGTGTTGATCATGACCCGGCGGCGACGCTCGGTGTCGGCGGCGTCGCGTCCGCGGCCGAGGACGGGCAGCAGCATCCCCACCCCGAAGTCGAAGCCCTCGAGGATGAAGTACCCGGTCCACAGGACACCGATCAGGATGAACCAGACGGTTGACAGCTCCATGCCGGCTCCCCTCGCTCAGTAGGCGAACACGAGAGGCGCGTCGTGGTCGACCTGGTCGGGCGGCACCGGTTCGACGAACTCGTCCGGGCCTTTGCGGACGTAGTGCAGGAACAGCTTCACCTCGACGACGGCAAGCACGCCGTAAAGCAGGGTGAACACCCCCATGGAGGTGAGCACCTCACCGGCGGATACCGATGGGGAGACTCCGGTGGCAGTGGTCATCGTGCCCCAGACGAGCCAGGGCTGGCGCCCGGTCTCGGTGAAGATCCAGCCGAACGAGCAGGCGAAGACCGGCATGAGCGGAGTGAGGATGGCGGCCCACGTCCAGGCCGGGTCCCAGCGACTGTCGCTGCGGGTCAGCACTCGACCGCGTCGCGTCGCCCAGAGGACGACCAGCGCCACCAGGGCCGAGAGCATCCCGACTCCGATCATCAACCGGAAGCTCCAGTAGGCCAGGGGGATGTTCGGGAGATACGTCGAGTCGACGAGCAGCGGGTTGCCGGACTGCCCGAACTCCTGCAGGTAGGTCTGCTGCAGGGGGTTTATGCCTTCGACCTTGCCCGAGAAGGTGCCGGTCGCGAGGAAGCTGAGCACACAGGGGACTGTGACGGCGAAGCGCTCCTGGGTTCCGTCGAGGGACCCGACCGTGACGATCGAGAACGGTGCGCAGCTGTCCGATGTCTGGTAGAGGGCCTCTGCCGCAGCCATCTTCATTGGCTGCACCTCGGTCATGATCTTGCCCTGGACGTCACCGGTCACGGCGACGAGCACCCCCGCGACGAGAGTGAGAATCGCGCCGATACGCGTCATCCGGCGATACATCGAGGCGTCAGACCCGACGTTGCCCGTGTCGGCTCGACGCATCCGGTAGATGCCGACGCTCATCACGATTGCCCCACCCGCCATATAGGACGCGACGATCGTGTGGGGGAACGTGACCAGCTGGACCTTGTTGGTCAGCACCGCGGCGAAGTCGGTGAGCTCCGCGCGTCCGCTCGCCGGGTTGAGCCGGTAGCCAACCGGGTTCTGCATAAAGGAGTTCGCGGACAGGATGAAGTACGCCGACAGCACGGTGCCGACGTGCACGATCCACATCGTGGCGGCGTGGAGCTTCTCCGGGAGCTTGCCCCACCCGAAGATCCACAGCCCGAGGAACGTCGACTCGAGGAAGAAGGCGAGGAGCGCCTCGATGGCCAGCGGGGCGCCGAAGATGTCGCCGACGAACCGTGAGTAGTCGGACCAGTTCATCCCGAACTGGAACTCCTGCACGATCCCCGTGACCAAGCCGAGTGCGAAGTTGATCGTGAACAGCTTGCCGAGCCACTTCGTGATGCGCAGGTCGTCAGGGTTGCGGTGTCGCACCCAGCGCGTGTGGTAGTAGGCAACGACAGCAGACAGCCCGATCGTGATGGGCACGAAGAGGAAGTGGTAGACGGTCGTGATGGCGAACTGCCATCGAGCCAGGGCCAAGGCGTCCACGGGCATCCTCACTGCCGCCAGCGGCGACCTCGCTGCTGGCAACGTACGCCTGCCATCTTGCGCCGCGTTAGGGTCAAAGGTCCCGGCGTCGCTGGTCGACCACGCGGCGCGCCTTGCCCACCGATCGTTCGATCCCGCCCGGGTCACGGACCTCGACGCGGCAGCTGGTGCCCGCCCTCTCCTTGATCCGGGCGGTCAACCGCTCGGAGACGACCTGCCTGTCCACCTCGCCCCAGGTCTCGTGGGTCTCGACCAGGACGGTCAGCTCGACCATCCGGCCCGGCTGGGTGAGGACGCACTGGAAATACGGTGCCAGACCCGGTTCCGCGAGCACGAGCTCCTCGATCTGCGTCGGGAAGACGTTGACTCCACGGATGATCATCAGGTCGTCGGATCGCCCGGTGATCTTCTCGATCCGCCGGAACCCCGGGTATGCGGTACCCGGCAGCAGCCGGGTGAGGTCACGAGTGCGGTAGCGCAGCACCGGCATCGCTTGCTTGGTCAGGCTCGTGAAGACCAGCTCACCGCGCTCTCCCTCCGGCAGCACCTCCCCGGTCAGCGGGTCGACAATCTCGGGGTAGAAGTGGTCCTCCCAGACGTGTAGCCCGTCCTTAGTCGCGGCCGCCTCCTGCGCGACGCCGGGACCGATCACCTCCGAGAGGCCGTAGATGTCGACGGCGTCCATGGTGGTTCGGTCTTCGACCTCGCGGCGCATCGACTCGGTCCACGGCTCGGCGCCGAAGATCCCCACTCGCAGCGACGTCGCCGCCGTGTCGACGCCTTGCCGCTCCATCTCGTCCAGGACACTGAGGAAGTAGCTCGGCGTCACCATGATCACCCGCGGCTCGAAGTCCAGGATCAGCTGGACCTGCCGCTCGGTCATGCCTCCGGAGACGGGAACCACGGTGCAGCCGAGGCGCTCGGCGCCGTAGTGGGCGCCGAGACCGCCGGTGAACAGGCCGTAGCCGTAGGCCACGTGAACGATGTCGCCGGGCCGGCCACCGGCCACGTGGATGGACCGGGCCATCACGTCCGCCCACATCCGGATGTCGTCGGATGTGTAGCCCACGACGGTCGGGCGGCCGGTGGTGCCGCTGCTGGCGTGGATGCGGACTACCTGGGTACGGGGGACCGCGAACATCCCAAAGGGGTAGTTCTGCCGCAGATCTTCCTTGCTGGTCAACGGGACTCGAGCAAGATCGTCGAGGTCTCGGATGTCGTCCGGGTGGACGCCGGCGGCGTCCAGGGTGCTGCGGTAGTGCGGGACCTTCTCGTATGCCTGCGCGACCGTCGCCTGCAGACGCGCGAGCTGGCGCGTGCGCATCTCGTCGAGGCTCCAGGCGAGAGGATCGAGAACGGGGTTCTCGGCGCGGCCGACCGGGGCGGTCACTGCCCGACCGCCGGCGTGACCTCCCCGGAGCCTTCGGGGACCGGGGCGTGTTGATGGACGGGGGTGTCCTGGACGGAACTGCCCTGGTGCGCCTCGTCGGCCCGCATCCGGCGCAGGAAGCCCTGGGTCCGTTCGTGCTGCGGGTTGTCGATCACCGAACGAGGGTCCCCGGACTCGACGACGACGCCGTCGTCCATGAACACGACCCGGTCGGCGACACCCCGGGCGAACGACATCTCGTGCGTGACGACGATCATCGTCATCCCGTCGTTCGCGAGCTCCCGCATCACGTCGAGCACCTCACCGACCAGCTCCGGGTCCAGGGCGGATGTTGGCTCGTCGAACAGCATCAGCTTGGGGCTCATCGCCAGTGCGCGCGCGATGGCGACCCGCTGCTGCTGCCCGCCGGACAGATGACTGGGGTAGGCGTCGCCCCGGTCGCCGAGACCGACGCGCTCGAGGAGGTCGCGTGCGCGCTGTCGCGCTGCCGACTTCGACTCACGCTTGACCTGGATCGGCGCTTCCATGATGTTCTGGACGGCGGTCTTGTGGGGGAACAGGTTGAAGCGTTGGAAGACCATCCCGATCTCTCGGCGTTGGGCCGCGATCGCTTTGTCTCCCAAGCGGTGCAGCTTCCCGTCTGGTGTCTTGGGGTCGGCATAGCCCATCAGGTCGCCATCGACCCAGATGCGCCCGCCGTCGATCGTCTCGAGCTGGTTGATGCAGCGCAGCAACGTCGTCTTGCCCGAACCCGAAGGGCCGAGCAGGCATACGACCTCACCGCCGGCGACGTCCAGGTCGATGCCCTTGAGGACCTCATTGCCGTTGAACGACTTCATCACGTTGACGGCGTGGACCAGAGGCAGGTCGACCATCAGGCACCCCCCGCCCCACCCGGCCGAGCGGCCCGTTTGTCGGGTGGCCCGGACGTCCCGAACCCGCGGCCGTAGTAGCGCTCGAGGTAGGACTGGCCCACCATCAGCACCGAACAGATGATGAGGTACCAGGCGGTCGCGCCCACCAGCGCCGGCATGATCTGAAGGGTTCGGGTACCGATCGCTCTGGTCTGGAAGAACAGCTCGCTGATGACGGGGATCGCCGACAACAGCGAGGTGTCCTTGACCATGGCGATGACCTCGTTTCCCGTCGGGGGCACGATCACCCGCATCGCCTGCGGCAACACGATTCGCCACATAGCCTTGCCGCTGCTCATGCCCAGCGCCTGGGCTGCCTCGGACTGCCCGCGGTCGACCGAGGCGATTCCGGCGCGGGCGATCTCGGCCATGTAGGCCGCCTCGGAGAGGCCGAGCCCGATGATGCCGCCGACGATCGTGCTCGAGATGGCGTAGACGTCGACCGTCGCGAAGGTGAGGTCGTTAGACCAGCCCAGCCACGAAGCCAGCTGCTTGGCGAACGGGACACCGATGTCGAGGGTGCTGTAGAGGTAGCCGAGGCCCGAGCCGATGACAACGAGCAACACATACCGCGGCACCGCACGGAAGAACCAGGTGAAGACGAAGGACACCCCGCGCATCACGGGGTTGCTGGACAGCCGCATCACGGCGATCGGGATGCCGAGACCGATGCCGATCGCCATCGCGCCGAGGGTCCCGATAATGGTGCCTTTCCACAGCCCCTCGAGGACGGGTGACTGGATCATCACCTGGAGCGCGACCGGGAAGTTCCACCGGGCGTTGGTAGCGAAGGAGCTGACGATCATCGCCACGACGACGGCGATCACCGCGAGCGCCACCCACCGCCACGGGTGGGGAACCGGCCGGGCGTCGATGAGGCCCGGCCGGTCCTGCGGCTGCGCTGCCATGTCTGTGGTCGTGGTCAGGGGTTGACGGCGAAGTCGGTGATCGCGCCGGAGTCGATGTTCCACTTGGCGAGGATCGGCTTGTACTGCCCGGCCGCACTCAGTGCCTTGACGGCATCCGCGAGGGCCTGGGCGAAGTCCTTCTGGTCCAGCGGGACGACCCAGCCGTAGGGCGCGGAGTCGTAGGTGTTCCCTAGCTTCTCGAGGGCGCCGCTCGTCTGCTTGATCGCGTAGAGGCCCACGGGTGAGTCGGCGGCCATCGCCGCGGTCTTGCCACCGACAAGGTCGGCGGTGACCTGGTCCTGACCTTCCTGGATGACCAGGTTGATCGCCTGCTTGCCGGCATCGGTGCACTTCTTGCTGCGCGCGGTGAGGTCGTCCTGCTGGGTCGTGCCCTTCTGGACCCCGATGCTGAGGCCGCACGCGTTCTCGGCGTCGACCTTCTTGGGGTTGCCCTTCTGGGTGACCCACTGCGTCCCGGCGCTGAAGTAGCTGACCATGTTGACCTGCTTCTTGCGCGCATCGGTGATCGAGAAGCTGGAGATCCCCACGTCGTACTTGCCACCGGTCACCCCGAGGATAATCGAGTCGAAGCCGGCCGGCTGGTACTCCACCTTGACTCCGAACTTGGCGGCAACGGCGTTGAAGAGGTCGACGTCCATACCGACCACGGTCTTGCCGTCGGCGTCCAGGAACTCGTTCGGCGCATACGTCGCGTCGGTGCCGACGACGATCTTGCCCGCCGTCTTGATCTTGGCGGGCAGCTTCGCGACCAGTGCCGGGTCGACCGTCGCGCTGGCCGCAGCCGTCGCAGCGGAAGAGGAGACACCGCCCGCCGGGGCGTCGGTGGACAGGGAGTTGGAACCGCACGCGGTGAGCGTGACGGTGACGGCGCCGACGAGGGCGAGGCTGAAGGTGGCGCGGCGAGGCATACGGGGGTCCTCTCGGGGGGAATGTTGGTGGCATCCTGCCACCCCGTGTTAGTGAGGGGACGCCTCCGGCTCAGTCAGCGGCCAGGTGACGACGCAGGAAGTGGATCGCAGCCGGGTATGCGTCGAGCCGGTTCTCGCGCTTGGCGAGGCCGTGTCCCTCGTCGCCGTAGACCCGCAGCTCGCAGGGGACGCCCTTCGCGGTCAGGGCTGCGGCCATCTGCTCGGCCTCGGACAGCGGCACCCGCGGGTCGTTGGCGCCGTGGATGACGAACAGAGGCGCCCGCATCTGGCCGAGGTAGGTGATCGGGGACGCGCGCTCGAGGAGCTCGCGGTCGTGTTGGAGGCTGCCGTACTCGCGCTCGCGGTAGGCCCGGCGATAACCGGAGGTGTTCTCGAGGAATGTCACCAATGACGAGATGCCAACGATGTCGACCCCGGCGGCCCACAGCTCGGGCTGCATTGACACGCCAGCAAGCACCATGTAACCGCCGTAGGACCCGCCCCAGAGCGCGGCGCGAGCGGGGTCGAGGCCTTGCGTCGGCAGCCACTCGTGCAGGGCGGCGAGGTCGGCCACGGAGTCGAGCCGCAGGTCGACGTCGTCGAGGGAGTACCACCTCTTCCCGTACCCGACCGAGCCGCGGACGTTGGGGGCGAGGACGGTGAACCCGCTCAGCGCGAGCGCCTGGATGACGGGGACGAAGGTCCGCCAGGCGGCGCTCTCCGGGCCACCGTGGACGTGCACGACGCTGGCTCCGACCGTGTGCGGGTCGGCGTCGCTGCCGGCGTAGACAAAGCAGGGCACCTGCTCCCCGTCGGGAGTCGGGACCTGGTGGACGGTCGGGGTGACGAGCAGGTCGCGCACCTGCTCCGGGATGCCCTCGCGCGCGTCGACGAGCTGAGTCACCGATCCCGTATGCGCGTCGGCCAGGTGCAGCGAGCCGGGGTCGGTGGGTGTCGCGAGCGAGACGACGAACCGGTTGCCCTCCTCGGCCCAGACAACGGTGGGTACGCCGGCGGGCAGGTCGACGTCGCAACGGTGCTGCCCGTCGCCGTCGTGGACGGCGAGTAGGACGGCGCCGTCCTCGACCGTGCCGACGACGAGGGACGCCCCGTCAGGGCTCGCCCAGAGAACGAGGTCGTGGGCGTCGTCCTCGACCAGCGTGTGCCAGGGGCTCCCGTCGACGGGCGCGCTGACGATGGCGGCGAACTCGCGGTCGTGGTTGGAGGTCATCACGATCGCGCCGTCTGGTGCTGACCACGAGAGGTTCTCGTGGGCGGCGTGGTCCTGGGGGTCGGTGATCGAGCGGGTGAACGGGCCGGTGGTCTGCTGGTCGCTGTCTGCGGCGGCTGACCGCACGACCGCCACTGCGGTGCCGTTGGGCTGCAGGTTCAGGGTGAGCACGGCGACGGACTGCTCGTCGTGGGAGACGACGCTGCCGACCACGTAGCCGCCCGCGTCGAAGACCACCCTCTCCGCACCGGAGTCGAGGTCGCGCACGACGACGTCCATGTCGACGTCGTTGCGACGGTTCGTGGAGTAGATGACCGAGGTGGCGGTGACGTCCTCCAGCACGTGCATGTGGGCCGGGTCCGCGACGAGGGGCGTCAGGTCGGCCAGGGTGGCCGGGTGGTCGAGACCCTCGAGCGCCAGCCAGGACAGCTGCATGTTCTCGTCGCCGCCGGTGTCGTGCTGGACGACGACGGCGCGTCGGCCGGGTGCATACCGTCCAGAGCATTTCGAGGGGAGCGCCGTGAGGGCGGTGCGGCGGCCGTCGGGTGTGATCTGGACGAGCTGGACGCTGCCGAGATCGTCGCTCCCGGCAAGGACCCGGCCCTCGTCATCGACGTCGAAGGCCACCCAGGTGCGGATGTCGAGGAGCCGCTCGACGAGGTCGGAGACGTCGGGCTCTGGCACGGAGGTCATCGTTGGAACCTATCCGCACTCTGCACTAGTGGTTCTGGGCGCTCGGGATTCCGAGCGTTCGACACCATCAGTGGGTCAGTCGGCGGCGAGGAGTCGTTCGAGGTAGGTCTCGAGCGGGCTGGTTTCGGGGGTGGCGTAGTGGAGCCGAGCCCTGGGGAGGCCGGGGATGACGGGTGGGGCGGTGGATCGGTGTCGGTGGCCGGTGGGGGTGGTGAGCTCGACGGTGTGCCGCTCGTCGGGTTCGAGGTCGTCGGGTTCCAGCGCGTGGCCGGTATTGGGCTTGTGGCCGGGTCCTGGCCGCTTGGTGAGTCCCGGCGCGTGGTCGAGTCGGTCGACGAGCTCCTGCCAGTGTCGGGAGCTCGATGAGAATCTCGTGGTCACGGGCGCGCCCGGGGTCCGGTCCTGACTCGTCCCCGTTGTCGAGATGCTGAGTGATCCGGTCGCCTAGGAGGCTGGTGTCGTGGGCGGGGGTGATGGTTCGGGCCTGCCAGCCGGGGAGCTGTTTGGTGTGGTTGCAGGGTGTCTGATCCTGGGCCGGTCGCGGCGAGGAGGGCTCGGTCGGTGATGACGAGCTGGACCTCGACCGGGACCGCGGCGGCGGCGTCCTGTCCGGGGACCCGGCAGACCAGGGTGTCCGCCATCAGCTGACCCTTCGACCGCACGTCACCGCCACTGCCGGCGCCGGCGCCGGCGCCGGCGTGTGCGGTGCCGGCGCCGGCGTGTGCGGTGCCGGCGCCGGCGTGTGCGGTGCCGGCGCCGGCGTGTGCGGTGGCTGCCGTCAGGGCGGCGTGCACGGCGACTCCTTGAGCGACCGGCAGCAACGCGGTCACGTAGGTCATGGTGTCCGGCGCTGGCCGGATCGTGACCCGCCGCTCGCTCACGGCCCGAACGGAGCGGGCCAACACGCAGGCGGCGTCCACCCGGTAGGCGACCGCTTTCACCTGCCTGACCAGCTCCTTGTCCCCCAACCGGGCCAGGCCACCATCGAAGGGGTGGGTCCCGTCCACCCCCAGCGTCGCTGCCAGTTCCTCGTCGACCGAACGCCGGTCCCCGGGGCTCAGCACGGCGGTCTCGGCGACGACCAGTCCGGCCCGCCACTCCGTGACCGCCCCGACCTCGAGGGGGCGGCCAGCATCGCCGGCATGTCCCGCACCAACACCACCGCCTCCCGCACGTGCCGGGCCCCCCGGGACGGGGACACCCGACGCGCCAACCCCACCTGACCCGCTACCCCCAACCCCGGCCGGCGCGCCCGACGGATGCGACCTCGAGGCCGACCTGACGTGCTCGAACCGCTGCCACCTTCGGCGCCGGCGCCGGCACCTACGTCGCCGGCCATGTCGACGGTAGCCAGCCGGGCCCGGTCCCGCGCCGCCCGCCACCCTTGGAAGTCGCCCACGTCCGAACACTCCACGGCCCGGGCGGTCCACTGCGCCGCGACCTGTTCCTGGGAGTCCACGAACGCCGCCGTCACCCGTACCTGCGCCCCCGCCGCCGCGGCCTTGACCCGCTCCAACACCGACAACACGTCGACCCGCACCGTGTCGGTCACTCCGGCGGCGCCCGCGGCCGAACCGAGGTCGGCCAGCACCGGTAGCAGACCCTCTAGGTCCGCCACCGTCACCCGCCGTCCCGTATCGAACATGTGTACTACTCTACTAGGTCCGGTCGACATGCCGCAAGAGTTGTCCCCAGGGAATTCAGCTGCCACACAACCACTTCCGTGACATCACCCCCCTGAAACGCGCCCCTGGATGTGGTGGATAGCGCCCGTAGAACCGTGCGCAATCGACCACAAGCACCGGCCACACCCCGCGCGGACGGACGCGACGGCTCACGTCACCGACGGCTCACGCCACCGACGGTGGTCCCGCGTCGAGCAGATGCGCGAGCTTCTCCGGGTTGCGAACGACGTGCATCGCCGTGATCCCGCGGTCCTCGACGGTGAGGAACACGACGCTGTCGAGCTCGCTGCCCGCATAGATCAGCAACGCCGAACCGTGGTTGAGACTGGCGACTTCGACGCGCAGTTCTCCGGCGACGTCCGGGCGGTTGGCGACCGCCACCAGCCATCGAACCGCCTTGTCCCGCCCATGGATCGGCCGCAATGCCGCGCGCCTCAGCCCGCCACCGTCGCTCACCAGCACGACGTCCGGCGCAAGCAGCGCCATGAACGCGTCGATGTCCCCGGACGCCAGGTGTTCGACGAACTGACCGAGCACGGCCTCGTGACGCCGCCGGTCGACCACCAGGGGCCGGCGCGACTGGACGTGACTGCGTGCCCTGCTGGCGAGCTGCCGTGCCGCCGCCTCGGAGCGGTCGAGGGTCGCCGCCACCTCCGCGAAGCTGAGCCCGAAGACGTCGTGGAGGACGAAAGCCGCCCGTTCCAGCGGGGAGAGCGTCTCGAGGACGACCAGCATCGCCATGGACACGGAGTCGGCCAGCTCGACAGTCTCTGCCGGGTCAGGCTCTGTCGCAACGGGTTCCGGCAACCAGGGTCCGACGTAGTCCTCACGCCGGCTCTGTTGGGCACGAACCCGGTTCAGGGCCTGTCGGGTAGCCGCGGTGAGGAGGTATGCGCGTACGTCACTGATCCTGTCGTGGTCCATCGACGCCCACCGCAGCCAGGTCTCCTGAACGGCATCCTCGGAGTCGGCGACACTGCCCAGGACCCGGTATGCGGCCCCGAACAGCTGCGGTCGTAGGGCCTCGAACTCCGCCGCCCTCCCCTCCGCGAGCTCCGCGTCACCGATCCCGGCCCTCGACGCACTCACCCGCTCGCTTCGCGAATCCGCGTGGCCATTGCGGTCAACCACCCGCCGGCCGCAGGTCGCACTGCGCCTTGAAGCCCTGGCTCTCCAGACCGAGAGCGATGTTGAAACGCGATCGTTGGCTCTCCAACGCCACGACGGCCGTGAGCTCGACGACTGCCGGTTCGCCCAGCTCGCGAACCAGGTCGAGCACCATCTCGTCGGTGACCTCCACCGGCGTACGCGACATGGCCTCGGCGTACGCGATGACCTGCCGTTCGAGCTCGGTGTATGCGCAAGACGTCCGCCAGGTCGTCACCGCCTCCAGCTTGTCCCGGGCGACGCCGTGGCCGTGGGAGACCCAGTAGCCGAAGTCAAGGCACCAGCTGCAGCCGACGGTCGCCGCTGCCGCCAGCGTCGCCAGGTCGGTGAGCTCGGCGTCGAGCGCGTCCCACTTCTCGACGCTACGTTCGTGCCGCACGTTGGTCATCAGGACCTTGCGGTTGTGTGCCATCACCAGACCTGGCTGCAGCACATCGCCGTAGGTGCGCCGGCTCCACCACGACATTGCGCGGACGAAGAACCCGTCACGGGCCGCCGAGATGCGCGCGGTGCTTCCACTGGTCGTGCCGGTCGTGCTGGTCGTGCCCGTCATGTCGTTGTCCTGGTACATCGACGTTTCCCACTCTCCTCGGTGATGGTTCCACCGGTGAGACACGCGTCGTGCGCCGAGTGTGACATCAGCGGCGCGGCAGGCTGCGTGAGCGCCCGCGGAACTCCGCGACAACCACCCCGTCCTGCTCGCGGCTCACGGTGACGTCGGTGAGCCCGCTGCGCCCGTATGCCGCTCGAACCTGCGCGTCCGCGACGAGAGCGTCGCCGAGACGGGCTGGGGCGACGAACACCACGTCCGCGCCGGCGGCGACGGTCAGCTCGCCGCCCGAGTTGCAGGCCAGGGCGAACGCCGAGTCGGCGAGCATGAACACGTAGCCACCGTGGGCGATCTCGTGGCCGTTGACCATGTTCTCCCCGACCGTCATCCGGACCACGGCGTGGTCGACCTCGACGACCAACGCCTCCATCCCCAGGTGAGCCGAGGCGGTGTCCCGGTCCCACATGGCGAGGACGTGGGACAGGCCCGCAGCGCCCGTCACGGCATCGTCTCGAGCGCCAGGCTCGGGCGGTAACGCCCACCCGGGTACGCCGCGTCGAGCTCCTCGAGGGTGTGCCGGACCACGTCGTGGCCCAGCTCGCGGCCCCAGGCGAGCGGCCCTTTGGGGTACGCCGTACCCAACACCATCGCGGTGTCGACGTCCTGGGCGCTGGCCTCGCCGCGATGCACCAGGTCGACGGCCTCGTTGACGAGCATCGCGAGGGTCCGTGCCACCGGATCCGTGGTCACCGGACCGCCGACCAGCTCGGCGACGCGACTCTCGTCGGGGGTGGCGCCCACCACCTGGGCCCGGCCGGCCGGGTCGCCCGACGCATACGTGTAGATGCCCTGTCCCGTCTTGCGACCCAACCGCCCACTCGCCACCAGGTCCTGTTGCAGGCGGGTCGGGGCATACCGGGGGTCTCGGTCGGTCTGCTGCCAGACGCTCATGCCGACGGCGAGGTTGACGTCCTGGCCGATGAGGTCGGTGAGCTCCAGTGGGCCCATCCGGAAACCGGCGCCGCGCAGGCACGCATCGAGCGTGGCTGCGTCGGCGACCCCCTCCTCGAGCATCCGCTGGGCTTCGCCGTAGAACGGTCGCGCGACCCGGTTGACGATGAACCCTGGCGTGGACGCACAGGTGACCGGCGACTTGCCCCACCGCCGTACCAGGCTCCTGGCGAAGTCGAGGTAGATGTCCGAGGTCCACGACCCGCGCACCACCTCCACCAGCTCCATGACCGGCGCCGGGTTGAAGAAGTGCAGGCCGAGCACCCGTTCCGGGTCCTGCACCCGGTCAGCGATCTCATCGACGTCGAGACTGGACGTGTTGGTCGCGAGGATCGTCGTGGGCGTCTGGTGACGCGCCAGCTCGGCGAAGATCTCGCACTTGAGCGCGAGATCCTCCCGGACCGCCTCGACGACGAGCTCGCACTCGGGAAGGTCCTCGATGGCGGGTACGACGCCAAGGCGTTCGACGGCTGCGTCGGCTTCGGTATGCGTCAGCCGCCCCTTGTCTACCTGCGCGCGCAGGCGGGCCTCGATCGAGGTGACGGCGTGCTCGACCTGGTCCGGCGAGACGTCGTGCAGATAGACGCGGTGGCCCGCCAGGAGAGCGACCTGGGCGATGCCGGCGCCCATCGAGCCAGCGCCTATGACACCGATGACGCCGATGTCACCCAGGTCGGCGTCAGTCCTGCCCTCGCCGTTCAGCGCTTCCTCGACCACGTTGTCATCCTGCCGCACCATCGCCGCACCATCGCCGCACCAGCGCCACCGAACCGACTGCCGTCAGAGCCACTCCTTGCGTTTGAAGACGAGGTAGAGCGTCGCGGCCAGGCCCACGATGACCCCCGTCGTAAGCCACACGCCCCAGGGTTGCTGGAAACCCGGATAAGGGACGTTCTGACCGAACCACCCCGTCACCGCAGTGGGCACGGCGATGATCGCCGCCCACCCCGTGAGCTTCTTCATCACCGTGTTGAGCCGGGCGTCCTGCAAGGACAGGGAAGTCTCGAAGATCGTCGAGATCATGTCCCGCAGCGACTCCGTCCATTCGGCGGCACGCAGCGCGTGGTCGTAGAGGTCCGACCAGTAGCCGTCAAGCTCGTTCCCGTCCTTGTGCATCTCGGTTCGGTGCCGCAACACCGTGTTGATCACCTCCCGCATGGGGAGCACCACCCGGCGTAGCTCGACGAGCTCCTTGCGGATCCGAAAGGTCCGCTGCTGGGTCTCTCGGGTGCTGGACTGCTCGGCGAACAGCCCGTCCTCGAGCGACTCGATCGCGTCGTCGAGCTCCTGGACCGTGTCGAAATGCCCGTCGACGATGGTGTCGAGCAAGCCGTGCAGGAGCGCGGCGCCGCCGAGCTTCAACAGGTCGGGGTTGTCCCGCCAGCGCGAGACGACCTCCTTCATGTCGAAGACGTCGTTGTCCCGGATCGTCACGATCCCGCGCTGCAGGACGAACGCCGAGATCTTGGTCAGACGCAGTCGCGAGGCGAGCAAGTCGGCTGCGTCCGGCAGGACGTCGGCCCCGCCTTCCTGGTTGGGGATGTCGAGATGAGTGGCGTAGACGCTGACGAACGTGTGGTGGGCATGAAGGGTCGCCTTCGCCCGGCTGACCGCCTCGATGGCGTCCTCGACGGCGAGCGGATCGAGACTCAGCTCGTCGGCGAGCTTCTGCAGGTCGCCGTGGTCCGGTTCGCACAGGTCGACCCAGACCAGCGAGCCGTCCTCCTCGAGGTGGTCGGAGATCTCCTCGAGCGGGAACCCTTCGTCCTTGATCTCGCCGTTGCGCCAGAGCACCGTGCGGACTCCCGTTGTGCTCATAGGTGAAGTCTGCACCTGGCACCTGGCCGATCCCTGCACCGGTGAGCCGTGGCGCCTCTGGTTACCATCGCGAGGTGACCACCACGGCAGCCGCGCCCGACCATCCCTTGCTCGGCAAGCACCGGGAGGTGCTCGACGAGGCCCGCGCTGCGCTCGCGGCACGCTCGTGGTTCTCGCGCTACCCCGAGTCCCCGTCCCCCCGCGTCTACGGCGAGAGCGCCGCGCCCGACGGGCTCGCCGCCTACACCGCCCATCTCGGCTCGACGTATGCCGCGTTGTCCGACCAGCCCTCCGACGGCACCCTCGTGGGCTCCGAGGTGTCCCCTTATGGACCCGAGCTGAGGGTGGCATACCCGCACCTCGACGTCGACGCGGCCCTTGCGGCGGCTCGAGCCGCGATCCCTGCCTGGCGCGACGCGGGGCCGCAGCTGCGAGCGGCCGTCTGCCTCGAGATCGTCGACGCGATCAACCGGCGCGGTTTCGAGATGGCCCACGCCGTCATGCACACCTCCGGGCAGCCGTTCGTCATGGCTTTCCAGGCCGGTGGGCCGCACGCGCAGGACCGAGCGGTCGAAGCCGTCGTGGCCGGCCTGGTCGAGCAGGAACGGGTGCCCAGCTCCGTGGTGTGGGAGAAGCCGGCGAGAGACGCACCGATCCGGATGGTCAAGGACTACCGCCTCGTCCCCCGGGGCGTCTCGCTCGTCATCGGTTGCAACACCTTCCCGACCTGGAACGCCTACCCGGGCATCTTTGCCTCACTCGTGACCGGCAACCCCGTGGTCGTCAAGCCGCACCCCCGAGCGGTTCTGCCGCTCGCCATCACCGTCGACGTAGCGCGGACTGTATTGCGGGACAACGGGTTCGACCCAGCCCTGGTGCAACTGGCACCTGAGGCCGACGGAGAAGGACTGGCGAAGACGCTCGCGGAGCGACCTGAGGTGGCGATCATCGACTACACCGGAGGGCCACGGTTCGGTGAGTGGCTGGAGCGCGAGGCCGCGTCTCGTGGGGCCTTGGTCTACACGGAGAAGGCCGGCGTCAACACCGTGGTCGTCGACTCCGTCGATGACCTGCGAGGAACCCTCGGCAACCTCGCGTTCTCCCTGACGCTCTACTCCGGCCAGATGTGCACGACGCCCCAGAACGTCTACGTCCCTGGAGACGGCGTCGAGACCGACGAGGGTCACCTGTCGTTTGGTGAGTTCGGGGAACGCCTCGCGGGTGCGATCCGGCGGTTGACCGACGACGATGCCGAGGCCGTCGAGCTGCTCGGCGCAACCGTGAACGAGCAGGTCCGCACCAACGCGGCCCAGCTCGGCGAGCTTGCTCTGCGCGGGGGCGGCGAGATCGTCCTCGAACCGCGAGAGGTGACCCACCCGGCATACCCGGACGCGGTCGTCCGCGCACCCGGGCTGCTGGCCCTCGACGCCAGCGCCGAGGAGGTCTACACGACCGAGTGTTTCGGACCGGTGACCTTCCTGATCCGGACCTCGTCGACACGGCAGTCGCTGAGTCGGTTCGTCGAGACGGTGCGGCAGCACGGCGCCATGACCGCCGCGGTCTACTCCACGTCGCAGGAGGTGCTCGCCGCGGCCCGCGACGCGGCCGCCGACGCCGGGGTGGCGTTGTCCGAGAACCTGACCGGCCCGGTCTTCGTCAACCAGACCGCAGCGTTCTCCGACTTCCACGGCACCGGTGCGAACCCGGCGGCCAACGCGGCGTACACCGACGCCGCGTTCGTCGCCAACAGGTTCCGCGTCGTGACGAGCCGGCGCCACGCCTGACCCGCGTCATGGGGACCGCGCCGGAGGCTCAGGAGTTCGCTCGGATCACCTCGGCGTAGTAGCGAGCCGAGTCCTTGACCGTGCGCACCTGGGTGTCGTAGTCGACGCGGATGACGCCGAAGCGGCGCTCGTAGCCCCAGGCCCATTCGAAGTTGTCGAGCAGCGACCAGAGCATGTAACCGCGCACGTCGGCGCCTGCGTCGATGGCGTCACGGACTGCATGCAGGTGACGCCGCAGATAGTCCAGCCGGTCGATATCGTGCACGGCGCCGTCCGGGCTGACCACGTCCGAGTACGCGGCGCCGTTCTCGGTGACCATCAGCGGGAGCCCGGGGTAGTCCTTCGCGGTCCGCACGAGCAGCTCCGTGAGACCGGCCGGGTCGACCAGCCAGCCCATCTGGGTGCGGTGGCCCGACTCGAGGACGAAGTCCACATCATCGGGGCCTGGCCACGGCGGCTGCGATGCAACCATGTGCCCGTCCTCACGGTTGCGCTCGGTGACCCCGTCCCACTTCCGAGCCACGCTCGTCGTGTAGTAGTTGATGCCCAGCAGGTCGAGCGGCTGGTGGATCGCCTCCAGGTCGCCGTCGCGAACGAAGCTCCAGTCCGTGACCGAGGCGGTGTCGGCCAGCAGGTCCTGTGGGTATGCGCCGTCGAGCTCCGGTCCGAGGAACGCCCTGTTCCCGAGCGCGTCGAGGCGGCGCACCACGTCGAGGTCCTCGGCGGAGTGGGGGTCGGCGGGCCGGATCACGTGCAGGTTGTGGGTGACCGAGCAGGAGGCACCCGGGATGGCCTGCCGGATCGCCTGGACGGCGAGCCCGTGGCCGAGGTTGAGGTGGTGGACAGCCGAGAGCGAGTCGGCCTGGCTCTCGCGCCCAGGTGCATGCACCCCCGAGCAGTAGCCCAGGTAGGCCGAGCACCACGGCTCGTTGAGTGTCGTCCACGAGTGCACCCGGTCGCCCAGCACCTCGGCGGCCTTGGATGCATAGCGGCCGAACGCCTCCGAGGTCGCCCGGGTGGTCCAGCCGCCGGCATCCTCGAGCTCCTGGGGCAGGTCCCAGTGATAGAGCGTCGCGATCGGGGCGACGCCCGCCTCCAGCAGCTCGTCGACGAGGCGTGAGTAGAAGTCGAGCCCCTTGACGTTGAACTCACCGCTACCGCCGGGTTGGATCCGCGGCCAGGCCAGCGAGAACCGGTATGCCTGCAGGCCGAGGTCCTTCATCAGCGCGACGTCCTCTGGCATCCGGTGGTAGTGGTCCGCGGCCAGGTCCCCCGTGTCGCCGTGCAGCACCTTGCCCGGCGTGTGCGAAAAGGTGTCCCAGATCGACGGTGTGCGGCCGTCCTCGTCGACCGCGCCCTCGATCTGGTAGCTCGCTGTCGCGGCGCCGAAGAGGAACCCCTCGGGGAAGCGGGGGATGCTGAGTTCGGTGTCGGTCATGTCGGAGTCTCCTGTGATCGGCGCAAGTGGGCGTGCGTGTGCGGTGTGGTCGACGAGCTGGTTGGTGGAACGCAGGACCGAGGGGTGCAGGAACCGGGTCGGGTCGACGACCGCCGAGCTCGCGACCCGGAACTCGTGGGTCTCACCGGCGAGCAGCGTCACCAGGCTGGTGTCGACCACCGCGATGGGATCGACCTTGTCGACCAGCAGGGTCACGTCCCGTTGCAGTGACCCTGCGGACACGCGGACGGCATAGCCCGTGTCGGTCGCGCGCGCCGAGAGACCCGTCCATACGTCGCTGAGGCGCAGGTCCCTCGGCTCGGCGAAGAACCACACCGTCCGCTCCTCGTCGGTCTGCGCGAGAAGGAGCTCGTCGGTCGTCGAGGCTTCCCAGGTGAGCGCGGCGGCGATGGGCACGGTTTCGGACTGTCGGGGCGGCACCGTGGTGGCGATAACGCTCACGGCCCGCTCCAGACCGTCGAATGTCCTGCGATGCAACCGAACTCGTGCGTTCCATGGCTGGTCGGTGTCGTTGCACAAGGCCAGCACCAGACCACGCTCACGCGGTTGGATGGTCAGCAGTCGTTCGGCGTAGGCCGCCTTGACCGCATGCCACAGCGGCTTGCGTCGACCCGCACCGTCGACCATCGCCCACGAGGTGACCGGCCAGCAGTCGTTGAGCTGCCAGACCACCATGCCGGTGTTGACGGGCTGCCACGAGCGCAGGTGCTCGATCCCGAAGCGGACGGCGTGTGCCTGCTGCAGCGACATCGCCCAGTGCCAGTCCTGCAGGTGCTCCGGGTCCGAGGGTGCGTCCAGGTGCGGCCCGATCCCTCGGGCGAGCTTGGCGTCGCCGTCCTCGGCCTTCTGGTGGCTGAGCATCCCAGGCGACCGCGGGCCGAGTGGCTCGTCGTGAACCGCGTCGGTCATGGTCGTCCACGTGGGGGGGCCCTGATAGCCGAACTCCGCGACGAAACGCGGGACCGACTGCCGGTATGCCGTGTAGTCCAGCCGGTTCCACACGTCCCACAGGTGGCTGGTCCCGTGCGCCGGGTCGTTGGGGTGGATCCGTTCGTCGAACGACCACGGGCTGCCGGGGGAGTAGGGCCGCGTCGGGTCGAGCTGAGCGATGATCCTGGGGAGGAGGTCGAGGTAGTAGCCGCGACCCCAGGTGAGGTCACCGAGCTTCTTGCGCCAGCCCCAGTCCTCGTAGCCCCAGAGGTTCTCGTTGTTGCCGTTCCAGAGCACCAGGCTCGGGTGTGGACTGAGCCGGTGCACCGCCTCGGTGACCTCGGCCATGACCTCGTCGCGCAGTGGTGGCTCCTCGGCGTACGCCGCGCAGGCGAACAGGGCGTCCTGCCAGACCATCAGGCCGAGCTCGTCGCAGAGGTCGTAGAAGTCGTCGCTCTCGTAGATCCCCCCGCCCCAGACCCGGACCAGGTTGACACCGGCGTCGACAGCGTCAGTGAGCCGTGCCGCATACCGGTCGCGGTCGACCTGGTGCGGGAAGCAGTCGTCGGGGATCCAGTTCACGCCCTTGACCAATGTCGTGGTTCCGTTGACCTGCAACAGGAACGGTGTTCCGTCCTCGTCGGGGGTCGTGTCTAGCCGAACAGTGCGGAACCCGATCCGGCGCTGCCAGGTGTCGAGCCTCTCACCCGTGTCGTCCGTGTCGTGGCCCACCAGCAGCTCGACGAGCAGGTCCGAGAGCGGCTGTGCGCCGTAGCCTCGCGGCCACCACAGCTCCACGTTGGGCACCTCGAGCACAATGACGTTGTCGCCGGCGGTCGCCGTCGCACTGGCCGCGCGACCGCCGCACTGCAGCCGCAACGTCATCGCCGGATCAGGCGCTTGTGGTCGAGCGGGACCGTCCGGGCTGACGACGACCTGCGCGTGCACCTCGATCCGGCCGGTGCCGTTCTCGACGGTGACGAGAGATCGGACGGGCCCGAGCCTCGCCGTGTGCCAGCGCTGCAGGCATACGGGTCGCCAGATTCCGGCCGTGACCAGGTCGGGCCCCCAGTCCCACCCGAAGTTGCAGGCCATCTTGCGGACGGCGTTGTAGGGGTGCACGTTGACGAAGGGTCGAGGGCCGAGCTCCGCGCTGGCCCTCTCGGCCGCGTCGAGCTGGGCGGCGAAGTCGACGACGAGGTCACGCTGGCCGCGCAGCAGGGCGCCGGTCACGTCGAACCGGTGCGTCCGGTGCATGTTCTGGACCGATCCCAGGAGCGTGTCGCCCAACCGCACCTGACCGACCGTGTCGAGGCCGGCGAACACGAGCTCGACGTGCTCGCCAGCCGCCGGCGGATCGACGTCGAGCGACGTGGTGTAGCGCCAGGACGTCCGTCCGACCCACGCAAGCGTAGTCTCGTTCTCGTCGAGGTAGGGGTCCGGGATCAGCTGCGCCGCAAGGAGATCGGTGTGCACCGTGCCCGGGACGGTCGCCGGGATGGTACGTCCGGCGATCGCCGCTGGTGTCGGCCCCTCACGAGCCTCGAGCTGCCACCTGGTGCCGAGGTCGTCGCTCACTTCACCGCCCCGGCGGTCACCCCGGCGACGAACTGGCGCTGGACGAGCAGGAACCCGATGACGACCGGGATGCTCACCACGAGGGACGCCGCCATGATCTGGTTCCAGTAGATGTTGGTTTGCGTGGAGTACTGCCGCAGACCGACGGCGAGGGTCCGGTTCTCGTCAGTGGTCATCACCGACGCGAACAGCACCTCGCCCCACGAGGTCATGAACGAGTAGATGGCCACAGCAATGACACCCGGGCGAGCTGCCGGGAGGACCACGCGCCACAACGCACCGAGCGGGCCGCACCCGTCGACCATGGCCGCCTCGTCGAGCTCGCGAGGGATGCTGTCGAAGTAGCCGACGAGCATCCAGACCGCGAACGGCAGCGAGAAGGTCAGGTAGGTGATGATGAGCCCCAGCCGGGTACCGACGAGCTGGATCCCCGTGGCCGTGTTGATGTTGACGAAGATGAGGAACAGCGGCAGCAGGAAGAGCACGCCGGGGAACATCTGCGTCGAGAGCACCGTGGTGGTGAAGACGGTCCGCCCCCGGAACCGGAACCGGGAGACCGCGAACGCCGCGACGATCGCGAGCACCACGCTGGCGATGGTGGCGCAGGACGAGACGATGAGGCTGTTGACGAAGTAGTGGGCGAGGGGGACCGTCGACCACATCTCGACGAACGGGTCGATCGTCAGATGGGTGGGCCACCAGGTGAAGTTGTTCTGCACATCGCTGAGTGGTTTCAGCGACGACGAGACCATCGCATAGAGCGGCACGATAGTGAACAGACCGAGAGCGACCAGGACGACGGCGCGGTATGCGCGGAAAGCTCCGGTGTCACGCACTGGGGGCCTCCTTCCGGACGGAGACGGCAGGTGTCGGCGTTCGGGGAGCGCTGTTCTTGGGCTCCGACTTCTCGCGGGTGGCGAGCAGGTAGATCGCCGTGACGACGAGGAGGAACAACAACATCAGGACCGACATGGCCGACCCGACGCCGAAGTTCCAGTTGAGGAACGAGGCGTTGTAGATGTGGAAGGCGATGAGGTCGCCCGCTGCGGGCTGCGAGTTGCCGAACAGGACGAAGGGGGTGTTGAAGTCGTTGAAGGTCCAGAGGAAGAGAACGAGGACCAGCACCATCGTGGTGGGCCGCAACGATGGCAGCGTGATGTGGCGCCACTGCTTGGTGTTGTTGGCACCGTCGACGGCGGCCGCCTCGTAGAGGTCGGTCGGGATGCTCTGCAGACCGGCCATCAGGGTGAGGAACGCGAAGGGCCACAGCCGCCAGATCGCGACGATCACGACGGAGGCGAACGCATTGTTGCCGATCAGCCAGAAGGGCCGGTCGGACAACAGGTGCAGGTTGTCGACTAGGACGTGGTTCACCAGGCCGGTGTCGCGCTGCAGCATGAAGTTCCAGGTGAGGATCCCCGCGTAGGCCGGGAGGGCATACGGGACGAGAAGCAGGGTGCGCGCCAGTCCCCTCCCGCGGAAGGGCTGCTGGAGGGCGACCGCGGCGGCCATCCCGAGGCCCCAGGAGAAGGCGACGGCCAGGGCGGAGAAGGCGAGGGTGACAAGGAAGGACTTCAGCAGCGCGGAACCGATGCTGGCGCTGAAGTCCACCGAGATGGCGTAGTTCTTCAGGCCGGCCCACGGCGCCTGCGACCAGTTCGCGATGTAGAACTTGGTCAGCTTGACAAAGCTCATCCAGATGCCCACGACCATGGGCACGATGTGGATCAGGATCTCCATGATGACGGCCGGAGCCAGCAGGAGATAGGGCAGCAGCCGGTGTCGACGGTCCGACGACCGCTTCCGGCGGGCCCGGGGTGTCCGGGTGACGGGTGGGACTGGCGTCGGGGTGACGGTCGGCGCTGACACGGGATACCTCTTCGCGTTTATGAGCGGTCCGGGGTGTTGGGGTGCAGGTGGCCCGGCAGACGTGCTGCCGGGCCACCCACAAGGACGGCCGGGAGGGTCAGCTGGAGGCGCTGACCTGGTCCTGCGCGGTCTGCAGCGCCGCCTTGACGTCATCGGCCGAGACGGTGCCACCGGTCGCGATCTTGGCGAACATGGTGTTCATGGCCTTGCCCACGGTGCTCTCGAACTGGTCCTCTGCGGGCACGAGCGGGAGCGGCTTGGACATGGTCTCGTAGATGTTCTGGAACGTCTTGGCCAGGTCTGCGTTCGTCGTGAACGCGGGGGTAGCGCCCTGGAGCACGGGCAGCGTCGAGAACGGCTTGCCGAGCGACGCCTGCGTGTCCTTGGAGGTCATGAAGCTCACGAACTTCAGCGCCGCGTCCTTGTTCTTGGTGTTCTTGAACACGGACAGGTTGATGCCGGCAGGGAACGTCGCGATCGCCTTGCCCCCGGCGGGCGACGGGAAGGGCACGACCCCGAAGTCGTCGTCCTTCATACCGTTGGAGGTGATCGAGTTGCCGGCGTTGTTCTGGTTGATGATCATCGCGACCTTCTTCGTCGCGAAGTCGTTGACCGCCTTGGTGCCGTTGTCGTACTGCGCGTTCGAGGTGTTGACGACCTTGTTCTTCTGCATCAGGTCCAGGTAGCGCAGCACGCCTTGAACGTTGGCGTCGCTGGTGAAGGTCGGTTTGCCACTGCTGTCGAACCAGTCACCGCCGTTCTGGGCGGCGTTGATGAAGGCGAAGTGGACGTTCTCGGTGTAGCTTCCCGCCGCGATCGACATGCCGTAGGTGCCCTTGGCGCCGTCGGTCAGCTTCTGCGCGTCGGTGATCATCTCCTCCCAGGTGGTGGGAGGCGTGAGCCCGGCGTCCTTGAACATCGCCTTGTTGTAGTACATCCCGTAGGCGAGCCCGTAAAGCGGAACCGACGTCGGGTCCTCGCCCTCCTTGCCGCCGGTCTTGAGGGCGGTGGGAACAAACTTGTCCTTGCCGCCGATGGCCTTGAACGCTGTGTCGTCGAACGGCATGAATGCGTTCGTCGCCTGGAGCGAGGCGGCCCAGGTGTTGCCGATGTTGAGCACATCGGGGCCGGAGCCGGACGTGATGGCGGTCTGGATGCGCGTCTGCAGGTCGTTCCAGCCGATGACCTCGAGGTTGACCTTGACACCAGTCTGCTGGGTGAACTTGGCCAGCTCGGGCGTCAGCACCTCTTTGTCGTTGTCCAGGCTGGTGCCCTGGTTGCTGGCCCAGTAGGTCAGTGTCGTGCCGGCACCGCCGCCGCCGGCGCTGCCGGATCCGGTGGCCGTGCCACTGTTGCTGCTGCAGGCTGCCGCGGTGAGCGCGACGGCAGGAATGGTCAGCGCCGCGAAGAGTGAACGCAGTCTCACGTGGGGACTCCCTTGTCCGGTGGGTTCTGGAGTGGTGAAGCCGAGGCTCCACCTAACCGGTTAAGGAGTCAACCTAACCGGTTAAGTCGTGACTCTTTCGTGACCATGCCGGTCCTTCGACCTCGTTCATCGGGCGCTGCCCCCTGGGGCGTCCCCCAACCGCTGGCTGCATTCCAGGAGCATGGCGTGGACGAAACCTTGGGGGAGGTTGCCGCGCAGCTGTCGCTGTCGCACGTCGAACTCCTCGGACAGCAGACCGGCCGGGCCGCAAGCAGCGCGTTGCCGTTCGAACCAGCGGAAGGCTTCGACATGGTTGCCGGCGGCAAGCTGCGCGAGACACATGATGAAGCCGCACATGAGGAAGGCGCCTTCGGCTTGTCCGAGCGGCTGGCCGCCGACCGCGTAGCGGTAGACGTAGCCGTCCTCTACGAGCTGCTCGGACACGGCGTCCAGGGTGGCCAGGCTTCGGGGGTCGTCTGGCGAGAGAGCGCCACGGACCGGGGGCAGGAGCAGGGAGGTGTCGACGCGTGGTCGGTCTGGGGCCTGTTGCCAGGCACCGCCCGGTCCGAGTGAGCGTTTCGAGGTCTCGGCCATGATCGCGTCGGCGAGCCCGAGGGCTCGGGTGGTGTCGACCGCGCCCGGTTGGTCGGCGATGGAGCGCAGCCCGGCGACGCAGGCGAGTCGGGACTGGGTCCACCACGCGTCATCGAGCTCCCAGACCCCGGCCTCGGGCTTCTTCCACCGCTTCTCGATGATGTCGACGACCGTGGTCAGGGCCCGGTGGTCCTCGCTGCTGAGGCGGTCGTGACGGGCGGAGGTGGAGTAGAGCTGCAGCATCTCGCCGCAGCTGTCGAGCTGGAACTGGCCGCGGACCCAGTTCCCCACCTTGACCTGCCCGCCCGGATAACCGGGGAGGTCGATGGTCTGCTCCTTGGGTGGCAGGGTGCCGTCCAGCCGGTATGCGGGTGCGATGGTGTCGCCGTGCTCGAGGAGGCGGGCGGTGGTGAAGGCGGTGGCCTCGTCGAGCAGCGGCAGTGGTTCGTGGACGCCGGCGGCGATGCCGGCGTAGGCCTGGTCGCGCAGCCACACATAGCGGTAGTCGTAGTTGCGAGCGGCCTCCGCGCGTTCGGGCAGCCCCAGGGTGGCGGCAGCGACCATCCCGCCGCCCGGTTGGGTCAGGCCCCGCAGCAGGGCGTACGCGTGTCGGCTGTCGCGGGGAGCGGCGGACTCCTCGAACGCGGGGACGTGCTCGCGCCAGTAGGAGGCGGTCGCGCTCCAGGCTCGCTCGGCGTCGACCGGCTCGGGCAGGGTGCGGTCGCTGATCTCGAGGATGAGGTCGTGATGCTCCCCGGCCGGGATCTCGAGTGTCAGCCGTAGCACCCCGTCTTTGCTGTGGGTCGCTTCGGCGGCTCCGGACCAGCGGCAGGTCAGGTTGCCTGCCGTCATGGTCCACCGGCCCTGGTCGTCCCGGCGCTGTTTGGTGGTTGCTACCCGGCCGAAGTCGGCGCCGAGCTGGAGGCTGACGTCGACCGTGGCTGGGCTGGGACCCCCCGGTTCGATCCGTCGCAGCAGGACCAGGCGGTGGGGGTCGGCGGGCTGAGCCAGGGCTTCCCGGCATTCGATGAGGCAAGAGGTGGTCATCCAGCGGCTGCGCCAGATCAGGCTTCCCGGCTCGTAGTAGCCACCCCAGACGAAGGTCTCGGTCGGGGTGACGGCATATACCCCGGTGCCCCCGAACAGGTGCGAGAACACGGCTGGCGAGTCCCACCTCGGGGCGCACAGGAACGATACGTCCCCGCGCGGGCCGAGCAAGGCCCCGCGATGACCATCGGCGAGAAATGCATACTCTCGCAGGGCTTGTGGCGGGTAGCCGACCACCCGCTCCGCTGTTACTGCGTTCATCGGGAGGCCCGCACGGCAAGCGTGGTGGCAGCGCTCGCGGCCGCGACCCCCGCGGTGAGCAGAGCGGGTCGGCGGCGACCGGGGTCGACCGCCGCCAGGGCGAGCATGGTCGCCGTGTGGATGACGTCCACGGCGACGAACACCCGCTGGAGACGATCGGGGGCGATCACCTGTGCGGCGCCTTGGACGAGGTGCCGCGCGCCGAGGGCGCGGATGGCCAGCTCGTCGACGGGGGCCGCCGATCCGCCGTCGACCGCCCGCCAGATGGCGTCTCCTCGCGTCAGCAGCAGCGCTCCCCACGTGGCAGCGAGCAGACCGGCGGCCCGGACGACCTGATCCCGGCGGTCGCTCACCTGCGTCGACCCAGCGCCCACGCCAGCGCTCCGACCGCGACCAGCCCCACGGTGGCGGCAGACAGCTGGGGGTAACGGTGCGCGACCCACTGCTGCGGACTGTAGGCGTGGGCGCGGTCGTCGAAGGCCCCCCGGGCCCCGAAGTCGCGTCCGCCCTCGCCGTCCGCCGGCTCCCAGAGGTTCGCGGGGTCGCCCTCGGTCTTGAGGTCTCCGGTCTGCTGCGAGGAGAAGCCGGTACGGCCCAGGTAGCGGTCGAGAAGTCCTGGTACGAGGGCGTTTGCGGCCAGGGTGCCAACGGTGCTCGCGCCGACCCAGTACTCGCGCCGCTTGGGATGGTCGGCGGCGAAGGCGAGGGCGCGGGCGGCCACCTCCGGCTGATAGATGGGTGGCACGGGCTGGGCGTGCTCGGGCAGCTTGGACAACACCCAGGAGAACTGCGGGGTGTTCAGCGCCGGCATCTGCACCATGGTGACGTGCACGTTGCTGCGCTCGTGAAGCAGCTCGCAGCGCAGCGCCTCGTGAAAACCCTGGATGGCGTGTTTGGCACCGCAGTAGGCGGTCTGGAGGGGGATCCCGCGGTAGGCCAGTGCCGACCCGCAGTGCACGATCGTGCCGCTGTCTCGGCTGCGCATCCGCGGCAGGACGGCCATCGTGGCGTACACGTAGCCGAGGTAGCTCACCTCGGTCGCCCGGCGGTACTCCTGCGGGGTGATGTCCTCGAAACGGGAGAACACCGACGTGAACGCCACGTTCACCCAGACGTCGATCGGACCCATCTCCGACTCGATCCGCTCCACCGCCGCAGCCACGGCGTCGGCGTCGGCGACGTCGACCGAGATGGTGAGCACCTGTCCAGCCCCCAGCTCACGGGCCTCCGCCTCTGCTCCCGCAAGACCCAGCTCACCTCGGGCCAACAGGGCCAGACGGTCCCCCCGGCGGGCGAACTCACGCACGGTCGCTCGTCCGATCCCCCCGCTGGCGCCCGTGATCGCGACGAGTCGAGCCATGACGTCACCATTCCTCTCGAAAGTGCAATTGTTGTGCTCAGCCAATCATTGCATATTCGACTGGATCGCGCGAGACTACCGAGGTGGCCGTACAACGTCCAGCACCCGGCATCTCCACGACGGACCTCGACGTGGTGATGCGGGCGGCCCGCGCCTTCTCCGCCGTCGTCGCGACCTCCCTCGCCCGGACCGATGACGTCGTCACCTGGCCCCAGCTGCGCGTCCTGGTCCTGGTCGCCACCCGTCCCGACGTGACGGCAACCGCCGTCGCTGACGCGCTGGACATCCATCTGTCGAGCGCGAGCAGGCTCTGTGACCGCTTGGTCAACGCTGGTCTGGTGGAGCGCCGCACCTCCACCAGTGATCGCCGCAATCTTCTTCTTTCCTTGACGGCGAAAGGTTCTGAGCTCATCGAGCAGATCATGCAGGACCGACGGCGCGCCTTCACCTCGATTCTCGAGCAGATGACCCCGTCGGACCGGATTGCCTTGCACCACTGCCTCGAGATCTTCGCGCAGGCGGCGGGGGAGCCGCCTGAGGACAGCCTCCTCTTCGGCTGAACCAGACTGGACGACCACGCGTAGGAACGTGCTGCCGGCTCTCTGGCGAAGGCGGTTTGCGTGCCGCTAATGGTTGCGGTATGACAAGTGTATGAGTGTTTCGTCGTCAGCCTGAGGAGCACGCGTGACCGCCACCGTGGATATTGCCATCACCCCGTCCCTGCACCGCGAGCTGCTTCGCGCGGTCCGCGGCGAGGTGCGTTTCGACCTCGGCAGCGGGGCGACCTACGCCGTCGACTCGTCCAACTACCGAGAGGTACCCGGCGCGGTCGTGGCTCCGCTGAGCATCGACGATGCGGTCGCGGTCCTCACCGCAGGCGTCACCGGTGATGCCACGTGAGCCCCGACCAGACGCCGTCCGGACAACACCGACGCGACATCGAGCTCCAGGGGATCATCGACGCGCTGGCCGCATCGGGCGAGGGACGACCGGTGGACGACATCATCAGTGACCTCAGAGAACGCTTGCACCAACAGGGCCTCCCCGCGATGCCCCAGACCTGGGTGCGCGCCGTCGCCACCCAGGCGGCCGTCGGCAACCCCTACGTCGTCTCTCGGCTTACTGCCGAAGACCTCCCCGTCCCCAAACCCGACAACCCCGACCAGCCGTACAGCATCACCTGACCGAGGTTCACGTCGATAGTGCTGACCGTCACGCTGGGTCCTGGCGAGCTGCCGGGGCCGGTGACGGAGCCGGACCGGTGGACTCCCGCACAAGCAAGGTCCCCACGGGTGACCAGCGCTGAAGGTGGGTGCTGCCGTCGATCACCTGGAACAGCAGGTCGGTGGCCAACCGGGCCTTCTCCATCAGCCCGTGATCCATGGCGGTGATCCGAGGCCGTGCCACCACGCACAGCACGGAGTCGTCCCAGGCGACGATCGAGACGTCCTCGGGCACCCGCAGCCCGACGTCGCCGGCGGTCCGTTGCGCCGCTGTCGCCATGATGTCGTTCCCCGCGATGACGGCGGTCGGCCGGTCGTGCCGGCCGCACCCCGTCAGCGCCTCCCTTGTGAGCGCCGCGCCCGAGTCGTACTCGTAGGTCCCCTCGAGGTGGAGGATGGTCATGTCGCGGCGCTGCCCCTCGCGCGTGAGCAGTTCGACGCGTACCCGCTCATGGATGTATGCCATCGGCCCGCTGATATGGGCTATTCGATTGTGCCCCAACGACTTGAGGTGGTCGAGGAGGACGGTGATGGTCTCGATCTCGGGTGTGACGAGCCGGGCTATGTCGTCCCTCTCACCTGGGTGCTGGCGCGAGGTGACGAGTACACCCGGGATCCCGAGAGAGCCGAGCAGCGAGATCCGCGGGTCGTCGTCAAGCTCGTCGTACAGCAGGAAGCCGTCCACGCGACGCTGCCTCGCCCAGCGCCGGTAGACGTGTAGGTCCTCCCCTCCTTCGCCCGTGAGCCGGAGCAGGAGGGCGGCGTCGGCCTCGTTGAGGTACTGCTCGACGCCGAACAGTGTCCGCATGTAGTAGCCCTCGGCGGTGATGACCGTCGGGTCGCGGGCGATGACCAGTCCGATCGTCCCGGACCGCGACGCGGACAGGGCGACGGCGGCCGAGCTGGCTTGGAACCCCAGCTCCTCGGCGAGGTCGAGCACCCGCCGCCGGGTCTGCGAGCTGACCCCGGGTCGTCCGTTCAGGGCATACGACACCGAGGCCTTGGAGATCTCCAGCCGTCGCGCGATGTCGCTGATCGTGACGCGCTCGGACCGCGGTCCCACCTCGGGCGCCCGATCGCTGCTCACGAGGGTGATCCTTCCATCCCGACGGCGCGGGCCACGGTCACTCGAACGGAGTCGGGTCCCCTGCTCCGCGCCTGGTCACCTCGGGGTTGCCGTTCGACCAGTCGACGACAGTCGTGGGCTCGTCTCCGGTCGCGCCGTCCACCACCCCGTCGACGTCGTCGTCGAGCAGCTCCTTGACCTGCCAGCCCTGCGTCATGGCCGTTGCCTCGCCCGGCAGGATGAGCGTGCTGGTCAGCAGTGGTTCGCCGAGCTCGGCAAGGATCGCGAGGTCGACGGCGTGGTCGGGGATGCGTACGCCGACGGTCTTCTTACGCGGCTGGAGCACCCGGCGCGGGACCTCCTTGGTCGCCGGCAGGATGAACGTGTAGGGCCCGGGCGTGGCCGCGCGGATCGCTCGGAACACCGCGTTGTCGATCTGGACCAGCGGACCCAGCTGAGCGAAGTCGTGGCACATCAACGTGTAGTGGTGCCGCTCGTCGAGGCGCCGGATGGCGGCAATGCGCTCCTTGCCCTCGCGGTTGCCCATCCGGCAGCCGAGGGCATAGCCGGAGTCGGTCGGGTAGGCCAGCAGCCCATCCGCCCGGATCAGCTCGGCGACCTGGCGGACGGCGCGCGGGTTCGGGTCCTCGGGGTGGATCTCGAAGAGGCGGGCCATCAGCGGTTTGATCGGGTCATGGAAGGCTCAGCGACGTGCGCGTGCGGGGTCCGGGATGACCGCGTTGAGGATGGACGCCACGATCGAGATGATCAGGGCTCCGACAATCGCGTCCCACCAGAAGCGGTCGACGTGGAAGGATAGGTCGAGGCTGCCGGCGAGCCAGGAGGTCAGCTCCAGCAGGAGGGCGTTGACGACGAGCAGGAACAGCCCGAGCGTGAGGATGACGAAGGGCAGCGACACAATCGTGAGGATCGGCTTGAGGACGGCGTTCAGCAACCCGAAGATCAGTGCCACGACGAAGACGGTGAGGATCGAGCGCGTGGTGTCACCCGTCTCGCCGATGTGGATACCCGGCACGATGGCGGCGGCCAACCACAGGGCCAACCCGTTGACGACGGTCTTGACCAGGACGTTTCCCAACCAATTCATGGCCAGCATCCTGCCACGATGACGTTTCGGTCTCGTCGCACATCGTCGGGGAACGGTGTGCCGTCGGCTTCTTAGGATCACAAGGTGTCCTCTGTCGCCAGGTTGTCGCTCCAGGCGGCCGGTCTGATCATCGCCATGGCGATCCTCGGCTGGGCACTGTGGGCCTGCGCTCCGTTCTCTGGGCGACCGGGGGTACGCGCCTGGGGAGGGGTGGTCGGCCGCGAGGGCCGCGGCTGGCTCTACCGCGACGGTGGCCGGTTGGTGTTTGTCCGGTCCTGGCGCCGGTATGCCGTCCCGTTGCGGTCGGACCCCAACCAGGCGGTGCGTCGGTACGTCCGGCCGGACTCGCGGTTGGTGCCGCGGGTGGACGCGAATGTGCTGCGGGACGGTTCCCGCGTCGTCCACGATGTGGGTGCCACGGTCGGGCCGAGGGAGGTCGAACGGCTGGTTGCTCCTGACCGGGCAGGCAACAGAGTGACGTTCCGACAGCTGGTGCCGCGCTGGGGGATCCTCCCGGCGTCGGTGCTCGCGGTCTGCGTCGTGTGGCTCGCGGTCTGGGGGGCGGCCGCCCCGATGACGGCGACGGTCGTCGAGTGGTCGGACCCGACGGGTGCGGCCAGCTGCGCCGTGTCCTGGCGCCTGCCGGACGGGAGCCCTGGACGGGCCGAGCTGGGTTGTCACGGGAGCGGCGTGGCCACGGGAACCCTGGTGCCGATCAGGGCGCTGGCAGCGCCGCTGCAGGGCATGGCGATGGACGCTCGGAGCGACGCCGGAGCGTGGTTCGCCATCGTGACGGGAACGGGTGCCGTGGCCGGGCTCGGGTTGCTGGCGTTGCGGGCGTCCACGACGACGCGTCGCCGCCTGGTCCAGCTCTACCCGGTGCCCGACGGGGGATCGGGACTGCGCGGGCCGACTGCCGACACCGCGCTCCGCCGCGCCGAGAGGAAGTCGCTGCACGAGCTGGCGTTCGCAGTGCAGCTGGCGGAAGGGCATGCGGACCTGGAGGACAACGACTTGGTTCGCACCCGGTTGCGTGTTCTCGTGACCCATCAGGGCACGGCCCGTTTCGTTCTGACGCTGGCCAGTCCGGCGCTGGTCGCAGCTTTCGTACTTCTCGACTTCCCGTGGTGGGCCGTCCTCGGACTCTGCGCTGCCGTGGTGGTTCTCGCCGCGCAGAGATGGCGTCGTCCCATCCAGGTCCTGCGAGCGATGTCCAGCTCCCCCGACGCGTCGAGGACGACCAGCTGGCCCGAAGCCACGGCCTGGCGGCGTCCCGACGGGACCGTCGCCGCCTGCCTCTTCGCTCACGGCCGGCTGGCCTGGGTCATCCCGGTCGACCGGGTGTTCGCGCCCGGTGCCGCAGTCCTGGTGCACGGGAACCCCGCAGTCCCCGGCCCGGTCTGGCTGAGCGCCAACGGGGTCGGCCTGCTCGCCGGGGTGCCGGAGCGCGGATCGGACTGGCGGGAGGAGCAGCTGCGGGCCAACCTGGTCGCCGCAGCCTTCGGTCGTCCGCTTCCGGCGCGGTACTGGACCTGATTACGCCCGACCCTAGAGTGGTCGGCATGACGACGACGCCTGCCCAGCCCGAACGGGTCCGGTTGCGCGGCGCGCTCGGCCGGTTGCCGGCGTACGTGCCCGGGAAGCCGGCACACCTGCGCGAGGGGCTCACGGCCTACAAGATGTCGAGCAACGAGAACCCCTACCCGCCGCTCGACAGCGTCCGTCGCGTCATCGAGGACGCCGCGGCCGTCGTCAACCGCTATCCCGACATGGCCGCGACGTCCTTGACCGCGGCGATCGCTCACGCGGTCGGTGTCGAGCCTTCCCACATCGCCACAGGCACCGGCAGCGTCGGCGTCCTCGGTCAGATCATTGCCGCCACCTGTGACGCCGGCGATGAGGTCGTGTATGCCTGGCGCTCGTTCGAGGCATACCCGATCGTCGTAGCCCTGGCCGGCGCCTCGTCGGTGCAGGTCGGGCTGGACAGCCAGGCGCGGCACCGGCTTGACGCGATGGCCGCCGCGGTCACCGAGCGCACCCGGGTCGTCATCGTGTGCTCGCCGAACAACCCGACCGGCACGGTGGTGCACCGCGGCGAGCTGAACCGGTTCCTCGACCGCGTGCCGGACGACGTCCTGGTGGTGCTCGACGAGGCATACGTCGAGTTCGTCGCCGACGACGAGGCCCCAGACGCGGTCGAGGTGTGGCGCGAACGGCCGAACGTGTGCGTCCTGCGGACGTTCTCCAAGGCCTACGGGCTGGCGGGCCTGCGGATCGGGTATGCCATCGCGCACGACCGCGTAGCCGCTGCGCTGCGTCAGACGGCGGTGCCGTTCGGGGTGAGCTCGATCGCCCAGGTGGCGGCCGTCGCGTCCCTGGGGGCGGTGGCCGAGCTGCAGGAACGCGTCGAGGCGCTTGTTGCCGAACGCGCCCGGGTGGCCGAGGCGCTGGGAGAGCAAGGGTGGAAGCTGCAGGCCAGCGAGGCCAACTTCGTCTGGTTCCCGTTGGGCGAGCACTCGACGGCCTTCACCGCCGCGTGTCATGAGGCGGGCCTGATGGTGCGGCAGTACGGCGAGGACGGCGTCCGCGTGACGATCTCGGAGCCAGAAGCCAACGACCGGCTGATCGAGGTAGCGGGCGAGTTCGGGCCGCGCTGACGGGACGGAACCCGGTTCACCCGCGCACGTCAGGCCACGCAGCGCATCGACGTGCACGGGGGGTCGGGCTGTTGCGCGCAGGGTCGTCGAGTCGCGCACAAGGTACGAACGATGCGCGCAGGGTCGTCGAGTCGCGCTGCGCATGGGCGGTGAGTGCGAGTCGACGGATGTGCGCGCAGGTCCTCACGCGTCCTTTCCGCGAACACGACGTCTCCCGGCGTCGGAGCCATCGAGCCTGAGGTCACGCGGCCGTACTTGACGAACCCGTCGAACTCGATCACGACGCGCGACCCCTCCAAGAGAAGGTCGACCACGGCGAGGAACGCACCGTCCTCGATGCGGAACTGAGGGGTGGACGCCAGCCTCATGGCTCCGGTGGCATGGCGCAGCCGCGTTTCGCCGGGCGACTCCGAGCGGCCGTCGACCTGTCCGAGGATATGGCGCACCCGCCAGACGTGCGGACCTTTGACCAGTGCTGCGCAGCGAGCCAGGTCCTCGGACGAGACCAGGCCCCGGTGTGCAGCAGCGTCTGCCGCGACGAGCGCTGCCATCGACCCGTTGGTCACCCCGGTCTGAACAATGGCGACGCCGACCTCCATGACGAGGTCACGGTGCGCAGACCCGGCAACGTGTTGATGCACGGTCAGACCCCGCCGGCGCCTCGACTGGTTGTCTGCGCTCCTGGTGAGATGCACCTGTCGAAGATCCGCGGCAAACACGAGGAGGCCGTGAGAGGACCAGGGCGGAGTGGTGGCTGGCAACGGCGCGACCGTCAAACGCACGGATCTGAGCCCTGGCCTGGATCGCGTGCAGCCGTCGTCGGTGCTCGGCCGGATGGTTGGTATCGGGAGACATCGGCGGCGGGGGCAGGCTGTACCACCCCCGGCACACATGGATCAGCTCCCCTGCGCCGACCAGACGCGCCAGGTCATAGGCAGACAGCCCAACCGCGTGCGCATCGGCGACGGCGACCAACCCCTCTGCATCTGCAACCGCCTGCCATCCGTCCATAGACCCAGTTTCCGAAGATGGCGACAGTGCGCGCCATCCGGCGTCGGGAGCCTGTGGATGGTGGTGTGAGGCGGTCGCACGGTGTGGATAACGTTCGGCCAGATGCGGCAGCCGACACGTGCGGGCACGCGCGACGTGTGCGCGCACCTTGGTCGAGACACGCTTACCGCCCACCGTGCGCGCGCATCGTTTCAGGTGCGCGGTTGCGTCGAAGATGCGCGCAATTCGCATCGGTGCGTGCTCCACCATGGAGGTGCGCGCTGACCGAGGGAGCACCTGCCGGCGCGGTGCGGACCCCCGCATACCGTCTGCGCGCCGTCCGCATTGTGAGATATGAAGGGCCCCGGCTAGATTGGCCCGGAACGGCTCGATGGTGAGTTCGGCCCTACCGGGCCGCGCTCATCTCGAGAACATCTGGACACGTGGCGATATCGACCGGCGACCCCGGACGGTGTCGTGACTGGACCTGGGGGCCTCCCCGTGGTCGCCGAGAAGGAGCATCGCGTGAGTAGCCAAGACAGGGACCACACCTCGCAGGCTCGGGGCGGGACCACCCTGACGGCTGCGGTTCCCGCGGTCGGTGACGGCGGTCCCGACATGGTGCAGCTGCTCACGCCCGAGGGCCAGCGGGTGGCGAACGAGGCCGCCTCGCCGTATGCCCATTACGTGGACGACCTGACCGACGACGACCTGCGTGGGCTCTACCGCGACCTGGTCCTGATCCGCCGGGTCGACGCCGAGGCCACCGCGCTGCAGCGGCAGGGCGAGCTCGGCATCTGGGCGTCACTGCTCGGCCAGGAGGCCGCCCAGGTCGGCTCCGGCCGTGCTCTCAAGAAGCAGGACTACGCCTTCCCGACCTACCGTGAGCACGGCGTTGCCTGGTGCCGCGGCGTCGACCCGCTCAACCTGCTCGGCCTGTTCCGCGGCGTGAACCACGGCGGCTGGGACCCCAACGAGAAGAACTTCCACCTCTACACGATCGTCATCGGCGCTCAGACGCTCCATGCGACGGGGTATGCCATGGGGATCCAGCGTGACGGCGCGGTGGGCACGGGTGACCCCGACCGCGACGCCGCTGTCATCGCCTACTTCGGCGACGGCGCCACCTCGCAGGGCGACGTCAGCGAGTCGTTCGTCTTTGCCGCGGTCACCAACGCGCCGGTCGTCTTCTTCTGCCAGAACAACCAGTGGGCCATCTCCGAACCCAACGACCGCCAGACCCGGATCCCCCTCTACCAGCGCGCTCGCGGGTTCGGGTTCCCCGGGGTGCGGGTCGACGGCAACGACGTGCTGGCGGTGTATGCCGTCACCAAGCACGCGCTCGAAGAGGCCCGGTCCGGCCAGGGGCCATTCCTGGTGGAGGCGTGGACCTACCGGATGGGCGCCCACACCACATCGGACGACCCCACGAAGTACCGGGTCTCGGCCGAGGTCGAGGTCTGGAAGCTGCGCGACCCGATCGAGCGGCTGAAGGCATACCTGGCCCACGAGGGCAAGGCGGACCAGGCGTTCTTCGACCAGATCACGACCGAGGCGGACGCCCTCGCGGCCGACGTGCGCGAGGGCTGCCTGAGCATGCCCGACCCGACGGGCGAGGCGATGTTCGACCACGTCTACGTCGAGGACCATCCCCTGGTGGCAGCCGAGCGGGCCGAGTTCCTGGCCTACCAGGCGAGCTTCGCCGGCGCGCACGAGGAGGTGTCGGCATGACGCAGCTCACCATCGCGAAGGCCATCACCAGCGGGCTGCGCCAGGCCATGGAGAAGGACCCCAAGGTCGTCCTCATGGGCGAGGACATCGGCAAGCTCGGCGGTGTCTTCCGAGTCACCGAGGGTCTGCAGAAGGACTTCGGCGAGGACCGCGTCATGGACACCCCGCTCGCCGAGGCTGGCATTGTCGGGACGGCGATCGGGATGGCGCTGCGCGGTTATCGGCCGGTGGTCGAGATCCAGTTCGACGGGTTCGTCTACCCCGCGTTCGACCACATCGTCAGCCAGGTGGCCAAGATGCGGGCCCGCTCGCTCGGCACGATCACGTTGCCCATGGTGATCCGCATCCCGGTCGGCGGTGGCATCGGCGCGGTCGAGCACCACAGCGAGTCCAACGAGGCCTACTTCGCGCACACCGCCGGACTTCGGGTGGTTGCCGTCTCGAACGCACAGGACGCGTACTGGGGCATCCAGCAGGCCATCGAGACCGACGACCCGGTGATCTTCTACGAGCCCAAGCGCCGCTACTGGGACAAGGGCGACATCGACGAGAGCGGCCCGTCGCACGGGCTCTACGACGCCGCTGTCGTTCGCGAGGGCTCGCTCTGCACACTCGCGGCATACGGCCCGATGGTCAAGACGTGCATGCAGGCCGCGCAGGCCGCAGCCGAGGAGGGCACGGAGCTCGAGGTGATCGACCTGCGCTCGCTGAGCCCGCTGGACCTCGACACCGTCGTCGCCTCCGTGGAGAAGACCGGTCGGCTCGTCGTCGTGCACGAGGCCTCGACCTTCCTCGGGCTCGGTGCGGAGATCGCCGCAGCGGTGACGCAGCGGGCGTTCTACCACCTCGAAGCGCCGGTGCTGCGGGTCGGCGGCTACAACCTGCCTTACCCGCCGAGCCGGCTCGAGGAGGAGTTCCTCCCTGACCTCGACCGGGTGCTGGACGCGGTGGACCGTTCGCTCAAGTTCTGATCTCACGCCGAGTATCGCTGCTCATCAAAGGAACTGACCGTATGCCTGTCAAAGACTTCCGTCTGCCCGACCCCGGCGAAGGGCTGACCGAGGCCGAGCTGGTCACGTGGCGCGTCGCTGTGGGCGACACCGTGAAGGTCAACGACATCGTCGTCGAGATCGAGACGGCCAAGTCCCTCGTCGAGCTCCCGGTGCCCTTCGCCGGGACGGTCACCGCGCTGTTGGTCGGGGAGGGCGAGACGGTCGAGGTCGGCACGCCGATCATCTCCGTCGACACCGGCGGCAGTGCACCCGCACCGGACGCGACGGCAGTGGCCACGGCTCCGGCGGAAGGTGCCGTCGAGCCGGGGATGGTCGGGACTCCGGCCCCCAAGGTCACCTCCGCGGACGGCGAGCCCGAGATCGAGGAGGGCAAGATCGGCGGCACCACGTCCACGGGCCGCACCGCGGTGCTCGTGGGTTACGGCGTCAAGCAGACCGAGGCCAAACGCCGCCCGCGTAAGGACGCCGGGTTGCCGATACGCGACCCCGACGAGTTCGTGCCTGCACCCGAGCGAACGGTCGGCGAGCACACCTCCCGCAGTGCTCGCACCGGACCCGGCGGCGTTGCGGCCCTCACTACAACGCCCGGCGCAGGGCGCGCGCTCGCCAAGCCTCCGGTGCGCAAGCTGGCGAAGGACCTCGGCGTCGGCCTCGACCAGGTCGCGGGGTCGGGCGAGGGCGGCACCATCACCCGCACCGACGTCGAGAGCCACGCTGCCAACGGGGCCGACGAGCAGGGCGCGAACGGCCATGGCCATACCCCCGCGAACTCGGACCGCGAGGGCTCATCGTTGTACGCGCCGCTCAGCGGGCAGAGGTACCCGGCGAACTCGCGCGGCGAGACACGCATACCGGTCAAGGGTGTTCGCAAGATGACCGCGCAGGCGATGGTGGCCTCCGCGTTCACCGCGCCGCACGTCACTGAATGGGTCACGGTCGACGTCACCGCGACCATGGAGCTCGTCGAGAACCTCAAGCGCGACAGGGACTTCCGCGAGGTCAAGGTCACCCCGCTGCTCGTCCTCGCGAAGGCGCTCTGCCTCGCGCTGCGCCGCAACCCGGGCATGAACGCGGCGTGGGACGAGCAGGCGCAGGAGGTCATCGTCAAGCACTACGTCAACCTCGGCCTTGCGGCGGCGACCCCACGCGGTCTGCTCGTCCCGAACATCAAGGACGCCGACCAGATGTCCATGCTCGAGCTCGCCAACGAGATCGGCGAGCTGACAAGGGTCGCGCGCGAGGGACGGACGCAGCCGGCCGACATGGCCGGCGGCACCGTCACCATCACCAACGTGGGCGTCTTCGGCGTCGACAGCGGCACCCCGATCCTCAACCCCGGCGAGAGCGCGATCGTCTGTTTCGGTGCCATCCGTAAGCAACCATGGGTCGTGACGAACGCTGCCGGTGACGATGAGATCGCGATCCGGCACGTCACGCAGCTCGCCGTCGCGTTCGACCACCGCCTGATCGACGGTGAGCTGGGCAGCCGTTTCCTCGCCGATCTCGCCGCGATCATGGCGGACCCCAGCAAGGGGCTCGTCTGGGGCTGACGGCAGCGTGCCCAGCAGCGGGCGTCAACCGACCTGGATGTGCCGACTCCTCAGGTCGTGACGAGGTTGCGCAGCGCGATCCGAGCCAGCGGCAGGTACGCCAGCACCACCAGCGCAGGACCGTCGACCTCGAGGGTGGTGTCGCTACCCCCGTCCGGGCGCACGAGCACCTCGTGCTCCAGGCGCAGCACGACAGGCCCGGCGTGCACCCGCCACGACCACCAGCGCCGCACCTCGTCGACGCGCAGCACCTCGAACGAGATGAGCACCCCGACAGGTCCGTGGACCAGACCGGTCATCCCGTCGACGATGCGCGGTCCCGATGCCTCCACGCCTCGGATCTGTGGCGACCAGGACGACCAGACGTTGGGGACGGCATACCGCTCCCACACCGTGTTCGGGTCGAGCCGCCCGGATGTCCTGACGCCGCGCCTCACCCCGCGACGCTACGCCCCGGCCACCGCGAGGTGACCGGGGCGTAGCCAAAGCGGTTCTAGCGGGCGCTCGTGTGGAGCTGGTCAAGGACCGCCTTCATGTCCATGGCCTTCGTCGTCTCCGGGCTCGCTGACCGCTGCAACGCGGTGGTTGCCGTCGGGTCGGGCTGGGGCACCGGGTCACACTGGACGTCGGAGCGGTTGCCGGACACGCGGGCCGGGAGTGCACCGGTGGCGAAGTACGCGGCGATCTTGTCGTCCGTGCACGCCACCCCGGAGAACGAGCCTGCGTGCGTCGTCCCGCCGACACCCTCGATGAGGACCGACTTCGGGAAGATGCGCCGGGTGTAGAGCGAACCCGCATACGGGGTGGCCGCGTCGTGGGTCTCGTCGATCAGCAAGATCGGCGGGGCTTTGGACCCGTCCACGGTCACCGGTGTGCCGGACTTGCCGGCCCAGGTGATGCAGGGCGCGTTGTACCAGGCGTTGGACCAGGTCTCGAACGGGTGCTGGCCATAGATGGTCCAGTTGTCGACCTTCCACTTCTGCCAGGCCTTAGGCCAGGAGGTATCGGTGCACTGCACCGCGTTGTAGACGGCGTAGCCGTTGTCGGCGCCGGGACCTTGGACCCCGTTGGCGCTGTCGTAGAGGTCCTTGATGGCGCTGAAGTCGCCCTGGTTGACCGCCTTCGAGAACGCCTCAGCGGTGCTCTCCCAGCCGTAGACGTAGTAGCCCGCGCCGAGGAACGCGTCGGTCCACTCGTCCGGACCGATCAGACCGCCCGCCTGCGGGTTGGCGCGCAGCTGGTTGAGGACCCGGTAGTAGGTCTTCTCGATCGCAGCACCGTCGTTGCCGAGGTGGTAGACGCTGTCGTACTTGGCGATCCAGTCGAAGTAGATGCCGATGTTGGCGTCGAAGGCGACGTCCTGGTCGAGGTTGGCCTGGTACCAGACCTTGCGCGCGTCGACGTTGCTGTCGAAGACGAACCGGCGCACCCGGTCAGGGTGCAAGGTCGCGTAGACCTGGCCCAGGTAAGTGCCGTAGGAGAAGCCGAGGTAGTTGATCTTCTTCTCTCCGAGGGCAGCTCGGATGCTCTCCATGTCGGCGACGGAGTCGGTCGTCTTCATGTGGTCGAGCAGCCCGCCACCTGCTTTGGCGCAGTCGGCGGCATACCGGGCGGTCTTGTTGCGCCAGATCTGTTCGACGCTCGGGTAGACCGGCACGTAGTAGGGCCGGTCGTACCCGAAGTAGTTGCCGTCGCAGGTCAGCGAGGGCTGGCTCGAGCCCACACCGCGCGGGTCGAACCCGATCCAGTCGTACGACTGCCCGCCGCCGTTGGGGACGATGTCGCGGAAGATGGAGTAGATGATCCCGGAACCTCCCGGGCCACCGGGGTTGACCAGCGTGATGCCCTGGTACTGACTGTCAGGTGTGGTGTGCTTCAGCCGCGAGACGGCGAGCTTGATCTTCGTCCCGCCGGGCTTGGCGTAGTCGAGCGGAACCGTGACCATCCCGCACTCAGCGCCGAAGCGCACCAGCGTCGGGTTCGTGCAGGCCCCCCAGGCGATGGGAGGGGGTGTGTATGCCGGTGCAGCGGGCTGCGCGGCAACCGTGGCCGTGGCCTGGGCCGAGGGGGCGAGCGCGAGCCCTCCCGCGACGGAGCCGGCGAGCAGGCCGGCGGCGGCGACGACGCTGGACAGTCTTCTCATGTAGTGCCTTCCCTGGTGGAGAGGAGTGCGGGGATGACCGCAGGCCGCACCTTCGACCCGGGTACGGGCGAGAGGAAGCACGGGATCCTGTCAAACCCCGATGAGCAGGATGTGCGCGGCCGAGGCCGAGCCTGCCACGACATGAGCGACCCGGCTACCCCATACGTGGAGGTAGCCGGGTCGGTTTGCACACCGCGGCGCTCAGCGCGCCTCGCGAACGTTGCCTAGTGCAGCTTCTCGCCGTGCTCCATGCGGTGCCGACCGCGCTTGCGGCTGCGCGCCGGGTAGTCCTCGACTGCCGAGGTGACGGCCGCTGGATCACCGGAGTCATCAGAGCCACCGGACGGCGCCCCCACGAGGGCGGGTTCGGCATCCTGCTCGAGCGGAGCGTCCTGCGGGGTGGACGCCGACACGGGGGCGTGGCCGTTCTGACCCGCGATAGCCCGGTTGTCGGCTGCCCCCGCCTCGTGGAACGCCTCGTTGCTGCGCAGCTCCACCCGAGGGAGGAACCAGGTGACCGCGAAGGCAGCGAGCAGGATGAAGGTCGCGACGAAGAACACCGCCTGCATCGACGACGAGAACCCCTCGAGGTAGGGGTGCGCCAGCCGGGGGTCGATCTTCTGCACGAACGACGAGTCGCTGAGGGCACTGTTGAACGCCGCGCCACCGTCGGTGGCCGCGCTCTTGATGCCGGCGATGAACTGCGCGTTGGCCGCTGGGTTACCTTGCGGGTCCTGCAGTGCCGCGAGGAAGTCGGGTGACTGCCGGGCGGCGTTGTAAGCGGCCGGGATGTTCTCGGCCGCCTTGGAGAACAGGATGGACAGGAAGATGGCGGTGCCCAAAGTGCCGCCGATCTGGCGGGTGAAGGTCGCCGATGACGTGGCCACCCCGATGTCGCGGGGGCTCACGGCGTTCTGGACGGCCAGGGTCAGCGGCTGGAAGTTGAACCCGAGGCCGACGCCGAAGAACACCATGATGATCATCGAGATCCAGGTGGCGGTGTCCGCTCCGATGTAGTGGAACCCCCACATGGACGCGGCCAGCAGGCCCGCACCGATGATCGGGTACTGCCGGTAGCGTCCGGTCCGAGAGATGATCTGGCCGGACAGGATGGAGCCGAACATGATGCCGATCGTGAGCGGCAGCAGGAGCAGACCCGCCTGCGTCGGGCCGGCGCCCTTGACGATCTGCAGGTAGAGCGGGAGCGCGGCGAGACCGCCGAACATGCCCATACCGATGAAGACCGATGCGATCGACGCCACGCCGACGGTGCGAATCTGGAACAGGCGCAGGGGGATCAGCGCCTCCTCGCCCATCGCGCGCTCGACGACGAAGAACCCGGCCACACCGAGGATGCCGATGCCGTAGCAGAGCAGCGCGTTGGTGGAGCCCCAGCCCCACTCACGACCCTGCTCGGCGACGATGAGCAGCGGCACCAGGCCGACGGTCAGCATGACCGCGCCCCACCAGTCGATCCGGTGGTCGCGACGCACGTGGTGCAGGTGCAGGGTGCGCGTGACGACGAAGAGCGCAGCGATGGCGATCGGGACGTTGACGAGGAAGACCCAGCGCCATCCCGTGATGCCGAGGATGGTGCTCTGTCCGGCGAAGAAGCCGCCGATGACCGGGCCCAGGACACTCGAGGTGCCGAAGACGGCGAGGAAGTAGCCCTGGTACTTCGCCCGCTCACGCGGCGGGACGATGTCGCCGATGATGGCGAGGGCGAGCGCGAAGAGGCCGCCGGCGCCGAGCCCCTGGATGGCCCGGTATGTCGCCAGGGTCCCGATCGAGGTCGCGAGCGTGCAGAGCATCGAGCCGATCGTGAAGATCGAGATCGCGAACAGGAAGAACGGCTTGCGACCGTAGATGTCGGAGAGCTTGCCGTAGAGCGGGGTGACGATTGTTGAGGTGATGAGGTATGCCGTCGTCACCCAGGCCTGCGCGGAGAGACCGTGCAGGTCGTCGGCGATGGTGCGGATCGACGAGGCCACGATGGTCTGGTCGAGCGCCGCGAGGAACATGCCCATCATCAGCCCGATGAGGATGGTGATGATCTGCCGGTGGGTCAATGGCGCGTCGGGACGGTCGAACTGGTCTTCGCCGGGTGGCCCAGCGGGGACTGCGGCTGTGGTGTCGGTAGCCATGTCAGGACTCCTGGTTGTGGTTCGTGGACGTCACCGGTCCGGCGGACACGAGGATGCGGGCCTTGAAGGCCTCGAGGTCGTCGCCGAACCGGGTGAGGTAATGCTCGAAGGTCTGGGCGTCGTCGTCCGACCATGAGGTGAGAATCTGTTCGAACCACTCGCCGCGGCCACGGATAAGCTTCTCGATCACCTCGCGGCCCATGGGGCTGAGGGAGAGGAGCTGGGCCCGACCGTCGTCGGGATCCCCGATCTTCTCCAGCAGACCGTGCTGGACGAGGTGGGATACCTGGCGGCTCACCGTTGAGACGTCTGAATGGATGCTCTCAGCGACCGCCGACACCCGACGGGGCTCGCCGGAGACGCTGAACAGCAGGGCGTAGTGCGAGGGATCCACGGCCGCGTGCTGACGCGGGGCATGGTGCCTCATCGAGGCCATGATCTTGATGACCCGGATCACGGTATTGGACATCGCCTCCGCGGTGCTGAGCTCGACCGGCATCGGCGGCCCCCTCCCCTGGTGGGAGCCCGCGAGTGACGGGCTTGGTTGCATGAACCACGCAACTATGCCACGAGAAACTTGCATGCGCCACACAAGCGCTGTCCTGCGGCTGGTCAGCTGGTGATGACAAGGTTCTCGAGGACCGCGGCGGCGATGTCCGCGTCGCCGGTGACCGAGTAGACGAGGTCGTCTACCGATCGTCGTCCAGCGCCCCGACGGGTGAGCGCGTCCGTCGACAGGACGATCGAGGTGGTCGCCATAGGGGCGCTGGCGGTGTCCTCGTCGTGGGACTCTCCGGTGAACAGCTCTTCACCCCAGGTGCGGCGCTCGGCGTCGAGCACCACTCGTGCACCCGCCCGGGCCATGACTGGACCAGTGACGTCGACGATGACCGCATGACCCACGGGGACGGCGGCGTCGCGGGCGACGACCCTCGGGAACGCGCTGATGATGGCCGCCACGAACAGGGAAGCGGCCGCGGTGTCGAGGTCGCCGGGTCGACCCACGGCTGTCCGAATGTCCTGCTCGTGGACCCAGATGTCGATGGCGCGCAACGTCATCGCTCGCGAGGCGGTGGTGCGGCCGAACGGACCCTTGACGGCGCTGTCTTCGTTGAGCGAAGGGTCCCGCATGGCCGAGAGCCGACTGGCGATCACGTCCTCGAGCTCACCGACGACGTCGGTCCCCTCGCGGTCGCGGCGGTCCTGGACGAAGAGCTCGATGAACTCGCCCTGCGCGTTCTTCACATGGGGCAGGTCGGGCACGTTGACCGACGGAGGTGTGGCACCGTCGAGCCACGACTCGAGCCCGACGACGTGGCTGAACTGGTCCTTGACGCTCCAGCCGGGGCACTCGGTGGGTTTGTCGAAGTCACGCGCCGTCAAGGTCTGGCCGAGGTCGACCACCGCACGGGCGGTCTGCTCGTAGGCGGCCACCAGTCCGGCGAGGTCGGTCGGTGGCGCCGGGTGCTGAGGCATACAGGCACTGTATCTACGCTGATGGGGTGGCCATCCCTCGAGCATCGGTGGGCGGCGCACCGGCGACGGTGACGGCGCCCGCTCGTGGGGCGGCAGTCGCAGCCCTCGCCGTCGCGCTTTTCGCCTGCGTCGTGGCGGTCATCGTGGGCGGGGCCGCGACGCCGGTCGTCGAGGGGCTCGCAGACGTCGGACCGGTCGTCCGATGGGGCCTACCCCTGCTGACGGTCGTTTACGACGCGAGCGCTGCACTGACCGTCGGGCTGCTGGTGCTAGGTGCCTTCCTGCTGCCGGGGCACAGCACGCCGGCCACTCTGCTTCGTGCCTCCCGGTATGCCGTCACGACGGGACTCGTCTGGGTGGTCGCCGGGCTCTTGCTAGTCGTGCTCGGCTTTTCGGACGCGGCGGGGACGCCGCTCGGCGACGGCCAGTTCTGGACGCAGTTCGCAACCTACGTATGGTCGCTGGAGACCCTCCGAGTCGGGCTGATCAGCGCTGCGCTCGCGGCAGCTGCGGTCACCGTGGCCGCGTTCGCACTGCGGCGGGGCGGTGTTGCCGCCGCCGCCATCCTCTCGATCGGGGCCGTGCTGCCGCTGGCGCTCGCCGGGCACGCGAGCGGAGGAACGGACCACGAGACTGCGGTCAACACTCTTGCCGCCCACCTGGTCGGTGCGCTGCTCTGGGTCGGCGGGCTCATGGCGATCGTCGTGATGCGGCCACTGCTCGGCCGTCACCTACCCATTGTGGTCTCGCGGTTCTCCACACTGGCGCTCTGGTGCTTCGTCGCCGTCGCCGTTTCCGGCGTCGTCAGCGCACTGGTCCGGCTGGGTGGTGTCTCCGAGCTCGGTAACCTGACAACCCCATACGGGGTTCTCGTCGTGGTCAAAGCCGCGTGCCTCGTGCTTCTCGGGCTGCTGGGGATGCAGCAACGCCGTCGGGTCGTCGACCGGATGGGCGACGGTCGCGCTGCGACGTCGGAGCGGGCGTTGTTCGTGAGGTTCGCCACGATCGAGACGTTGGTGATGGGTGTTGCCTTCGGGTTCGCGGCCGCACTGAGCCGGAGCGCACCGCCCAACCTCGACCTGCCGGTGGACGTCAGCCCGGCGGTACGGCTCACCTCCTACCCAGCGCCTGCTGCACCGGACGGCAGCACCTGGTTGACGCTGTGGCGGTATGACTGGCTGTGGGGTGTTGTCGCCGTGGTCGCGATCGGGGCCTACCTGGCCTGGGTCGTCCGGCTGCGGCGCCGAGGCGACCGGTGGAGCGTGATGGCCACGCTCAGCTGGGTCTTCGGCTGGGTCCTGATGGTCTGGGCGACCTGCGGCGCTCCCGGGGTGCTCGGTCGAGTCTCGTTCTCGTGGCACATGATCGAGCACATGGTCATCGCGATGTACGTGCCGACGCTGTTGGTGCTCGGCGCACCCATCAGCCTCGCGCTGCGCGCCATTCCGGCGCGGGGAGACGGGAGCATCGGGTTGCGGGAGCTGCTGCTCGGACTCGTCCACTCACGGCCGATGCGCGTGCTCGCCAACCCGGTCGTCGCTGCAGCGTTGTTCTTCTCCAGCCTCGCGATCTTCTACTTCTCACCGCTGTTCGGCCTGGCGCTGGCGACGCATACCGGGCACGTGCTCATGGTCGCCCATTTCCTGTTGACCGGATACCTCTTCGCCTGGGTGCTGGTAGGCCGCGATCCCGGGCCGCCGAAGTGGTCGCCGTCGCTGCGCCTGCTCATCCTGCTCGTCACCGTCTCCTTCCACGCGTTCTTCGGCGTGGCTCTGATGTCGGGGACGGTCCTGCTCGCCCCCGACTTCTTCTCCACCGTGCAGATCCCGTGGATCCCCGACGTCGTCGCCGACCAGCAGCTGGGCGGCAGTATCGCCTGGGGTGTCGGAGAGCTGCCCACGCTGGTGTTGGCTATGTTCGTGGTCGTGGACTGGGTGCGCACCGACGCAGCGCTCGCCCGCCGCACGGATCGGCAGGCCGATCGCGACGGTGACGCCGAGCTGGTGGCCTACAACGAGCGCCTGAAGGATCTTGCTACCAGACGTGGGAGCGGGGGGGTCTAGGTATGCGGGTCGCCCTCATCCAGCTCGGGTACGACGACAGCGAGGACGTCGCCGACCGGGTCGACCGGGTCGCCGAGATGGTTCGTGCGCAGCGCGGTCACGACCTCGTCGTGCTGCCGGAGTTGTGGGCTCCCGGCGGGTTCGCCTACGACACATGGGAGTCGCGCGCCGACACGCCGGCGGGAGCGGTCGCCCAGGCGATGAGCGCCGCGGCCCGCGATGCCGAACTCACCCTGCACGCGGGGTCGATCGTCGAGACGAGCACGGACGGGAGCACCGGCCCCGAGGGCAAGGACCTCTGGAACACCTCGCTCCTGTTCGGGTCAGACGGGGCCCTCCTCGCGACCTATCGCAAGATCCACCGGTTCGGTTTCGGGGCCGGGGAGCCGGCTCTGATGGAGGCGGGCGAGCTGGTTGTCACGGCCGAGCTGCCGACCGGGGTCGGCGACGAGACGGTGACAGCAGGTCTGTCGACCTGTTACGACTTGCGGTTCCCCGAGCTCTACCGGGCCCAGCTAGACCGTGGCGCAAAGGTTTTCGTGATTCCGGCTGCCTGGCCTCGGATGCGGGTGACGCACTGGACGCTGCTCGCGCATGCTCGCGCAGTCGAGAACCAATGCGTCGTCATCGCCTGCAACACCGCCGGCACCCACTCGCGCCACGAGATGGGCGGTCACTCCCAGGTCATCT
>NZ_JBDTKA010000048.1:0-2711 GCF_039935575.1 Lapillicoccus sp.
ATCGAGATCGCCATCGCTTCGGTCAGGCACTCGTCCAGCCCGCGGTGGCCGATCTCGGTCATCTCATAGGACCGCATCCCCTGCTCGGCCATCCAGCGCAACGTGGCAGGACCGGGCCAGTAGCCTCGCAGGCCGATCTGCAGGAAGCGGTCACCGCGCAGCGCACCAGACTCGATCAGCCGCCGCATCGGCTGACCGTGCCCCCACAGCGAGCCGAACGAGATGTCTCCGGTGTCGGCGTGCGCGTCGAAGTGGATCATCGACACCCGCCCGTGTCCGAGGACGTTCGCGACGCCCTTGGCGTCCGGGAAGGCGATCGAGTGGTCGCCACCGAGGATGACCGGGATCGCGCCCGACCGGGTGACCTTCTCGACGGCGGCCTCGAGCGCCGGGAGGGCCGCCTCGATGTCACCCGAAAACATCTCGACGTCGCCCGCGTCGACCACCCGCAGGTCGCGCAACCCGTCGGTACGCAGCGCCAACGAGGGCCGAGACCCGTCGTGAGGCAGATAGTCGGTCGTCCGTATCGCCTGTGGCCCGAACCGGGCGCCCGGCCGGTGCGAGGTGCCCCCGTCGAACGGTGCTCCGAGGATCACGACGTCACACCCCGCGTACGTGCTCTCGTCGTCCAGATCGCACCGGTCCACGCCCAAGAAGGTGACGTCAGGGCCGTACTGCGCACCGTAGCGGGTCATGCGGACACCTTATCGCCGGCGGATCTGAGATGACGAAACTTGTTGCGAGACAATGTTTTTGGTTGATCTGGTGCTTGACAAGGACGGTCGCAGCCGGCTATAGTCGTACACATGTTCGACAAGTCACCCAGCGGTCTCGACGCCTTCGCGTCGCGACTGGTGCGCGTCGACCGCGACCTGTCGGATGCGGAGCGGGTCGACCGGCTGGCTGCCCTGGAGCGGGTCAAGGCAGCCTGCGCGGCAGCGCAGGCACGCCTCACCGTGGACCTCGCCGAGTCACAGGAAGAGGTGGCCGGAGCCTGGCGGCAGCGCGCCAAAGAGTGCGCCGACGTGAACGACTTCGAAGGGTGGCGGGCGGCTCGGGAGAGTGCGAGGCGTGCGTCAGTCGTCACGGCGGACTCGACCGGACAGGCGCGAACGCGATCCCGGAGTCGGCGTCTCGGGTCGGAGCTCGGGGTGGCGGGACAGGTCGCCCTCGCTCGACGTGAGTCGCCCTCGAGCGGAGCTCGGCATCTGACCCTGGCCCTGCGGCTGGTGCGGGACCTCCCGATGACGCTCGCTGCGCTGGAAACCGGACTGCTCAGCGAGTGGCGGGCGGAGCTCGTGGCGCGTGAGACGGCGGTGCTGTCCGCCGAACAGCGGAGGGCGGTCGACGCCGAGCTGTTCGAGGGCATCGGTGCCGACCAGGTGGGAGCCCTGGGCGACCGCGAGCTGGCTCGGCGGGTGCGTGCGATCGCCTACCGGTTGGACGCGGAGTCCGTGATGGCTCGCTGTCGGGGCGCCGAGAAGGAGAGGCGTGTGTCGATCCGGCCGGCACCGGACACGATGACCTACGTCACGGCATACCTGCCGGTAGCCCAAGGGGTTGCCCTGCACTCAGCGCTGACCGTGGCTGCCGCGACCGCGAAAGCCGCAGGCGACGATCGGTCCCGAGGACAGGCCATGGCCGACACGCTCGTGGAACGGGTCACCGGCCAGGCATCGGCTGCGGCCGTCCCGGTGGAGGTGCAGGTCGTCATCACCGACCGGGCACTGCTGACGAACGCGTTCGGCAGCGGCGATGACACACCCGCCCAAGTGCCGGGCTACGGAACCGTTCCGGCGGCGTGGGCCCGCACGCTGGTGCGCGGCAGCCAGGAGGCGGCCGCGAGAGTGTGGCTGCGCCGGCTCTACACCCACCCCGACGACGGCACCCTTGTTGGCATGGAGTCGACGAAACGACTGTTCGAGGCAGGGCTGCGTCGGTTCCTCGTCGCCCGTGACGGCACCTGCCGCACCCCATGGTGCGATGCGCCGATCCGCCACCTCGACCATGTTGTCGACCACGCGTCCGGCGGCCCGACCACCGCCGACAACGGGCAGGGCCTCTGCGTGCGGTGCAACCACATCAAGCAGCTCCCGGGCTGGCGAGCCCGACCGGAACCGGACCCGCCTTCCCTCGAGTCGCGTCCGCATACCGCAGTCACCACAACACCGACCGGGCACTCGTATGCCTCTCAGGCGCCACCGGTACTACCGGGCTACGCGGGCCGTGCGGACAGTATGCTCGAACGTCACCTCGAGATCCTGATCGTCGCCTGACGTCCGGTGTCGGCATGCCGGTCTCGAGAAAGCGGCTTTACCGTCTCCTGAGATCCGGCCTCGCCCCGTCCTACGCCAGTAAATCGTCACCCGGCTTCAGATGGGGCGACTGCATCAACCTGAAGTATTCCCATCGACCGTGAACGAGCGCTACCTTCAGTAAAAGCGGCGATCGACGCTCAAGCACAGAACTCAGAGAATGGGCCAGCGCCGACCTATCGATCTCTCAAGGTGGCTTAATGACCGAGCAATACAAGCCGGGTGATGTGGTGAACGGTCACCGCTTGACTGACGACATGCGCTGGGTCCCAGCGATAGATCCTTCCGCCCTGCCCCTGGAGGGGCCGACGCCGGGTCGGGCTCCGTCCATCTCTCTGTCGCCAGACGCCGCTCTGGCACCGGCCATCCAGTCAAAACCCAAGTCCTCGGTATTGC
>NZ_JBDTKA010000049.1:0-5753 GCF_039935575.1 Lapillicoccus sp.
GACCCGGACCGGTGGTCCCGGTCGGCGATCCTCAACGTGGCCCGCTGTGGTTTCTTCTCCTCCGACCGCGCGATGCGCGACTACATCGACAGGATCTGGCACACCCCACCCGTCCTCGACGACTGAGTGGGCCCGAGGTGGCGGACGAAGGCGACGACGTGGCATACATCCAGAGGCGTATGGCGCTCGCTACCGGCGTCGAGGTGGCGTCGGCTGCGACCATCAGCTCGTCGAGTCCCCTCAGACCGCCCCACTCGACCGCGTGACTGGTCGCGACGAGCGGCCGCAGCAACGACGCGGATTCGTCCTCAGGCACGACAACTTCGTCGCCTGGTGCCAGGACTAAGCTGCGATCGCGACGCCAACCGAGACTGCTGGCACCAGCGCCACATCGCCGCGACATTTTCGCGCGGCGGAAACCCTTTGTGGCTGTATCGAGGTACGCCCCCCGTCGGCGCGAATTGTCCGACTGGGGCCGGATGCATGCTCATCAGAGGGACGCGGGGTCGCCGGCGAACTGCATGTAGCTGACTTTGAGATGTGTGTAAGTGCCGATCGCCTCGGTTCCGAGATCCTCACCGAGACCCGACTGCTTGTGCCCCTCGTAGGGAACCTGCCATGCGAGCCGATGCGGGCAGTTCGTCCAGACGATGCCAGCCTCAAGCCTGTCGACCATCGCCATAGCGCGGTCGAGGCGCGACGTCCAGACGGTGGCTGCGAGGCCGTAGTCACTGTCGTTGGCGAGGCGTACCGCCTCGTCCTCGTTTTCGAATCGTGTGACGGCGAGAACCGGTCCGAAGATTTCCTCGCGCGCGATCCGCATGTCCATCGTGACGTCGGCGAAAATGGTTGGCAGCATGAAAAAGCCGTCGCGTAGCTCCGGTTCAGAGGGCCGTCCGCCGCCGCTGACAAGGCTTGCGCCTTCCTCGAGGCCGAGGGCGATGTAGCGCTCAACGCGCTGGCGCTGTTGGTCGCTGATGACTGGCCCAAGCTGTGTGTTAAGGCGCTGCGGCAGGCCGACCATGAGCGCCTCGGCCCGTTCGCACAGCCGCTCAAGGAACTCGTCAGCGATCGAAGCCTCGAGCAGCAGACGGGTGCCGGCAGTACAGAGCTGCCCCGAGTTCGCAAACGCGGTAAACAGAGTGCCTTTGAGCGCACGGTCGAGGTCCGCGTCGGCGAAGACAATGTTCGGGCTCTTGCCGCCAAGCTCAAGATGGACGCTCTTGACCCGCTTGGCAGCCTCGCGCAAGATGGCGCGCCCCGTATCCGTCGAGCCGGTGAACGTGATCTTCGCGACACGCGGATCGGCGACCAGCGCGGCGCCGGTCGCGCCGTCGCCGTGAACGACGTTAAGGGCGCCCGCCGGGATGCCCGCCTCCGCACACAGCTGGGCAAAGACCGATGTCGACAATGGCGTCTGCTCGGCCATTTTTAGCACGACCGAGTTGCCGACTGCTAGTGCCGGTGCCGTCTTCCAAGCGGCTAGTACGAGCGGGTAGTTCCATGGTGCGATCGCGCCGACGACTCCATACGGCTCACGTCGAGAGTGGATGAACGAGCCTGGCACATCCGGGTGAACGACTCCGCGCACCTGTTCCGCGAGCCCGCCCGCGTACTCCATCAGGGTCGCCGCCTGCTCGACCTCAGCGGTTGCGTTGATCAGCGGCTTGCCGGTGTCGGAGCTCTCGAGTTCGCCGAGCTCGTCCGAGCGCTCGCGAAGCAGTTCAGCAACGCGACCCAGTCGACGGCCACGCTCGGGAGGTGGGAGATGGCGCCAGGTACCTTCGTTGAACGTGTGCATTGCGGCGCTGACTGCCCGGTCCACATCGGCGGAGTCACCATGGGCAACCTGCGCAAGATCCTTGCCGGTCGCTGGATCGATCGATGCGAACGTCTTCTGCGAGAGCGACGGCTCAGCCCGACCGTCGATGAAGTGGCTGGCGAATGCACGCATGGAACCTCCAGATGTGACGGGGTGATCAACCGCAGCAGGTGAGCAGGCAAGCGAGGAACTCAGGTATGGAGCAGCAACGTCGCTCTACGAGCCCTTCCGTCGGCAACTGACGGGCGCGTGGATCGAGGGTGTATTCGACCAAATCTAGCCCCGCTCGGATGATGGAATCCGTGTCGATTCCCCGTGATCGGCATCTACCTAGAACACGCCAAGTCGTTGAGTCTCCCGGAAGCGTTCCCGGGTCATCGCCATCCGGGCCGGTCAGCTCCCGTAACTGCCGGGTCGGTCTTCCATCACCACACACGTGACCTGTTGTCGGCCAGATACTTATGCAGTGCAAGGAGATGAGAGGTCATCAGGACCACGTCGTCTGTTCGGCAGCCCTGAGTCGGCCCGTCCCATCGCCGACCCGGACGGGCGCTTCCAGGTCGTCCCCTTATCTACCGACCTGCCTCAGTCCCAGGGACGCCAGACGACTAGATCGGGCGTGAGGTCGGCGGCGGTCGCCGCGCCGCAGAGCGCCATCTGGGCGACGACCCCGTCGGCAAGTGCGGTGAGCAGGCGGCATACCTCGCCCTCCCCACCGCGGGCCAGGGCCCACGCGACCGGGCGACCGACCAATACCGCGTCGGCCCCCAACGCGAGCGCCCGCACGATGTCCTCCGCCTGCCGGATGCCGCCGTCGACGAGGACCAAACCACGGCCCCCGACGGCCTCGACGACCTCCGGCAGGGCCTCCGCGGTGGTGATCGACCCGTCGACCTGGCGGCCTCCGTGGTTGGACACCGCGACGCCGGCGGCGCCGGCGTCCAGGGCGGTCGCGGCGTCGTCACCGCGCAGGATCCCCTTGACGACGACCGGCAGGCCACTGACGTCCCGCAGCCACGCGATGTCAGCGGGACCGCTGTCGGCCGGCGACCCGGCCGGGGGTCGGCCGCCGTCGAAGTTCGGCGCCGAGACGAAAGGAAGGGGGCCCAGGCGGCCCCGGAAACCGTATCGGGCGGCCTGCGGCGGCGAGTCGACGGTTAAGAGAAATCCCATGGCCCCCGCCGTCGCGCATGCCTCGAGGAACGGCCGCATCCGGTCGCGCTCCGGCCAGAGGTAGACCTGCTGGAGGAACGGGCCAGTCGCCATCCCCACGTCGTCCAGGGTGGACGCGCTGCCCGAACTGAGGCAGAAGCCCATTCCGGCGGCCCGGGCCCCGGCAGCGCAGGCGACCTCCCCCCCCGGGTCGAGCCAGGAGAGGCCGGCCATCGGTGCCACGAACACCGGGTGGGCGACGCGGTGACCGAGCACGGTGACGGACGGGTCGACGGTGGACACGTCCCTTAACACCCTCGGGCGCAGCGACCACCGGTCCCAGGCGCGCTCGTTCAGCTCGACCGTGAGACCGGTCTCACCACCGCCAGCGACGTAGGCGGTGACCTCCCGGTCGAGGTGGTCCGGAGGCCCGTCGCCCGCGGACCCGGGCTCAACCACGGCGAGGGTTGACCGCGGATGGCCGGGTGCGTCCGCGGACTTCGGGGTTGACGATCGTGGCGGCCCACCCAGTCGACAGCCACTCGAGGGTGGTGCTGCACATCGCCGCACGCAGCTGCTCCAGGCTGCGATCCGAGCTCGCGCCGTTGTGGCCGGTAAGGACGGTCTGGGGCGCGCCGCGGAACGGGTGGTCGAGAGGCAGGGGCTCAGTGGCGAAGACGTCGAGGGCCGCCCACAGCCGCTCCGCACGCAACTCGGCCAGGAGCGCGTCCTCGTCGACCACTCCGCCCCGCCCGGTGTTGACCAGGACGGCCGCGTCCTTCATGGACGCCAGGGCGGGGGCGTCGATGAGGCCGCGGCTGCTCGGGGTATCCGGGACGTGGAGGCTGACGATGTCGGACCGGCGCAGGAGCTCGGCCAGGTCTACGGTCCGCACGCCCGGCACGTCGGACACAAGGGGGTCGTGGCCGATGACGTCGGCACCGAACGCGGCGCACAGCTGTGCGACCCGGCGGCCTATCCGGCCCAGCCCGACGACGCCCACGGTGCAGTCCTGCAACCGACGGTGTGACGAGCAGCGCCCCCCCCAGCCCCCCGCCACGAGACGACGGTTGTCGTCGACGACCTGCCGGGTCACGGCCAGCATGAGCGCTAGGGCGTGTTCGGCGACGTCCTCGGTGCAGTGGCCCGGGGAGTTCGCGACGGCGACGCCGAGGTCGGTCGCAGCCGCGACGTCGACCTGCTCGTAGCCGACACCCCACCGCATCACCAGACCGCAACGTGGCAGCCCCTCAAGGACCGAACGGGTGATCAGGGGCCGCCACTCCAGCCAGATGACGTCGGCTCCGGCGGCCTGCGCCACGAGGTCCGCCGCGTCGCGGCAGCGCGCGACCTCGAGGTAGACACCAGCGGCGGCCAGCGCCCTCCGCTCCGTGTTGTACGGGGCGAGCACCCCGACGTTCTCGACCTGGACGACCGTTGTCACGGCGCGCCCCCGCTGGCCGCTGCCGCGCTTGCGGTCGCCGGTCCGGACCAGTTCACGATCGTGCGGGCCAGTATCTGGGCGACGCGGTGAACGCTGGCGAGGTCGACCCACTCGTCGGGGGCGTGCATACCGCCGCCGCCCGGGCCGAGATAGACGGCGGGCGTCCCGTCGTCGGCGAAGTACCGGGCGTCGGCGGTGCCGAACATCGGAGTGAAGCGGGCCGGCTGACCGGTGATCGCGGTGTAGGAGCTGGCGATCAGCGAAACCAGCGGATGGTTCGGCTCGATGACGTAGCCGTGGGCCCGGAACCCGTGCCACCTCAGCTGCGGCGGCGACAACGTCAGCCAGGGGTCGGCCGCCGCGAACCGCTGTACGGCATCGCGGATCGCGTGCTGGGCCTGCTCCACCGGCCAGTCCGGAGGGAACGACAGACGGGCGCCGACCCGGCACTCGAGGGGGACGTTGGACGGCCAGTCCCCGCCGGACACCACCCCGACGTTGAGGGTGTAGGGGCGCTCGACGTGGGCGTACAGGGGATGGCGCGGGGCCGCGTTGAAGTCATCTGGCAGGGCCCGCAAGGCACGGACCAGGTCCATCCCCAGCTCGATGGCGTTGACCGACGCGCCGGCTAGCCCCACGTAGGCCGGTCGGCCCGTGACCGTGACCTCGAACCATACGACACCGGTGTTGGCGATCTGTACGTCCTCCCAGCTCACCTCAGGGATGATCGCGCCATCGACGGCCGGTCCCCGTCGGCGCGCGGCCAGGGTGCCGTTGCCGCTGCATTCCTCCTCGATGACCGACTCGAACACCACGTCACCCGCGAGCGTGCCGTGGACGTCGCGGACCGCGTGGACGGCCAGGAGTCCCGCGACGAGTCCGCCCTTCATGTCCAACGCGCCGCGACCGTAGAGCCGGTCGCCGACCACGTCGCCGCCGAACGGGTCGCGTGTCCAGCGGGTAAGCGGCTCTGGGCTCACGACGTCGATATGGCCTGAGACGGCGAGCGACCGGCCCCCGCCCGAGCCGGCCCACCTGGCGGTGACGTTCGGGCGCACGCCCTCGCCGCCATCGACCGGTGCGTAGCGGCCGTCCTCGGCCAGCGACGCCGGGTCCACGTCCCACACGTCGACGTCTAGCCCGGCCCCCTCGGCGAGCCGCGCGACGTAGTGCTGGGCCGGTGCCTCCTGGCCGACGACGCTCGGGATCGTCACGAGGTCGCGCAGCGCATCGCGATATTCGGGCCACAGGCCCTCCACGCGGGCGGCGACGTCGCGGTGCTCCGGGAGCGGGCCGCGCGGCTCGTCGGTCATCGTCATTCGGTCACTTTCCAGC
>NZ_JBDTKA010000050.1:0-31689 GCF_039935575.1 Lapillicoccus sp.
TCGACAACGCCGCCCTCCTATGCGGCCACCACCACACCCTCGTCCACACCCGCCGGCTACACGGAAAGGTTGACCCGACCACCGGACACGTCGTCTGGGATTTGACCCGAGGCTCCTACGACCACGCACTGACCACGGCCCTCGCCGTGGCCCGCGCCGGTAGTCGCGGCGACAGGTCAGAGTGTGACCCGCCGGACAAGCCGGACAAGCAGCTCACCCTCGGCCTCGAACCAGCCACCGAACCCGACCCTCCACCCGAACGACGATGACCCCGCCCCACACCCAGCTGGCCCTGCCGCCCGCTGGGTCGCGGCGCTGCCCGGCCCTCGTCGCAGGCGCGAGCGGGCGTCACGCCGCTCCTGCGAACCAGAGCGACGCGTAGGGCCCTTTTCATGCGGCTGGCCGAACCGCACACTCTCTGCTGCGGCTGCGTGGTCGGCTGGTGCGCCACTTCCCACCACGACGGTTGCCCCGCCGAGGCCGGGACCTCACACGCATCCGCTCCTACCCGGGCGGTTACCTCGTCGAGCAACTAGGGACCTTTCCCACCCAGCGTGCCGCGCCCGCGCGTGGGTCGACGTCCACGTGACCATCGACGAGGAGCTGACCCACCAACGTGGGCCTGAGCTCGACGGCTGGCCCAGTCACGCTGCGGTGCGGCAGCTCCACGGGCGCAGCCCGAGCTGGGCATACAGGCGGTTGGCGACCGTGATCTGCTGCTCACGGCTCGCGAGGTCCGCTCGGGCCGCGAAGTCGGCGCCGCCGAAGCCGAGCCAGGCCTGCATGTTGAACTGCAACCCGCCGTAGTAGCCGTTCCCGGTGTTGATGTGCCAGTTCTGGCCGGACTCGCACGCGGCGATCCGGTCCCACATGTCGGCGCGAGCGAGGTTCAGCGGGACTCCCGGCGTCCCGGTCGACCCGGTCGATGGTGGCGGAGGCGGAGACGGTGTGGCCGGTGGCGAGGTTGGGCGCGTTGGGCGCGTGGCGGCTGCCTGTGCGGCTTGCTGGGCAGCGAGGTCTGCGGCCTGCTTGGCCGCTGCTGCTGCGGCCGCGTCGCGGCTGCTCCGGGCAGCCTGTTCCGCCGCTGCAGCAGCGGACTGCCTGGCGGCTGCGTCGGCCAGAGCCTGCTGCGCGGCTTGTTCCGCCGCCTGTCGAGCCGCCTGGAGGCCTGCCTGGCGAACCGCCTCGATCCTGGCTGCCTCCGCCGCGGCGGCGAGCCCGTCCTGTCGCCGCTGCTCGAGGTCGGTCGACGTCTGTCCCAGCGCGGCGAGCTGGCCCACGGTAACTCGCTCCTGGTCGTGCACGGCGACGCTTTCGGCCTGAGCCGCCGAAGCCGCAGCCGCCGCGTCCTTCTGGAGGGACGTGGCCTCGGCTGCCGCCTGCTCCTGACGGGACTGAGCCTCGGTCGCCGCGAGCTCGGTCGACTCGGCCGACAGTCGCGCGGACGCGGCGTCTGCCGTCAGTCGCGCGTGTTCGTCTCCGACGGCGTCGAGTCCGGCGGCACGGTCCAGCGCCGCCTGCGGACCGCCATTGCCGAACAGGAAGTCGAGCTGTCCGAGCGTGGCGTTGCCCTGTTGGAACACCTCCGCGGCATACAGCGACAACGACAGCTGGGTGGCATCGGACGTCGTCCTGGCCGACTGGGCCGTCGCCGCGGCACTGGCACTTTCACCGGTGCGAGTCTGGAGCAGGATCTGCGCGCTGTTGGCGGCCATGTCGGCTGCAGCTGACGCGTTGACCAGTGCCGCGGCAGCCGACCTGGCCTGGCCGAGCTGGCGGTCGAGTTCAGCCGCCTGCGCAGCTGCCCCAACCACGGCCGAGCCGGCCTGTGCGACATCGCTTGAGCTGGGGTATGCCGGACCGCGGTCAGCCGACACAGCGTGGGCGGTCGAACTGGTCGACATCATGATGGCAGCGGCACAGATGACCACGAACAGTGACGACAAGGCGTTGCGGCGAACTGGTTGCATGCCCATGGCGAAGTCGCCCATCGCCGCCTCCCGCCGTCACTCCGTCCGTCCCTGGGTACCTCGGGGTGGCGACGACTCTAGAACTCATCCGTCACAGAAGGAACAGAGGTGAACTTCATCACCACTAGGGACGACGCATACCGGCAGCGCTTACGCACAGTATCCAAATCACATGACGGTGTTTCCGCACGTCACAGGAGCGCAGGATGAGGTCACTCCGAAGATCTCGGATTGGTCACGATTGCGCGCCGGGACGCCTCAGAGCGCGGGCTGCACCGTGATGCCGTGCCAGAAGGCAACCCGGTCCCGGACCATCTCAGCCTCCGGCTTCGGCTCGGGGTAGTACCAGGCCGCATCCGGGTTCGTCCCGCCGCCCACCTGCACCGAGTAGTACGACGCGGTGCCCTTCCACGGACAGACCGTGTGGGTAGCGCTGTCGGACATCACCACACCGTCCTTCATCGACGACGTCGGGAAGTAGTGGTTGTTCTCCACCACGACCGTGTCGTCGGACTCGGCAATGACCTGACCGTTCCAAACCGCTTGCATCACGATGCTCATGACCGGGCAACACCGCAACTGGTTCGCCCTGTTCCCCAGCCTCGGCGCTCTGCAGGTGCGGATCGGGAGTCCCCATGGGTACCGTGACGTGACGTGACGTGACGTGACGGTTCGGGGAGACTCTGGAAAGCGGAGGGTATGGGGCTAATCAGGTCAGCGCCGACGGACGACATCGACGAGAGCAAGCTCGAGGTTCACCACAGCAAGGACGCGGCCGCCGGGGTTCAGGCGATCGCCGTCACGATGGACCGGGCGGTGCGATCGATGGGCGTGCGTCGCACGGCCCAGACACTGCTCAAGCTGAACCAGGTCGAGGGGTTCGACTGCCAGGGGTGCGCCTGGCCCGACCCCGACCCGTCCCACCGGCATACGGCCGAGTTCTGTGAGAACGGAGCCAAGGCGGTCGCTGAGGAGGCGACCGAGCTGCGGGTCGGCCCCGACTTCTTTGCTGGCCACTCGCTTGCGGAGCTGGAAGGTCACACGGACTACTGGCTCGGCAAACAAGGGCGTATCACGCATCCAATGGTCAAGCGCGCCGGGGCGACCCACTACACGCCGATCGAGTGGGATGAGGCCTTTGAGCTCGTCGCCGACACGCTGCGCAGCCTGGACACCCCAGACCAGGCGGTCTTCTACACCTCAGGGCGCACATCCAACGAGGCGGCATTCCTCTACCAGCTGTTCGTTCGCGCGTTCGGAACCAACAACCTGCCCGACTGCTCCAACATGTGTCACGAGTCGACGTCCGTCGCGCTCGCCGAGGTGATCGGCATCGGCAAGGGCACCGTCAGCCTCGAGGACGTGCACAGCGCCGAGCTCATCGTCATCATGGGCCAGAACCCGGGCACCAACCACCCGCGGATGCTGAGCGCACTGGAGATCGCCAAGCAGCGGGGTGCGAAGATCCTGGCGATCAACCCGTTGGCGGAGGCCGGCCTCGGCCGGTTCCGAAACCCACAGACTCCGCGCGGGCTGTCAGGGGTCGGAACCGAGCTCGCCGACCTGCACCTGCCGGTCAAGGTCAATGGCGATCTTGCTCTCATGCAGGGGATCTCGTCCTTGCTTGTCGCCAAAGAGGACGCTGCGACGGCGGCGGACGCGCCTGGGGCCGTCTTCGACCTTGACTTCATCGAGCGTCACACGACGGGCTTCGCCGCATGGGCCGACCACATGCGCGCCGTCGACTGGCAGGCCGTCTCGCTCGCGACCGGTCTGACCCGGCCACAGGTCGAGGAGGCGGCCGAGATGATCGCGGAATCACGGGCGACCGTCTACTGCTGGGCCATGGGGATCACCCAGCACCGCAACGCAGTCGCGACGATCAAGGAGATTGCGAACCTCGCCTTCGCGCAGGGCAACATCGGCAAACCGGGCGCCGGCCTGTGCCCGGTCCGCGGACACTCCAACGTCCAGGGCGACCGGACGATGGGCATCTGGGAGAAGGTGCCCGGCCATTTCCTCGACGCCCTGCAGAAGGAGTTCGTCTTCGACCCACCGCGCGAGCACGGTTTCGACACGGTGGACTCCGTGCGGGCCCTGCGAGACCGCAAGGCGTCAGTGTTCATGGGGATGGGCGGTAACTTCGTTGCTGCGGTGCCGGATACCGCGGTGGTGGAGAAGGCCATGCGGTCGGCCCTGCTGACCGTGCAGGTGTCGACGAAGCTCAACCGCTCACACGTCGTCACGGGCGAGACGGCACTGCTGCTCCCCACGATGGGCCGCAGTGAGAAGGACCGGACCGGAGGCCAGGTCCAACGGGTGACCGTCGAGGACTCGATGTCGTCGGTTCATGCCTCCAAGGGACCGCTGACCCCCGCCTCTCCGCACTTGCGGTCGGAGGTCGACATCGTCTGCAGCCTGGCCGAGGCGACCGTCCCCGGTGTGGGCAAGATCCCGTGGGAAGCGTTCCGTTCGGACTACACCGAGATCCGGCGAGCGATCTCCCGAGTGGTTCCCGGCTGTGAGGCATACCCCGAGAAGGTCGACCAGCCAGGGGGATTCGTTCTCCCGCACCCACCGCGCGACTCGCGGACCTTCCCCACGCAGGAGAAGGTCGCTGTCTTCACGGTCAGCCCGATCGACATCCTGCACGTCCCGGAGGGTCGGTTGTTGATGCAGACGCTTCGAAGCCACGACCAGTACAACACCACGATCTACGGTCTCGAGGACCGCTACCGAGGGATCTCGGGAGGCCGCCGCGTGGTGTTCGTCAACGAACTCGACATCACCGATCTCGGTCTCCACGACGGGCAGCTGGTCGACCTGGTGAGCGAGTGGAACGACGGCTCCGAGCGGTGTGTCGCGGCCTTCCGGATCGTCGCGTACGACACCCCACGGGGGACCGCAGCCGCCTACTATCCGGAGACGAACCCGTTGGTGCCGTTGGACTCCACGGCGATCGGCAGCAACTGCCCCACGTCGAAGTCGATCATCGTTCGTCTGGTTCAACGCGGCCCGGCCGAGCAGGGTTCGGCGCGGACTCCCGACTCGGCCGGCGCGCCCGTGGGTGCCGACGAGGGCCACAAGTCAGACGTGGAGCCCTACCACCTCAGCTGAGCAAGGCGGGTGAAGCGGCCGGGGCACCAGACGCGCTGTCCACACGACGACGCAGCACGGCCGCAAGGACGACCGCGACGGCTGCCACGGCCGCCGCGATCGCGGTGATGGTCGAGGTCGGCGTGCTCGACACCCGACCGATGGCGATCCACGCAAGGCCCCATGCCATGGCAACGGCCACGGCATACCGGCCACCCAGTCTCGCGGCAAGGACGAGGCCGAGACCTGCTGCCACTGCGAGAACGACGACAGCGAGGAGGTCGCTCACCGTGTCGCTGGGGCGGACACCCGCCGAGACGAACGCAGCGGTGACGTTGGCGCAGGTCGCCACGGCGACCCAGCCGAGGTAGAGGCCGAACGTCCCGTCGACGACGATGCGCTCCAGGCTCCCCGTGGCGCGGACCGAGGTCAGCCGCCGGACCAGGATGCCCAGGACGAGTGCCAGCGCCACGATGACGATCACGCTGACCCAGATCCAGCCCTGCTGTGTCACCAGGAGCCACGCCGCGTTGAGCACCATGGAGGCTGCCGCCAGCCAACCGGTCGAGCGGGTGCGCTCGCTCGTGGCGTTGCGGGGAAACCATTGCCAGACGGTGTAGGCGAGCAGCCCGAGGTAAACGACGGACCAGATGGAGAAAGCCGGACCAGCAGGCGCGATGCGGGTCGCCTCAGCCGAGAGAGCACCCCCGGACGAGTCCTGCACTCGCGTACCGAGCACCCCGACACCGATCAGAGTGCCGACGACGCAGAAGATCTCGGCGAGGGTGACCCCGACCTGCCGGGCCCGGTCAGACGGGGTGACGGCAGCGGTGAGTGTGGTGGTGAGGGCGGGCATGACGCTCCTTCGTGGGGGATCTTCACCGTATGTCACCTATTCCAACGATGCCCATCGTCTGGATGCATCGGGGGCCTGCGCGTCTGGACGCTACGGGGTCTCATCGACCGCATACCGGTGGAGCTGGAAGAAGCGGCGACAGCCGACACGTGCACCCGGATAAGGTCGTTCCGATCGATCACACTCCCGCTGATCGGACCGGGCCTGGCCCCGGCGTGCAGGGCTGAGATGGCTGAGATGAGCGACACTGCGCGGCTCGCGGCCCGGACGCTGCTGGCCTCGTTCGACGGAGCAGTCCTCCCCGAGTGGGCTCGAGCACGCCTGGCGGCCGGGCTTGGCGGGGTATGCCTCTATAGCACCAACGCTCCCGACCATTTCACGATCGCCAATCTCGACAACGCGATCCACGACGCCAACTCTGCAGCCATCACAGCGCTGGACGAGGAAGGTGGGGACGTCACCCGGTTGTACTACCGAGTCGGCAGCCCGCACGCCGGCCATGCCGTGCTGGGCGCCGCGGACGACCTGACGCTGACCGAGCAGGTTGCCCGCGACATCGGGGCCGAGCTATTGGCAGTGGGCGTCGACCTCGACCTGGGGCCCGTGGCCGACGTCAACTCCAACCCGCTCAACCCCGTCATCGGCGTCCGCAGCTTTGGGGCCGACCCCGACCTCGTCGCCCGCCACACCGCCACCTGGGTGCGCGGTGTCCAGGCGGGTGGGGCCGGGGCATGCCTCAAGCACTACCCGGGTCACGGGGACACGACTGACGACTCACACCTCGCGCTCCCCGTCGTCGACGCGTCACTCGACACACTGAACCAGCGAGAGCTGGTCCCGTTCCGGGCCGGTCTCGCCGCCGGTGCCACGGCGGTGATGACGTCGCACGTGGTCGTCCGTGCCCTCGACCCCACTCGCCCGGCGACGTTCAGCCCGGAAGCCACCCGGCTGCTTCGTGCTCCCGTGGCCGCAGGCGGGCTGGGCTTCGACGGACTGCTGGTCAGTGACGCCCTCGACATGAAAGGTGCCAGTGGGGAGATCGGCGTCCCGGCTGCAGCCGTGGCGGCACTGGCCGCTGGAGTGGACTTGCTCTGCCTCGGTCCGTCGTTCACGGACCAGAGAGTCCAGGTCGTGCTCGACGAGATCGTCGGGGCGGTTGCCGACGGCCGACTCGCGTCCGCCCGCCTGCAGGAGGCGGCCAGTCGCGTCGACGGGGCGAGCACGCGCCTGGCAACGCTGCGCCGGTCGGTGGAGATCGGCGAGTTCTCGGGTGAGAACCCGCATACGGCAACGCGATCCGCCAGCCAGCGGGCGGCCGCCCTGGCCATCTCCCTCGTGGGTCCCCTGCAGCCTTGTACCGGCGCCACCGTCGTCCGCCTGGTCACGGGCGCGAGTCTTGCTGTCGGGCTGGCCCCGTGGGGCCTTCCCGAGCGCGGTCAGGTCAGAGGCGGGCAGGGCATGGTGGACGTGCACGAGGACGACCCGCTGCCGCGTCTCGACGAGGACCGTCCCGTGGTCGTGCTGACCCGGGGCGGGCAGCGACATCCCTGGGTGGGTCGGGCCCTGGACGAGCTGGTCCGACAGCGGCCCGACCTCGTCGTCGTCGAGCTCGGATGGCCATCCCCGGAACCGGTGGCAGCACGGACGGTCGTGCACACGATGGGCTCCTCCGCTGTCTCGACCGTCGCACTCGACCGGTTCCTCGCCCGGGGAGAGTCGTGACCCCGGCCACAGCCTCGGTGTCGACCAGCGGATGCCTCGAGACGGTGGCTGCCCGGTCAGCCCTGGTTGCTGCTGGGGCGGTGGTGCGAAACAGTGGGGCGGTGAGCCATCCAGACCTGCGCGCCGTACCCGTCGCCGGTCTGGCGGTCTGAGCATGGAGGTCATCGTCCTCGGTGCGGAGTCGGAGCGAGCAGCGCTGGTCGCCGACGCCATCACCGACCTCCTGTGGGGGGCCACGGATGCGGTGCTGGGGCTCGCGACGGGTTCCAGTCCCTCGCCGGTTTACGCCGAGCTCGTCCGACGTCACGACGTCGGCCAGGTGTCCTTCGCTCGCGCCACCGCCTTCTCCCTGGACGAGTACCTCGGCCTCCCGCCGGGCCACCCCGAGGGCTACCGCCAGGTCCTCGAACGCGAGTTCGTCGGTCTGGTGGACCTTTCCGCCGAGCGGTTGCACACACCTGACGGCCAGGCCACCGACATCGTGGAAGCCTGCGCGGCATACGAAGCAGCCATCGTCGCCGCGGGGGGAGTGGACCTGCAGCTGCTCGGGATCGGCTCCGACGGGCACCTGGCGTTCAACGAACCTGGGTCGTCTCTGGCCTCGCGCACCAGGGTCAAGACCCTGACGCCCCGTACGCGTGCCGACAACGCGCGCTTCTTCGACTCCCCTGACGAGGTGCCCCATCACGTGCTCACGCAGGGCCTCGGCACGATCCTCCAGGCGCGTCACCTGGTCATGCTGGCGACCGGCGCCGGCAAGGCGGAGGCGGTGCGTCAGGCGGTCGAGGGTCCGGTGAGTGCGCGCTGCCCTGCGTCGGTTCTGCAGCTCCACCCACACGTCACCGTGGTGCTAGACCCGGCTGCGGCCTCGCGCCTCGAGCTGGTCGACTACTACCTGGCCGTCTGGGCGGACAAGCCTGCCTGGCAGGGCATCTGAGGACATCCGAGGGTATCTGAGAGCATCTGAGGTCATCTGAAGCACCGTCCCGACTCGGGTGCTCCGTTCTGCCATCAGGTCTGCGGTGGTCGTTACGATCGCCAGATGTCGCCACTCGAGGTCCTGCGTTCGTTCTGGTCCGCGATGCAGGAGAACGACTGGGATCGTGCAGTGACCCATCTCAGCGACGACTGTGTGGTGGACTGGCCTTGCTCGGGGGAGCGCATCTCGGGCCGCGACGACTACGCGCGGCTCCAGGCTCGCTACCCCTCCGCCAGCGGTGTCTGGTCGTTCGAGGTCCATCGTCTCGTGGCGGACGACCGGAGCGTGGTCAGCGAGGTGACCACCACCGACGGTACCCAGTCAGCCAGGGCCGTCGTCATCTCGGACGTCGAGGACAGCCATATCGTGCATCAGGTGGAGTACTGGCCGACCGCCTACGACGCCCTCCCGGGTCGGGAGGACCTGACGTCCTCGATCACCCGCATACCGTGATGCCCAGGACCGGGGGAGGCTGCGTGTGTGGCTGAGCCATCGACGGTCGGAGTGGTCGGGACCGGATGGCGGGCCCAGTTCTTCCTGCGCCTCGCCGCACTGTTGCCCGAACAGCTCACGCTGGTCGGGGCGACCGTCCGACGACCCGAGGTTGCCGAACAGGTCGTCGACCGATGGGGCATTCCCACCTACTCGTCTCCGACGGAGCTGGTGCGCAGGCAACGGCCCGACTTCGTCGTGAGCAGTGTCCCGTGGTCAGCGAACCCCGGCGTCGTCGTCGAGCTGGTCGAGGCCGGGACGCGCGTCTTGTGCGAGACGCCGCCAGCACCGGACCTCGCAGCACTTCGCTCGCTCTGGGCCGCCGTCGGGCATCGCGACGCGGTACAGGTGGCCGAGCAGTACCTCGAGCTTCCCGGTCACGCCGCTCGACGAGAGCTGTTGCGGCGCGGCCTCATCGGCGACGTGAGCTCGGTGCAGGTGTCGTCGACCCACGGATACCACGCCGTTTCGATCATGCGCGGGTTCCTCGGCGCCGGGTTCGAGTCAGCCGCCGTCTCCGGTGTCCGGTTCACCGGCCCGTTGGTGGATCCGCGCACCCGCGACGGGTGGACCGACGATGCCTCTGCCAAACCGGCTGGTACGGACCTCGCCACCCTCGACTTCGGCGACGGCAGGAGCGGCCTGTATGACTTCACCGACAACCCGTGGCACAACCAGCTGCGGCTGCGGCGCATCCTGGTTCGCGGTAGCCACGGCGAGATCTCGAACGACGACGTCGTCCGCCTTGCAGCGCCACGCACCATCGTCCGTTCCACCCTGGTCCGGTCCCAGCTCGGCTACGACCTGGACCTCGACGGCTACGACACGGAGCACATCGCCTTCGACGGTGCCGTGGTCTACCGCAACCCGTTCCTCGGCCTGCGACTCATGGACGAAGAGATCGCGATCGCGTCGATGCTGACGGGGATGGCTGCCTGGACCAGGGGAGACGGTCCGGCGCCCTACCCCCTCGCCCAGGCGTGCCAGGATCACCTGGTCTCGCTGGCCGTCGACGAGGCGATCAGCACAGGCAGGCTCGTCCGGACCTCGGTCGAGCCCTGGGGAGTCGCGGCGGCTACGGCTCCCTTCGGGTGAAGGTGCCCCAGGCGAGGTCGGCGCGAGCGTCCCGGGCCCCTCGCCATTCGTCCTTGACGTACCCGCATCGCGTGCAGAGATGACTGATGGAGCGCAGGTTCTCGCGGTTGTCATGAATGGTGACGAACCGATGCTGACGCAGGACGCACGGCCAGGGCACGTCCTTCACGTCCCTACCAGCGACCGTCGCTCGCAACCTGACCACGTGGGCCACAAGACTGATGGCGTAGCGAAGTCCGCCGACAGGGTCGGCGCGAACATCCGCCTGCCACTCCGAGCGGTATCTTTCGCGATCGTCGGACGGGAGGGCGTCGGCAGCAAGGTCGCAGAGCGCAGCCGCGAAAGCGGCCCGCTTGTCCCCGTCGACCGGGGTGTTCCGCGCCGACGGCGTGAGTCGAGTTCGTGCCTGCTCGCCGAACAGTGCCGGTATGTCCAAGCCGGCGTTGTGTGCCACCGACCGTCCCTCCGAGCTCAGCCGGTAGTACCGGCGCGGTTGGCCGACCGTGTCGGTGGCGACGTGCTCCCAGCCACTCTCGACCCAACCACGACGTTCGTACCCGTTGACGATCACCGCCAGGTTGCCGCTGGAGAGCCCAGTGACACCCACCAGGTCCAGGAAGAACCACGCGCAGCCTGAGTCGCTCGCGAGAGCTGTCAGCACGTCGTCGGCGCGCTGCGAGGCTCCCGTCCGTGACGTGTTCACCAAGGGATTCTAGGTCGCCCCCGCGTTGGTGGCGATGTGTGGCGAGGTGTCCGGCGACACCAGCCCGGTCGAGTCACCCTGACAGGGACCGATGGGGGTAGGTGGGGGAACGGTTCTGGAAAGACAGGATCGCGGGGTTCTGGATGACACCGTCGAGGATCTCGACGGCCCGCCGGATCGTGGGGTTGCCGTCCCATCCCTTACGCCCGTCCAGCACGGTGGGGAGGAACGGGAGCAGCGCCTCGCTGATCTCCCAGGTGGCGGAGTTCCACAGGTACGAGGGGCTGTGGTCGACGGCGTAGTAGAGCACGTCGTCGCCGACGAAGAAGGAGGGACTCGAGAACGACGTCGGCCGGGCCCAGCTGAAGCCCATCCCCTCGTCGCAGGAGACGTCGATGACCATGGTGCCTGACGCCAGGACGTCGAGGTCGTCCTCGGTCAGGAACATCAGGGGGGCATCGGTGTCCTGTAGCACGCAGTTGACGATGATGTCGTGCTCGGACAGGAACTCGGCCAGCGGCACCTCGCCCTCGTCGGTGATGGCGTAGCTCACTCGGCTGGAGCTGTCGTCCACGTCGAACTGCACGATCCGCGCCGAATGGATGGGTGAGGCAACGGCCGCGACCTGACGCTGGGTGAGGACGTCGACGTCACTGACACCGAGGGCGTTGAGCGCCGTCACCGCCCCCCGCGCGGTCGCGCCGAACCCGATGACCACGGCTCGCAGCCGACGCCCGTAGTCCCCGGTCGACCCGGCGATCTGCATGGCGTGCAGGACGGAGCAGTAACCGGCCAGCTCGTTGTTCTTGTGGAAGACGTGCAGGCCGTAGGAGCCGTCGGCGTGCCAGTGGTTCATGGCCTCGAAGGCGATCAGGGTGAGCTTGCGGTCCACGGCGAGCTGGGTCATCTCCCGGTCCTGCACGCAGTGCGGCCAGCCCCACAGCACTTGACCCTCGCTCATCTCGGTGAGATCGCTGGGCAATGGCTTGGGCTGCAGGATGATGTCGCATTCCTCGATGAGCTGCGCACGTGTCCGGAACCCAGCGACGTGCTCCCCGAGCCGGTCGTCGGCCAAGCCGAAGCGCTCCCCGTAGCCCTGTTCGAGCACAACCCTCGACCGCAGCTCATCGGGCAGCCGGTCGAGGTGGCGAGGATGCAGCGGCAGGCGTCGCTCGTTCTCCTTCAGCGTGCTCGCCAGGACGCCGAGACTCAGAGCGTTCACACGGCATCCTTAGCGTCGGTTCCCGCCACACTAGCGGTCCGGTCGGTCCGGTCGGTCCGGTCGGGGGAGGATGCATACACGATGACGATGCTCCTGACTCCCGACCGTCCCGCGTTAGCGCAGGCGCTGGTACGCCTCACCGCCTCTGGTGCCTCGCCGGACCCGGACGCGGTCCTGGCGGAGTTCGTCGACTGGGCGAGCAACCAGGGTTTCGCGCTCTACCCCGCGCAGGAGGAAGCGCTGCTCGAGCTCGTCTCCGGTTCAAACGTCATCCTGGCCACGCCAACTGGCTCGGGCAAGAGCCTCGTCGCGCTCGGTGCCCACCTGGCGGCCCTCGCATCGGGAGGCCGGACCTACTACACAGCGCCGATCAAGGCGCTGGTGTCAGAGAAGTTCTTCGCGCTCTGCGACGCGTTCGGCGCCGACCGCGTCGGGATGCTGACCGGTGACGCGGCGGTCAACCCCGACGCGCCACTGATCTGCTGCACCGCCGAGGTCCTTGCGAACGTCGCGCTGCGCCAGGGTTCTCGGGCCGTCATCGCCCAGGTCGTCATGGACGAGTTTCATTTCTACACCGAGCCCGACCGCGGATGGGCCTGGCAGGTCCCGCTTCTCGAGCTGCCACGCGCTCAGTTCCTCCTGATGTCCGCGACGCTCGGTGACACGGCACGTTTCGAGGAGGACCTGGTGCGGCGCACGGGGCGGCCGACCGCTGTCATCGCCTCCAGCGAACGGCCGGTGCCCCTGAGCTACCAGTGGGCGATGACTCCCTTGCACGAGACGATCAGCGAGCTGCTCCAGACCCGTCAGGCGCCGGTCTACGTCGTCCACTTCACACAGGCGGCCGCGCTCGAACGTGCGCAGTCACTGCTCTCCACCCCGGTGGCCAGCCGGGAGCAGCGCGACGAGATCGCGGCTCTGGTGGGCGGATTCCGGTTCGCGCCCGGCTTTGGGCGCACCCTGTCCCGGTTGGTGCGGCAGGGGATCGGTGTCCATCACGCGGGCATGCTGCCGAAGTACCGCCGACTGGTTGAGCAGCTGGCCCAACGCGGACTCCTCACGGTGATCTGCGGGACCGACACGCTCGGCGTGGGCATCAACGTCCCCATCCGCACGGTCCTGTTCACGGCGCTCACCAAGTTCGACGGGTCGCGGCAACGGGTCTTGAAAGCTCGGGAGTTCCACCAGATCGCGGGGCGCGCAGGCAGGGCGGGCTTCGACACCTCCGGCCTGGTCGTCGTGCAGGCGCCGGACCACGTCATCGAGAACGCCCGGGCCGTGGCCAAGGCGGGAGACGACCCGAAGAAGCTCCGCAAGGTACAGCGCAAGAAGGCACCCGACGGAGTGGTCAGCTGGACGCAGGAGACCTTCACCAGGTTGGTGGCGGCACCCCCGGAGCCTCTCGTCTCTCGAATGCGGGTGTCGCACGCGATGGTCCTCAACGTCCTGGCCAGGCAGGAGGACCCGTTTGCTGCGATGCGAAAGCTGTTGCGCGACAATGACGAAGACCCCCGTCGTCAGGTCCGTCACGTCCGGCAGGCGGTGCAGATCTACCGGTCGCTGCTGGCCGCGGGGGTCGTCGAACGGCTCGACGAGGTCGACGAGTACGGGCGGCTCACCCGACTCGTGGAGGACCTGCAGCTCGGGTTCGCGCTGAACCAGCCGCTGTCGGCGTTCGCCCTCGGAGCGGTCGACGTGCTCGACCCGGAGTCGCCCACGTATGCCGTCGACGTCGTCTCGGTCGTCGAGGCCACGCTCGAAGACCCGCGAGGCATCCTGCTGTCCCAGCAGTTCAAGGCTCGCGGGGAAGCCGTCGCCGAGATGAAGTCCGACGGCATCGAGTACGACGAGCGGATGGAGCTCCTCGAGGACGTCACCTGGCCCAAGCCGCTCGAAGAGCTCCTGTCGGCGTTGTTCCAGACCTACCGGCGCAGCCACCCCTGGGTGGACGACTCCGCACTGTCCCCCAAGTCGGTGGTCCGCGACATGTGGGAGCGGGCGATGACGTTCTCTGAGTACGTCGCGTTCTACGGCCTCAGCCGCGGTGAGGGACTCGTCCTGCGCTATCTCTCCGACGCATACAAAGCACTGCGGCAGACCGTGCCCGACTCGGCGCATACCGAGTCCCTCATCGACCTGACCGAATGGCTCGGCGCAGTCGTCCGGCAGACCGACTCCAGCCTGCTCGACGAGTGGGAGTCCCTCATCGACCCCGACCGGACGCTCGCAGAGGCAGCCGGCAGCGCCTCTCTCCCGTCTGCACCGCGCCCGGTGACCGCGGACGCACGCTCGTTCGGGGTGATGGTGCGCAACGCGATGTTCCGCCGAGTCGAGTTGCTCTCCCGGCGCCGGTGGGAGGAGCTGGCGAACCTGGACGACGGTCGAGGTCTCACCGCCGACGAGTGGGCCGAGGCCGGCGAGGCCTACTACGACGAACACGACGACGTGGGCATCGGCCCGGATGCGCGGGGTCCGGCTATGTTCGCGCTGGCCAGCCCTGCGACGTCTGCCGTCCAGATCCTCGACGACCCCGAGGGCGACCACGACTGGCGGATCACCTGCGCCGTCGACCTCGAGGCATCCGACGAGGCCGGTGAGCCCGTCCTCACTACGCGCTCTCTGGCCCCGCTCGGCTGACAGACCGTTGCGCTGCAGGTATATCGGAACTTATGGGAGTTGTCATCGCCCGGGGCCCTGGGCTGTTGGGCTGTTGGGCTGACCGAGTTGACCAACTCCTGGGCACGAAGACGCCCCTACGGACACCTCGAGCGAGGCTGGCTGTCGAAGGTCGATTCGTAAGTGTGTCAGGCCGTGGTTGACGGCCGGTCTGGTCGATGGGCCTTGACGGCCTGAATGACCAGATTGCTGAGGGTGTCGGCGTATCTGCCGATGTCAGTGTCGGTGTGTGATTCCAGGTATCCGAGCATCGCGTCGATGGCGCCCTGGTAAGTGACGGCCATGACGCGGGTGTCGAAGTCGCGCAGCGATCCCTCGGCCTGGCCGCGGTGGAACAGTTCCTCTTGGGCTTGGTAGGTCTCCTCGTAATAGGTCAGGTCGAGGCGCAGAGTCCCGTCGGCGGCGCGCAGGTTCTGGGCGATCTGGCTCAGGGCGCGCAGCTGCGTTGGGTGGGTGCGGCCCAGGTCTGCCGCGCGGTGGATGGCTGCGTCGAGCACGTCCGGGACGGGGGCGGTCAGGTCGATGTCGGCGCCGACCTGATGGCGTAGCTGGGCGACGGTGGTGACCGCAACCTGTTCCATCAGGGTGTCGCGGTCGGAGTAGTAGTGCCAGATCAGGCCTTTGGACACGCCGGCGACCTCGGCGATGAGCGCGAGCGATGCCTGCTGGTATCCATGCTCGGCCAGGACCTGGATGCAGCCGGCGATGATTTGCTTACGTCGTTGTGCCTCGTCAAGGCGTTGACGGCGTCGCGGAGGCGCCAATGCCCGGTCCGGTGAACTCATCGGACCATTGTCGCCGGAGTCGGGCGGCGTTGACGCCGGGACCGACCGCTCAGTGATGGCGTGCCGCGATCTGGGCGACCAGGACAACGGACACCGCCATCAAGGCGGCAATGCCGATCATCTCGATCCGCATCCACGTCGGCAGAAAACCGGGGATGAGTATCTCGACGACGTTGACCAGGAACAGCACGGCGCTGATGATTCCGACGGCGCGCAGCCCACCCCGGTCGCCCGCCCGTGCGGACCGCATACGCAGCGGCAGCAGCACCGCGAACACAGCCACGATCACCGCGTGGCCCCAGGCATGATCAGTGACAAGGTGCGGCGCAACCACCGACATGATGATCAGTGCCGCGATGGTTACCAGGACAACCAGTACATACACGCGTAGGACTTGGGTAAGGGATGACAACCGATCACTATTGGCCATGCGGATGATAGTATCGGCCGAATGGCCAATAGCGCAACGACAGTGTGCCGCAATGCGATCCCTGTGGTACGTCGTCGCTGGCGTGGCCACGATCCCGCGAGATCCGTGGCGGGTTTGGCTTGTGGTCATAGGCAAACGTGTCATCGGGTGCTCAGGGCGAGCCGGCAGGCATGAGCGACGTAGGTGGCGCCGAAGATGCGGTGCATCCACTGCACCACTTGGGGTCAGGAGATCATGTGACGCTGCATGCCGGCGGCGAATGCACCGTAGAGGGCGAACACGACGAGCGTGGTGAGCATGAAGATGGCGCTGAGGGTGGCATCCGGGCTAGCGCGTGGTCGCTGCCGGGCTGGACGAACTGGGGCAGGAAGGCGAGGAAGAAGATGGTCAGCTTCGGGTTCAACACGTTGATCAGGAGCGCGGTGCGCATCACCCGCCAGCTCGAGTGTGGTCGGGCGTCCTGCTCCACGGTCAGTGGCGTCGTGTCGCACCAGGTCTGCCAGGCCAGGAAGAGGCGGTCAACGATGGAGTGACTTCGTCGGCTGAGGTATCGGTGATCGCGGCCTCGACGAGCTGCTCGAGCACGGTGTCATCCACGGTGACCGGCGCGGCCTGGACGTCGGTATCCGCCATGCTGGGAAACCGTACCGGCGGCGTAGGGATGTGGACGCTGGATACTCCGTCCCGCTGCCCGATCCTTCACAGTGCACTCTCCGCCGTGGAGACGACCGTCTACGCGCCGCTCGTGTCGATCCTGAGCGCGTTGTCCGAAGTCATGAGTATGACGTTCCCGTCGGGGTCGTCGACCATTCCTGCGTAGGGTGCGTTGGTTTGCTGCGGAGTCATGCGGCCGTGGTAGCCCGCATCGGTCAGCTGCCCGTATTTCGCATCGACGGCCGCGTCCTCACCGAGGTAGAACTCCAACAGCGTGCCGTATCCGGTCGAGGGTGCCTCCTAGTAGGGGTCGTACCCCTTCGCAAACACGGTGTCGAAGAAGAGGGTCACACCACTGCCCATCCGATGCAGGACGAATGGCTTCTCGTCCTCCGTCGCGGGAATGTCGAGGCCGAGCAGGCGGTAGAAGCGGAGCGCGGCAGGCATGTCGCTCACGATCACGCCAAGCATGTTCAGTTGGATCTCCATGCTTCATCCTGTTCCATGTGCGAAGGGGTGGCGACCTCGGTTGCCCCACTGGTGGATCCGCTAGCGGTGCGACCCCGTGTGCCTGCTTGCCTTCGTGCCTCGCGGCGTTTGGCGCTCTTTACGAGCTGCAGACACTCAGGCCCCATGTCGGCCTCGTAGGCACCGAGCGCGGTGTCGATGTCGTCCAGCTGCGCGACGAGCGCCAGCGCGAGCTCGCTGCCGTCGAGCATGGCCAGGTTGGCACCCTCCCCAGCGGCCGGCGATATCAAGTGCGCCGCATCGCCGAGCAACGTGGCACCCGGCGCCCGTGGCCACCGGTGGCCGACCGGTAGGACATGAATCGGTCGGGGGACGATCTCGGCACCGGCGTTCTGGACCAACGCGGTCAGTTCGGGGCTCCAACCCTTGAGCTGCCTGAGGAGCCAAGCGCGGGCCCTAGCCGGGTTGGCGGGGTCGATCACGCCGGAGAGTGCCCATTCCTCTGGTACTTGCAGGCACACGTAGACCCGCACCGATCCGTCGCCGTCCCGGACAGCAGCGGGCGTACTAGCGACCACGCCGCGTCGGCTCCGACGACAATGTCAGGCCGCTCGACTGCCGTGGCGACGGGCCCTGTGCTCACGTTCGCCGACGGCACAGCGGTTCTTACGGGTGCGGTCCGAGGGTGAGGATCGTGAGGGTGTCCGGCGTGGGGCCGTACAGCCACCAGATGCGCCAGGCGCCCGGGGTTCTGTTCTCGATGTAGGACTCCCATACGTCCTCGCCATCGGGCCCGGTCAGTGACTGGTACTTGTGGGAGTTCAGTCCTGGATGACCGGGGCCGATGTCGTGCAGCAGCCGCAGCGTCTTCGTGGCTTTCTTCAGCTTCGCGGCGTAAGCGGGCTTGCCGAGGTCCTCCAAGACGCGCAGTGCCTCATCGGTGTAAACCAACGCGAAAGGGGGCGCGGTCACGACCCGGCGTTGTCGTCGAGCAGATCATCTCGCTGGCTCACACGGCCCTGGGAGGCGTCAGCGAGGCCACGGAGCAGAGACTCACGTAGCGCGTCGTCCTCCCACACCAGCAGTTCCCGCTTCGGGATGCTCGCCAGCGGGGTCAGCAGGATCTCACCGGTCGAGCGGGTAGAGACCAAGAACCGGTCGTTGCGGTGTACACCGGCGCGTCCGAACGCGATCCGAGCCCGGTCGTCGGCTGCGACTTCGGCGACGGGCTCGAAGCCGGCAAGTGCGCTCACGATGAGCCCTCCTCGATGTTCGTCTCACCTAAGCCTACCTCACGTGGGTATATGGGTGTCACCCACACCGCGAGACCCAGGCGCGTTCTACGTCGGCCTGTCTATCGCGCTCGTCCTCGGCCGAGACAACACCGGCTGCTGAGCTGGGACCGACTCAGGGCGGAATCCGCAGATGCGCGTCTTGCAAGCGTGTCTGCCGCCGCACGTGAGGCAGGCGAGCTCCAACAGCTCGCCTGATCCCAAGCGGCTCTCCCTGAGAACAGGTTCGCACCCCTGCAACCCGTGATTGCATGCGCTCATGCACGGTCGCGAGTCGCCGAGGCCGTCGCCGGCTGGTGTGCTCCTTGCTGCCGGTGCCGGGCTCCGGATGGGGCAGCCCAAGGCGTTGTTGCACGACCCCGACGGGACGTCCTGGCTGCGTCGAGCGACGAGCTCGATCGCTTCGGGCGGCTGCTCGCCCGTCGTCGTCGTCCTCGGTGCCAGCGCTGCCGAAGCTCGCGACCTCCTTGGCCCGGATGCCGTGGGTCGGCCGGATGTGCGTGTGGTCGAGGCCACCGACTGGGCAGCCGGCATGGCTGCCTCCCTGCGGCGGGGCCTGCAGGAGCTGGCCGGGTGCGAGTCCACCACCGCGGTGGTCAGCCTGGTGGACCTGCCGGACGTCTCGGCCGAGGTAGTCCGTCGGGTGACCAACACCGTTGGTGACGCCGGCGACGCCCTCGGGCGGGCGGCATACCAGGGCGTCCCCGGTCATCCCGTGGTCCTCGGCCGAGACCACTGGGAGGGGATCTGCGCCGATGCCAGCGGGGACCGCGGCGCGCGCGACTACCTCGCTCAGCACGACGTGATGCTTGTCGAGTGCGGCGACCTTGCGACCGGAGTCGACGTCGACACCCCAGTCGGGCTGTCGCCCTCCAGGGATGTGGGTGATGATCGGGGGGTGGCTACGGAGCGAGAAGGACCCATTCTCTCGCCCGCCGACCTCGCCGAACGTCTCGGCGCGACGGGTTACCTCGTCGACGAGTCGCTGGCGACGGTGGGCTACCTCGCGCTGCGGCTGCACCGTCCCCTGTTGGTCGAAGGAGAACCCGGCACGGGCAAGACCGCACTGGCCGAGGCGCTCGCCGAAGCACTCGACATCCCCCTCATCCGCATGCAGTGCTACGAGGGGATCGACGCCAGCCAGGCGCTCTACGACTGGGACTTCCCCCGGCAGATCCTGCATCTGCGCGCATTGGAGGCCAGTGCGCGGGTCGCCGGGGAGACCGGGTTGGCGGCGCCCTCCGATAATGCCAGCGACGTCGAGAAATCCCTGTTCGACGAGCGGTTCCTGCTCGCCCGCCCGGTCCTGCGGGCCCTTCGGGAGAGCCCGGCCGTCCTGCTCGTCGATGAGATCGACCGGGCTGACGACGAGTTCGAGGCGTTCCTGCTCGAGGTCCTGTCGACCTACCAGGTCACCATCCCCGAGCTCGGCACGGTCCGCGCCACGACGCCGCCGGTGGTGGTGCTCACGTCCAACCGCACCCGTGAGCTGCACGATGCGCTCAAGCGGCGTTGCCTCTACCACTGGATCGACCACCCGGGGCTCGAGCGTGAGCTCGCTATCGTCCGCAGCCGCGCCCCGCACGTCGCCCCCGCCCTGAGCGAGCAGGTGGTGCGGCTGACCCAGCGCCTTCGCCAGCGTGACGACCTGCTCAAGCCTCCGGGTGTCGCCGAGACTCTGGACTGGGCCCGGGCGCTCGACGCTCTCGGTGCAGGCGTGCTCGACGTAGAGACCGCGGCGGCCACCCTTGGTGTCGCCGTGAAGTACCGGGAGGACGCCGACCGCGTCCGAGCCGACCTCGCCACCATGCTGGGCGGGTGAGGCCATGACCGCACCCGACGCGCTCCTGCTCGGTTTCGCTCGCGCCCTGCGTGCGGCCGGGTTGTCCGTCACCGCCGATCGGGAGGCCGGGTTCCTCGAGGCGGTCTGCGTGGTCGGTTTCGACGACGACCGGGCGACCTACTGGGCCGGCCGGGCGACGCTGTGCACCGGACCGGACGACTTCGCGAGGTATGACCAGGTGTTCTGGGCCTGGTTCAGCCGCAAGCCCGTCGCCGTACCGACGGCCGCACCGGGCGTAGCCACGTCGACCCAGGCCAGTGTGCTCGACCAGGACGGCAACGGCTCCCGTCGCCGCGAGGACGAGCTCCTGCGCGCGAACGCCAGCGGCACCGAGGTGCTCCGGCACCGCGATGTGGCTCAGCTCGACTACGTCGAGAGACGCCTGTTGGCAGCGCTTTTCGGGACCCTTCCCTGTCCGGATCCGCAACGGAGAGCCTCCCGGCGCACGTCGTGGCACCGCGGTGAGATCGACGCTCGCCGCACCCTGCGTCGTCAGCTCGAGCGGATGGGCGAGCCCGGTCGCCTCGCGTGGCGCCGCCGGGGCAGCCGGTCTAGGCGCGTCGTCCTGCTCGTGGACGTCTCCGGTTCGATGAGCTCGTATGCCGACTCGCTCCTTCGTCTGGCGCACCGCTGGTCCACCGGACAGACCCACCCGGGCCACGTCGAGGTCTTCACCATGGGAACCCGCCTGACCCACGTCACCAGGGCTCTGCGCCAGCGCGACCCTGACCGCGCGCTGGCCGCGGCCGGTGAGGTCGTCCCCGACTGGTCGGGGGGAACGCGGTTGGGCGAGTCCCTCAAGGCGTTCCTCGACCGCTGGGGCCAGCGCGGCATGGCCCGAGGCGCGGTGGTGGTCATTTTCAGTGACGGGTGGGAACGCGGGGGTGTCGAGCTGCTCGAGCAGCAGATGCGCCGTCTCCAGGCGCTCGCGCATCGGGTGGTGTGGGTGAACCCGCACCGGGGCAAGGCCGGCTACCAACCGATCCAGCAGGGCATCGTGGTGGCCCTGCCGCACTGTGATGCGCTGGTCGCTGGGCATTCTCTGCGGACCTTCGAGGACCTCGCGGCGGTGGTCGGTCATGCGTGACGTGCTGCCCGAGCTGATGCGCTGGTGGCGTGCCGGCGAGAGCGTGGCCATCGGCACCGTCGTCGCCACCTGGCGCTCGGCTCCCCGACAACCGGGTGCCGCAATGCTGATCGGGCCCGGCGGTGAAGTGGTCGGTTCGGTCTCCGGTGGCTGCGTCGAGGGCGCCGTCTACGAGCTGGGCCAGGAGGTTCTCGAGTCGGGTATCCCTGTCCTGCAACGCTACGGCGTGAGTGACGAGGACGCCTACGCCGTTGGTTTGACCTGCGGGGGGATCCTCGACGTCTGGGTGGAGCGTGTCTCGCCCGACTGCTTCCCCGCGCTCGGCGACGTCGCCGACGACGTCGACGCGGGCCGTCCCGTCGCCGTCGCGACTGTGGTGGAGCACCCTGACCCGTCCTGGCTGGGGCGCAGGATGGTGGTCCGGCCCGAGGAGGCGGCGCTCGGCCGACAGGGGCGGATGGGCAGTGAGCGGGCCGACGACGCGGTGACCGACGACAGCCGAGGGCTGCTGGCCTCGGGGCACAGCGAGACCCTCACCTACGGTCCCGACGGTGAGCGGCGCGGGCAGGGGATGCGGGTCTTCGTGGACGTGTTCGCCCCAGCGCCGCGGATGCTCGTCTTCGGAGCGATCGACTTCGCCGCCGCATGCGCCCGGATGGGCAAGTTCCTCGGCTACGAGGTGACCGTCTGCGACGCCCGACCGGTGTTCGCGACGACGAGCCGGTTCCCGGACGCCGACGAGGTCGTCGTCGACTGGCCGCACCGCTACCTCGAGGCCGAGGTCGAGGCGGGCCGCGTCGACGGGCGTACCGCCTTGTGCATCCTCACCCACGATCCCAAGTTCGACGTCCCCCTCCTCGAGGTCGCGCTGCGGCTGCCCGAGATCGGCTACATCGGGGCGATGGGTTCGCGACGCACCCACGAGGACCGCGTGGCCCGGTTGCGCGAGATCGGCCTGACGGACGACGAGCTGGACCGGATGTCCAGTCCCATTGGCCTCGACCTAGGAGCCCGTACGCCGGAGGAGACGGCCGTCAGCATCGCCGCCGAGATGATCGCCATGCGATGGGGCGGGCGGGGCCACCGGTTGACCTCTGTGTCCGGCCCCATCCACCACTCGGCGTCCGAGGCGGACCTCCCAGCGCGCCCCCCCGAACGACCCTTGCAGCACGCCCTCCCAACCAGCACGATCTGATCACCGACCCATCCCGAGGAGTCATCGATGACCCGCATCACCGTCAAGGTCGACGGCACGAACTACACCGACGAGGTGGAGCCCCGCACTCTCCTGGTCCACTACCTGCGAGAACAGGTCGGAAAGACTGGAACGGTCGTGGGCTGCGACACCAGCAACTGCGGCGCCTGCACCGTCCACCTCGACGGCGTCAGCGTGAAATCCTGCAACGTCCTCGCGGTCCAGGTCGACGGCGGCGAGGTCACCACGATCGAAGGCCTCGCCCAGAACGGTGAGCTGCACCCGATGCAGCAGGCCTTCCACGAGTGCCACGCCCTCCAGTGCGGCTACTGCACGCCCGGCATGATCATGCAGTCGATCGACCTCCTCAACAACAACCCCCATCCCTCCGAGCAGGAGATCCGCAACGGGCTGGAGGGCAACCTCTGCCGGTGCACGGGCTACCACAACATCGTCAAGGCCGTACAGCAGGCAGCCGGAGGTGCGAAGTGACCATCACCGAAGAGCGTCCCTCCGAGGCCCCCGACGCCGAGCCCACCGAGGTCGGAAGACGCCGGACCCGCAAGGAGGACCAGCGGCTCATCACCGGGCGCACGAAGTGGACCGACAACATCATCCTGCCGGGGATGCTGCACGCCGCGATGGTGCGCAGCCCCTTCGCGCACGCGACCATCACGAAGATCGACACCAACGCCGCGAAAGAGGCGACGGGGGTCATCACCGTCGTCACCGGCGAGGACGTCAAGGACGTGCAGGGTGTCATCGCCAACGCCTGGCCGATCACCCCCGACCAGAAGACGCCGACGCACCTCCCGGTCGCCATCAGCCGGGTCGCCTGCGCTGGCGAAATTGTCGCGGTCGTGGTCGCCCGCTCCGCCGCGGCGGCGCGCGACGCCGCCGAGCTGGTCGACGTCGACTATGACGAGCTGCCGGCTGTCCTCGACCTCAAGGAGGCAGCCGAGGACAAGGTCATCGCGCACCCCGACCTCGGCACCAACAAGAGCGCCTTCTGGAAGCTCGACTCGGCCGAGCAAGGCTCGGGCGGCAACGTCGACGAGGCCATCGCGAAGGCACGAAGCGGCGGAATCGTCATCGAGCGGGAGTACCGCCAGCAGCGGCTGATTCCTGCCTTCATGGAGCCGCGCTCGGTCGTTGTGGACCCGACCGGCGACCAGATGGTCGTCTGGTCATCCACCCAGATCCCGCACATCCTGCGGTTCCTCATCGCTGCCACGACGGGGATCCCCGAGTCCAAGGTCCGGGTCATCGCACCGGACGTGGGCGGCGGCTTCGGCGGCAAGCTGCAGACGACACCCGAGGAGTTCGTCACCATCGCCCTCGCTCGGCGACTGGGCAAGCCGGTGAAGTACACCGAGACCCGGTCCGAGTCGCTGCTGTCCGGCCACCACGGCCGCGACCAATGGCAGAAGCTCACGCTTACGGCCGAGAAGGACGGGACGGTCACCGGCCTCAAGGTCGAGCTGCTCGCCAACATGGGCGCATACGTCGCCCTCATGGGCGGGGGAGTCCCTGTCCTCGGAGCCTGGATGTACAACTCGATCTACAAGTTCCCCGCTTACCAGTTCAACTGCCAGACGGTGCTCACCAACATGCCTTGGGTGGACGCCTACCGCGGGGCCGGTCGTCCCGAGGCCACGTTCGCGATCGAGCGGATCATGGACGAGCTGGCCGCCGAGGTCGGCGTGGACCCGCTGGAGATCCGTGAGAAGAACTGGATCACGCATGACGAGTTCCCGTTCACGACGGTGGCCGGGATGACCTACGACTCCGGCAACTACGAGGCGGCTACCGACAAGGCCAAGGGCCTGTTCGACTATGACGGGCTGCGTGCCGAGCAGAAGCAGCGGCGGGAGAGCAAGGACCCGGTGCAGCTCGGCATCGGCGTCTCGACCTTCACCGAGATGTGCGGGCTGGCACCGTCGCGGCTGCTGGGCCAGCTGAACTACGGCGCGGGTGGCTGGGAGTCAGCGTCGATCCGGATGCTTGCCACCGGCAAGGTCGAGGTCATCACCGGGACGTCCCCACACGGGCAAGGCCACGTGACGTCGTGGAGCCAGATCGTCGCCGACCGTCTCGGGGTGCCCTTCGAGGACGTCGAGGTGTTGCACGGCGACACCCAGATCGCTCCGAAGGGCATGGACTCCTACGGGTCCCGGTCCCTTGTTGTCGGCGGTGAGGCTGTGGTCCGGGCTGCGGACAAGGTGATCGAGAACGCCAAGCCGATCGCCGCCCACCTGCTCGAGGCCAGCGCTGACGACCTGGAGTTCACGAAGGGCCGGTTCGAGGTCAAGGGAACCGACAAGGGGGTCGGGATCGCCGAGATCGCAATGGCGACCTTCACCGCCCACAACCTGCCCGACGGGATGGAGCCCAGCATCGACGCCAGCTCGACCTACGACCCGGTCGACTTCTCGTTCCCGCACGGCACGCACCTGTGCGCGATGGAGGTCGACACCGAGACCGGTGAGTCTCGGATGCGCTCGTATGTGTGCGTCGACGACGTCGGGGTCATCGTCAACCCGCTCATCGTCGAGGGGCAAATCCACGGCGGGCTGGTCCAGGGCATCGCGCAGGCGCTTTGGGAGGGCGCGGAGTTCGACGACAACGGCACCCTGGTGACGGGGTCGTTCGTCGACTACACCCTGCCGACTGCGGCCGACACGATCAGCTTCGTGTCCGACCACACGACGTCTCCGTCGACGACGAACACGTTGGGCACCAAGGGCGTCGGCGAGGCCGGCACCATTGCGTCGACTCCGGCCGTCGTCAACGCGATCGTAGATGCGCTGCGTCCGATGGGGATCAACGACATCCTCATGCCGTGCACGCCCGAACGGGTATGGAAGGCGATCCAGTCCGCAGGAGCGCGCCAGGCGGCACCCACGCAGCCGTCGTCGCAGCCGCACTTCGGAGAGGACCTGCCGAACCAGGATGACCCCGGCGCATCGGCCGGAGATAGCACGGAAGGTGGAGCACAGTGATTCCCACACAGTTCGACTACCTCGCGCCCGAGACCATCGAGGAGGCGCTCGCCGCACTCGCCGAGGCCGGTGACGACGCCAAGGTGATGGCCGGTGGTCAGAGCCTGCTTCCGGTGCTCCGGATGCGTCTCAACGCGCCCGAGATGGTTGTCGACCTCAGGCGCATACCGGGTCTGAGGGAGATCTCCGAGGACGGGGAGTTCGTCGTCATTGGTTCCATGGCCACCCACACGGCCGTTGTCGAGAGCGACCTCGTCCGCGAGCACGCGCTGCTGCTGAGCAAGACGGTGGCTGAGGTAGCGGACCCGCAGATCAGACACCGCGGCACGGTCGGTGGGGCGTTGGTCCATGCCGACCCGGCCGGCGACGTCGGCGCGGCGGCGCTGGCGCTGGGCGCCGAGTTCGTCATCGTCGGCGCGGACGGCGCGACCCGCACCGTCTCGGCCGACGACTTCTTCGTCGACCTGTTCGAGACAGCGGTCGGAGAGGGCGAGCTGCTCACCCAGGTCCGGATCCCGAAGCACACAGGCTGGGGGGCGCACTACGAGAAGTTCGTCCGCGTCAAGCACCAATGGTCGATCGTCGCCGTCGCCGCCACGGTCAGGGTCGAGGGCAGCGCGATCGCCGAAGCTCGGATCGGGTTGACCAACATGGGTTCCACGCCCTTGCGGGCCACGTCGGTGGAAGAGGCGTTGGTAGGCCAGCCGGCTACTGAGGACGCGGTTCGAGCGGCGGCGCAGTCGGCGGCCGACGGAACCAACCCCCCGTCCGACCTCAACGGGGACAGTGACTACCGACGGCACCTCGCGACGGTTCTGACCCGGCGCGCCGTGCTGGCAGCTGCGGGAGCCTGAGCCGGTGGAGCTGCACCACCTGTTCACCGTTCCAGCGCCGGTGGACACCACGTGGGAGACGTTCATGGATCTCGCCGGGGTGGCCTCCTGCTTCCCCGGCGCGACCGTGACGTCGGTCGACGGCGACTCGTTCACGGGGACGGTCAAGGTCAAGCTCGGCCCGATCGCCCTCCTGTATGCCGGTTCGGGCACCTTCGTCGAGCGGGACGACGGTGCCCACCGTGCGGTTCTGGAGGCGAAGGGCAAGGACAAACGTGGCAACGGCACCGCCGGAGCGACGGTCACGATTGCGCTCACCGAGACGGTCGACTCGGGCACGTCGGTCGACGTGCAGACAGACCTCAGCGTCACTGGTAAACCCGCCCAGTTCGGGCGGGGGGTGATGCAGGACGTGTCGGACAAGCTGCTCGGTCAGTTCGTAGCGTGTCTCGAGCAGCGTTTCGACGAGCCTGCCCCGCAGGACTCAGCGGCGGCCCCGGCAGCTGTGCCCGCGGAGACGGACGAGGTCGTGGAGGCGAGCACGGTTGCGTCGACCCCCGCCAACGGGCGGGTCGCTGCCCCCGCGCGAGCCACCCCTCCCATGCAGGTCTCCACACCTCGCGGCGCTGACGACGCGCTCGACCTTGGGGCGACCGTCCTTCCCGTGATCCTGCGCTCCTACGCACCCCAGCTCGTCGCCGCAGCGGTGGGCGTCGTGGTCGGCATCCTCATCGGGCGCGGACTGCGTCCCTGACCCGGGGGGCGGGTGACGGTGCTGTCGTCAACCGCGATGGTGGGGCCGCGAGGACGGTGTCAGTCGTCGCCGGTCGGTTCCGGGACTCGTCTGTCGGCGGCCGGCACCTCGAGGTTGCCCTTGCCGGTCCGCAGTCGGCTGTGCGAGGCGCTGTAGGTGAAGTAGATGACGAAGCCGATGACCAGCCATACGATGAAGCGCAGCCAAGTGGCCACCGAGAGGTTGAGCATCAGCCACACGCAGGCCAGGATCGACAGGATCGGGACCCACGGCACTCCCGGAACGCGGAAGGATCGATTCAGGTCAGGCCGGGTCTTTCGCAAGATGATGACCCCGGCGGAGACGAGGACGAACGCGAAGAGGGTCCCGATGCTGACCAGCTTGGACAGCTCGGCCAGGGGCACGATGCCGGCGAGCACGGCGACGAAGACGCCGGTGCCGATCGTGATGACGTACGGCGTCCCGAACCTGGGGTGCACGGCGGCCAGCTTCGTTGGCAGCAGACCGTCCCTGGACATCGCGAACAGCACCCGTGCCTGGCCGAGCATGAGGACGAGGACCACCGTCGTCAGTCCACACACGGCACCGACCGAGATGATCGAGCTGGCCCAGGTCGCCCCGTTCGCCTTGAACGCCTCCGCGAGTGGGGCGCTGGTGTTCATCCGGTCGTCGCTGTACTTCAGCATGCCGGTGATGACGATGGACACCGCCACGTAGAGCACCGTGCAGATGACGAGGGAGCCGATGATGCCACGCGGGATGTCCCGCTTGGGGTTGCGGGTCTCCTCGGCAGCGGTCGCAACGATGTCGAAGCCGATGTAGGCGAAGAAGACAACGGAGGCGGCCGCGACAATGCCGAAGCCGCCGAAGTGCGACGGCGACATGCCGAACAGCACCTGGACCAGGGGCTCGTCGACGCCGGCGGAGCCGGAGGGACTCGGCACGCTCGGCGGGATGAACGGCTGGTAGTTGGCGACCTTGACGAAGAACAGCCCGGCGACGACCACGAACAGGACCACCGCGACCTTGATCACGACAAGCACTCCAGTGACCCTGCCGGACAGCTTCGTCCCGAAGACCGCGACCGCCGTCAGTGCCAGCACGATCACGATGGCGGCGATGTCCGGCCGGGCGGCATCGCCGGCCAGCCAGTCGGGCAGGTTGAACAGGCTGTGTAGGTACCCTGACCAGCCCCGGGCGACGACGGCGGCACCCAGTGCCAGCTCCAGAACGAGGTCCCACCCGATGATCCATGCGACAAGCTCCCCCAGGGTGGCGTAGGAGAACGTGTAGGCGCTGCCTGCAACCGGGACCGTAGAGGCGAACTCGGCGTAACACAGGGCGGCGAGCGCGCAGGTGACTCCCGCAAGTACGAACGAGATCGCGATGGCCGCACCCGCGTTGACGTGGGCCTGCTGGCCGGTGAGGACGAAGATGCCGGTCCCGATGATGACACCGATGCCGAACACCGTCAGGTCCCAGGCGCTGAGCTCCTTTTTCAGCCGATGCGCGGGTTCGTCGGTGTCGGCCATTGACTGCTCGACGCTCTTGACGCGAAGAACACTCATCGACAACCTCCCGATCGGCGCCTACACGAATACGACAAATCGCAGCTGCATCATGCATCTCAGCGGTAGCGCAAGGGAAGGGGGCCGCGACGCGGGAGTACACCGGGCGGGAAGATCTGCGCTGTCGCGGACGTCAACGGATGCGTCGTTACTGAAGGTGCCGCACGTCGACCCCGGACACCCAAGGCTGGAACTGGACCGGACAAGCGCGGAGGTGGTCAAGCCGCTAACGCCGTCGCCGGCGCTGCTCTTGCAGGCACATCCAGCTCGCTAGTCCTCACGTCCGCATGGACAACGGCCACCCCACACGCATACCAGCTCGTTGGTCCACCATGCGTGTCTCCCGAATGACGACGCGACTCGGACCTGCGACGGTGTACCGTCCTGCAGACCCGCAGCCCGAGGGTACGACGCGTCGCTGGCCGCGGGGTGCTCTCCGACCAACGCCGCCTCGAGGTTGTCCTTCGGCGACTGACCCCCTTGGCGGACGCCACGGAACCGGCTGGTGGCTCGCGACGTTGGGGACGGTGACGAAGGGAAGGCGGGGATATGACGGTGCGGGTCTGGGTCGATGGACGCCTGTGTGACGAACAGGCAGCGTCGGTGTCGGTTCTGGACCACGGGATCACCGTCGGAGACGGCGCGTTCGAGGCGGCCAAGATCGTCGACGGTCGAGCCTTCGCGTTGTCGCGGCACGCGCGTCGCCTGGACCGCTCGCTGGTCGGACTCGGACTCCCGCCGGCCGACCACAGGCTGATCGAGGAGGGGGTCGATGCCGTCCTCAGCGCCGGCGACCCAATAAGGTTCGGCCGGCTTCGCTACACCGTGACCGCCGGACGCGGTCCACTTGGTTCCGACCGTTCGGTTCCTCGCGACGGCGTCGACCCGCTCACCTACATCGTGACGGCCGTCGACGAAGCACCGCCACCGGCCTCCGCCAAGGTGGTCGTCGCGCCATGGACTCGCAACGAACGCGCCGCCACGGCCGGCCTGAAGACCACGTCGTACGCCGACAACGTCGTCGCCCTCGCCTACGCGAAGGAACGTGGCGCGGTCGAGGCAGTGCTGGGGAACACCCGCGGTGAGCTCTGCGAGTGCACGGGATCCAACGTGTTCGTCGTCGTCGAAGGCACCGTCTTGACGCCGCCCGCTGGCTCGGGCCTGCTGCGGGGCATCACGCGCGAGCTCGTCTTGCAGTGGTGCCGAGAGGACGGGTTGCCGATCGAGGAGAGGGTCATGCCACTCGGCATACTCGATACGGCCGACGAGGTGTTCCTTACGAGCTCGACCAAGGACGTTCTTGCGGTGCACGCTGTAGACGACCGCTTGCTCGAACCGGGCCCGCTGACCGCGCGGGCCGCCACGGTGTTTGCTGCCCGGGCGGGGGTAGGGATGGACCCGTGAATGACAAAACGTCGCGTTCCGCGGTTCCTTCGTCAGTTCGGCCGGAGGACACCGACGACAACGTCGTGCTGGACGCCGAGGACGACGACTGGGCCTGGCGCAGACGGCTGCGCGCCAACCCGACCACCGCGCGCCTCTACCGCGGCGCGGTTGCGATCCTTGGTCTGGTCCTCGTCGTAGGAGGGCTTATCGCTGTTCCCGCCCCCGGTCCGGGGTGGCTCATCGTGTTCGTCGGGGTCTCGGTCTGGGCCTCCGAGTTCGAGTGGGCGCAGCGGCTGTTGCGCTGGGGCAAAGCGCGGCTGCACGAATGGAACACCTGGATCATGCGGCAGCAGTGGTGGGTGAAGGCTCTGGTCGGGCTCGTCACCTTGGCCCTGGTTCTGGCGGTGTTCTGGGGATACGTCGCTTGGCAAGGAGCGCCGCAGTGGCTTCCCGACCAGGTCGAGTCCGTCCTCGAGCTGCTGCCCGGAGTGCCCGCGCGCTGAGACCGGCCGATTACCCGAACGCCGGGCCGTCCGGCTATCCTCAGTGCCGCGATTGCATCGCATCCGGACGTGTAGCTCAGTTGGTTAGAGCGTTCGCTTCACACGCGAGAGGCCAGGGGTTCGAGTCCCTTCACGTCCACCGCCTCATCAGGTCCGTGACCTGCGACGTTGCAAGAACTCCAACCTAATCGACCTTGACCGTGTCACATACGTGTCAGATCGAATCTGAGTGTCGGCCCTTTGCAGGAGCGCCCTCGACGCCCTCGCGCGACCGCCCGCCTCAGGCGCCCGAGCCCTCCCGTCCGGCGAAGAAAAATAGTTGGACGGCGACTGTCCACCCGGAGGGGGTTTTTTTGCTTACTTAAGTAGAGGGAAGAAATATCCAAGGAGCAACCGATGGCCCAACGGACGTATGAGTCACTAGCAGAGGCGGCAGCGCGCACCCACGTGAGTGTCCGAACGCTCCGAAGGTGGATCGCTCAGGGCCACCTCGTGGCATATCGGGCCGGCCCCCGACTATTACGCGTGCAACCCGATGACGTCGACGCCATGATGAGGCCGTCTCTTCGGCGCGGTGCCTGACCTCAGTTGTATCGGTTTAGTGACCACTGCGGCTGAGGTCGCTCTGGATGACTTGGGCGTCGTGGGGGATCCGTGGCGGCACGGTGATTATGCCGCCGTCAGGCGTCCCGTAGAACTCAGTTGCACCCCGCTCTGTCAGTCCGGAGCCCTCCGTGTCAGACCCTGGGTGCCGAACCAGTTAGTGCACCAGCCCACCGGGTCACTGTCTCGAGTGGCGAGGCGGACAGCCTGTGCGACCCGTAGCGGGATCGCGCTGCGGGGCAGGCATTGCGTAGTCGCCTGGCTTCGTGGGCGAGAGACTCGGAGACGATGAGGTCTACTCCGAGATGACCGCTGCGGGCGGAGGCAGTCGGGGCGTATCCTCATATGACTACATGTAGTGATGGAGGTGTTCCGTGACGGTGAGTGAGGTACCCCGATCTCTTCGTCTTCCGGTGGAGATCGACGAACGACTGTCACGGCTGGCGGCTGCCACGGGACGGTCCAAGAGCTACTA
>NZ_JBDTKA010000051.1:0-4495 GCF_039935575.1 Lapillicoccus sp.
CGACGGCTGCGAGATCGACCCCGCAACGCTGCGCCGCCTGCTGGGCGCGTTGCTGCAGCACGTCACCTTGGGGAATGGACGTCGTGGTCAAGGGTGCCTCCTGGGTAAGTGGTCGGGGGGTCTAGACGGTGCCACGTCGTCGCGACAGAAGGTCCGCACACTGGTGCGTACCGCGATCTCGTCCGCCGTGAGCAGCCAGTCGGTTCCGGCGAGGTCCAGCGGGTCGATGGGGCGTGTCGGAGCCGGGTTCATGGCGCTGTCCTTGATGTCATGGGTGTGGGTGCTGTGAAGAGCAGCTCAGTGGCGGCGTCGACGATCTGGTCCTCCGACAGGAGCACCGCATTCGCGGCCGGCCCGAGGGGGATGAAGCTGTCGTCGCTGGTCACTCGGCGGACCCGGCCCGGGTGGCCGGCCTGGGTCAGGGCGGTCACCACCGCTTCGGACACTCCGCCGCTGGCCCGCGTCTCGTCGACGACCAGGATGTGAGTGAAGCCAGCGGCAGCCGCAAGCAGGGACTCGACCGGTAGCGGGAAGACCCACTGCAGGTCGACGACGGTCGTCTCGATCGACCGGCGCTCCAGGCGACGGGCCGCACGCAGGCTCATCGGTACTCCGTTGCCGAAGGTCAGGACCAGGACGTCGCGCCCGCTGCCGTACCTGCGGGTGTCCCCGACCGCCACCGCATGCTCACCCCAGCTCGCAGGTGCGGCGTAGGGGGCCACCCATCCGTCATCGCCAGCGTCGTGGAGGTCTCTCTGGTGGTACAGCGCGATGGGTTCGACAAACACGCAGACGCGACCATCGACGCGCGCCATCGCGAGGCAGGCTCGCAGAAGGCCGGCGGCGCTGCCGGGGTGACTCGCGACAACAACCGCCAGGCCGGGGATGTCACGGAGCACGGCGAGCGAGTTGTCGTTGTGGAAGTGTCCGCCGAAGCCCTTCTGGTAGGCCAGACCAGCAACCCGGACGACCATGCCGTTCTGGTACTGGCCGTTGCTGAAGAACTGGAGGGTTGCGGCCTCGCCACGGATCTGGTCCTCGGCGTTGTGCAGGTACGCGAGGTACTGGATCTCGGGGACGGGCAGGTAACCGGCGAGCGCCATGCCGAGCGCCGTGCCCAGCACTGTCTGCTCGTCGAGAATGGTGTCGAAGACACGGGACCCGCCGAAGGACGTGCGCAGTCCACGGGTCACGCCGTAGACGCCGCCCTTGCGGCTCACGTCCTCGCCGAACACGACGGTGTCGGTGTGCGCGGCCAGCGCGTCCTTGAGGGTCGCGTTGATCGTCTGCGCGAGCGTGAGCGGCGCGCCGGCCTCCGGCAGGCGGCCACGGAAGGCCGTGACGCGCCCGGGGGAGGAGGCAGACGTCTCGCGGTCGACCTCCTCGAGCTGGGAGGTCGTGATCGGCCGGGTGATGTCCACGGATCGGGTCAGCCGAGGTGCACCCACCCGCTCGGCTGCAGCAGCCATGACGTGGGCCCGCACTCGCTCGTACGCGTCGACGACGTCGGCTGCCGTCAGCACGCCCGCCTGCACCAGCAGTCGCGCCGTACCGAGCAGTGGGTCCTTGTCGTAGTCGGCCTCGATCTCGGACTGCGAGCGGTAGGCCAGCTCGGCATCCGAGCCGGCGTGGCCCATGAACCGGACGGTGTGCAGGTGCAAGAGCGCAGGACGTCGTTCGCGTCGCACCAGGTCAACGAGACGGTCGACGGTCGAGAGCAGCGCAGCAGGGTCCTCCCCGTCCCCGGCGGCGTACTCGATGCCCGGCAATGAGGAGAGCATGCGCTCGGCCCAGCCGGACGGTGTCCGCGTGCTGATGCCGATCCCGTTGTCCTCGCACACCACCAGCAGCGGCAGGGCAGCGCCTCTGTGGGCCAGGTAGCCGGCCGCGTTCAACGCCCCCACCGTGGTCGAGTGGTTGGCGGATGCGTCGCCGAAGCTCGTGACCACGACGGAGTCCGTTGGCCACGGCAGCTGGTGACCGGCATCCGCTGCGCCGATCGCATAGGCCAGACCGACGGCGCGGGGCAGGTGCGACCCGATCGTCGACGTCTGGGGCACGATCGCGAGGTCCTTGCTGCCGATCACCTTGTGCCGTCCGCCGGAGATCTGGTCATGCACCGAGGAAGCCACGCCATCGAGGACGTCGTCGACACCATCCGCATGCCCGGCCTGCAATGCTCGGGAAAGGTAGAACGCGACCGACCGGTAGTGGAGCAGTGCCGGGTCCGTCGGACGCAGGCCCAACGCCACGACGGCATTGGACTCGTGACCGGACGAGCCGATCGTGTAGAAGCCCTCCCCCTGAGACTGCAGCCACCGCGACGCGAAGTCTGTGTGCCTGCTCTGCATCTGGGCCAGCATCAGCCGTTCGAGACGGGGGAGCGGCAGTCCAGCCGACATCTCGCGGTTGCCCGTGGTGAGCGTCGCGGCGGACCTCAAGAAGTGCTCGTCGATCGACATCTATGCATCCATCCCACGCGCTCGTCCCGTTCCGACAAGTGTGCCCGCGCCGCGTGGGGGTCACCAGACGCGCAGCGGCCGGATCGCTACGCTGTCGGGGTGTGGTCCTTGTGGTCTCAGAACTCGGTCCTGTCGGTCTGCTCGCAGGACTCGGTGCTCTCGATCGGCAGCGTCGCATCCTTCGCCTCATTCGCCAGCGTCGGCTCGTTCGCATCGGCGGGGTCGATCTTGTCGGCCCTCTCAGCGTGCTCGCTGATGTCATACCAGAGCGACGGTTCGGCCCTGTCCCATCAGAGCAGCGGATCCGTCCTGTCCAGCCAGGCGCACCGTGCGTTTCGCGGTCACCGGACCGATGGGCGGGTCCCGGCCGGGTCGGTCGCCGCGGCCGTGCTGACGGTCCTCGCGGCGATCGCCGTTCATCGCGGGCTCCGCCCGCGCCCCGGGCGGCTCGTGTCCGGGCATCCAGGTGCGCCAACGTAACCGAGGCGCCACCGGGGCGTGGGACCGACCTCTATGGTGGGTCGATGGCGTCGGTCAAGAACATCCAAGTCACCTTCGACTGCGCAGCACCTGAGCGCGTCGCTCGGTTCTGGTGCGAGGTGTTGGGCTACGTCGTCCCCCCGCCACCGGAGGGGTTCACTACCTGGGAGGACTTCAGTCGCGCACTGCCGCCTGACGAGCAAGGCTCCGCGTTCGCCTGCGTGGATCCATCGGGTGGGGGCCCTCGACTCTTCTTCCAACGCGTACCCGAGGGCAAGACCGTCAAGAACCGGCTGCATCTCGACGTGCGGGTCGGGACCGGGCTCGTAGGGGCAGAGCGGCTGGCCGTCCTCGAGGCCGAGTGCGCACGACTCCTCCCGCTGGGTGCAGTACGCGTGCGCCTTCTGCTGGCCGACGACAGCAACGAGTCGTGCCTCGTGATGCAGGACGTCGAAGGCAACGAGTTCTGTCTGGACTAAGTGGCGGGGCTCGAGAAGGCCGCAGTCAGCGGATGGTGATGGCTGGCATCCGCAGGGCGAAGGCGGCGTCGAGACCCAGGCCGGTGGCGAGGTCGGGGAGGCCGGCCTCCAGCCGCACGCCCGACCCGGCCCGCGGGTCCTCGCTGTTGCGGGCACGCCCCAGCCGCTGCAGGGGTGAGATGTGCCCCGCTCGCGTCACTGGCGCATCTGCGTGCAGCCCGGCTCGAAGACGGGCGATGCGGACCGCGTCCCGAAGCCCTCCCAGCTCGTCCACGAGGCCGACGCGAAGGGCGTCGCTGCCGGTCCAGACCCGGCCGCGCGCGATGGCATCGATCTCGGCGACCGTCCGGCCGCGGCCCTGGGCCACCTTGGCCACGAAGTCGTCGTAGATCGCGTCCATGAGGGTGGCCAGGCGCTCGTGCTCGCCATCGGTGAAGCCGCGCCGGGCCGAGAACATCAGCGAGTGGGCGCCGTGCGACACACTGCCCGTGGTGATGCCGAGCCGCTCGAGCAGCTCGGCCACGACGAGCTTGCCGCCGAAGACTCCGATCGAGCCGGTGAGGGTTGACGGCAGGGCGACGACGACGTCGGCCGGGCAGGCGATGTAGTAGCCACCGGACGCCGCCGCGGCGCCCATCGAGACGACGACGGGCTTCCCGGCCTCGCGGACCCGGCACACCTCGCGCCAGATCGTGTCCGACGCCACCGCCGAGCCGCCCGGCGAGTCGACGTGCAGGACCAGCGCGCGGACCTGATCGTCGCGGGCCGCCGCACGCAGCGCCGCGGCAACGGAGTCACTGCCGACCTGGCGCCCCGTCGGGGTGCGGCGGCTGCGCCCCGAGGCGATCGCGCCGTGCACCTCGACGAGGGCCACGTGCCCGCGACGCCTCGTCGGCAGCCGCAGTCGTGCGGCCGGAGAGCGCCGCGGCTGCCAGCGGTCGGCGTAGAGCAGCTCGGCCTGCTCGCCGACGCGCGCCGTCATCGCGGAGTACGCCTCGTCGCGGTAGCCGAGCGCGTCGACGAGGCCGGCATCCAGCGCCTCTCGCGCGGTGCGGGGCCCGGTGTCGGTCAGGG
>NZ_JBDTKA010000052.1:0-5155 GCF_039935575.1 Lapillicoccus sp.
GATCTCGCGCAGGTATGCCACCAGCGTGCTCCTACCTTCGACGTCCCTGGCCATCCACGTGGTCCCGGGCAGATGCCAGATCACGTCCTCGTGGATGGTGGTCGCCAGCGCGTCGAGGTCTCCGGCGCGGAAGGCGTCGGCGGCGCGCCGGTAGGTGACGGCGTCCGGGTGGTCGGTGCTGATGATCGCGACGTTAGTGGTCATGCGGCGATCATCCTCTCGCCGAGGTTCTGTCGTACCTGCGTCGACCACGACCGCAAGCGCCGATGTGACGCATCTTGTCCGGTGTGACCCTGTTGCGTGGGGAGGATCGCTGCTCGGCGGTGTCGCCTTCTGACTCACCATCCGGGCTCGCGTAGCCGCGTGGCCGATTCCGAAGTGATGACCCACCGCGTGAACGGCGGCGTGGCTGGGGCGCGAGGGCTCTTGCGGAGTCCTGCTTGGCGGGCAGGAACCGCACGGGCGGCGACGCGTGGCCGCCGAGGAAGATGTCTCGGCCAAGCTTGCCGGAGACCAGGGTGAAGGCCAGACCGACTACGGGGGTGTGCCCTAGGTGCGGCGTCCTACGCCCCGAGCCGTTCGCCGACCGAGTGTGGAACCTGTTCTTCCTCGCAGTGCAGCCGGGCCGACACCGTTCGGGCATGGGCGATCTTGTGGTCCACCAGGTCGAGAAGTCGTTGCGCGGCTCCGGTGAGCAGGCCGCCCGAGTGTTGATCGTCGAGACGTCCAGCACGATCGAGGACGAGGCGGCCCGACGCTTCTACGAGCGCGAAGGGTTCGATCGCAATGCCCGCGTTTGTAAGTTCTGCGGTCCTGGCGCGGACAAGATCGTGTCCTGGAAGTCGCTCGTGCCGGCCGATACCTGACCTTGCCGACGAGCGAGTAGGGCAGGGTCTCCCGATGGCGGTGACCCAATGATCGACTAAGTCAGGCCGCGTAGCGATAGCGTCGTTCTGTGACGTACTTTCGGCCCGGACTTTTTATCCGCAAAGTGTTCAACCCGCTTGCGATGGCGACCGGGATCAACGGCGCACAGACGGTCACGGCGATTGGCCGGACGTCCGGACAGCCCAGAGCGATCCCGGTAATGCCGGTCGACGTTGCTGGGGCAACGTACCTCGTGTCGGTGCGCGGGGAGTCAGACTGGGTGCGGAACCTTCGCGCCAATCCCACAGTGACCGTCTCAACGAAGGGCGCGAAACGAAGATTCAAAGCGGGTGAGATGCCTGTAGCGGAACGTGGCCCGATCATTGCTGCTTACCGAGATGCCGCCAGCAAGACCGTCGATCCGTACTGGCAGAAGCTTCCCGACCCGATCGACCATCCGGTATTTCGACTGACGCCCGAGTGATCACCGCGTGCGACGTCCTGCGACGGCCCGCCGCGGCAGCCAGCCTGTGGTCGGCAAGCCGCCCTACGTCGATGTGGGCGGAGTCGACGCGGGTGGGCCCGCGACTGTCAGACGCCGGCGACGTAGGCGGTCAGGAAGTGGACGGCGTGTCGGTCGAGGTTGCCGCGGGCGCGGTCGTCGTGCTCGGCGGTTCGCGGGTCGGCGTGCCGTGCGAGGATATGGGCGTCGCGTAGGGGGACGCCGGCGTCCAGGGCGTTGGTGATCGCGCCGTGCCGTAGCGAGTGCGGGCTGATGCGACGCGGGATCCCAGCAGCCTTGGCGATCCGGGCGACTATCCGGTACACGTCGCGCCGGTCGATCGGCTTCCCCCACTCCCGTCGCAGCACCAGCGGCCCGCTGGTGCGTTGGCTCCGGCAGGCCTCCCGGACGCGCAAGACCGGGACGGTCAGCGGCATGGTGGCGGGCTTGTTGCCTTTGCCGACCAGATGCAGCACCCGATAGCCACGAAGGGTGTCGGCGTAGTCCTCAATCTTCACGGCGGCGGCTTCGGACGCGCGCAGGGCGTTGATCCCCAGCGGGTAGGCCAGGGCGCCGTGGTGGACGGTCAGAGTCTGAGCGACGTGCAGGAACCTGATCAGCTCGAGCCGATCCAAGCCCGTGGGTGCGATCTCGTCACGGTTGACCTTCGGCAGACGCGCATAGACGGCAGGGTCGGACGGGGACACTGCGTCGATGTGGGCGCAGCGGAAGTATCCGCGCACGGCGTGCATCATCGTGACCACGGAGGAGTCCATCAGTCCGCGGCCGTCGAGCTGGCGGATGTGCAGCTCGACGTGGGCTCGTTGGATCCCCACCAGGGGGTCGAGCCCGTTGCGCTAACACCAGGTGAACCACTGGCTCAGTTGCTAGGAGTAGAGGGTGTGGGCGCGCCCGCAGTAGCGGGCGAGGTAGGACACCGCCGCCAGCTGTGCGGTCGACATCGTGGCGGGTTGGAACGGCAGAAGCATCGTCGGAGCGGACATGGCAGTCACCTCACGCGGCGACCCAACCAGGCCCAGCCCCGCCCGCCGCTCACGCGGCCAGGCACCGAGACCATATCGACGTTAGCCCCGTTCCGACTGTCGCCGTCGCGTCAGCTCGCGGCGGTGTGACGCAGGCTGGAACCGCGCCGCTCTGAGGCTGCTTCGCCAACTTCTGGAGTCTGCGGAGGGTTCGTTGATCCGCCTGAACGACCCCGAGGGTCTTGTGCCGGGCGAAGGCTGGCCCACGACCGGCCAGCTCGGGGGCACGCCTGGCGGCGTCCCGGCCGGCCTGTCGGTCGCCGGTTGCCTCTGCAGGGCGGCCCACCACCGCCAGGTTCCAGCGAAAGTGCGCGTTCGGGAAGGGCATGTGAACCACCTCGGCCGAGTGCGTCAGCAGGTCTGCCGCTTCGGTGCGATCCGCAATCAAACCGCGATCGAGCACCAGTTCGGTCAGCTTGCGGTGCTGCGCGTTGCGGTCGTCCCGTTGAGGGACGGGTGCTCCCGCCAGGAGACGGCGGTAGTAGTGCTCGCCGCACGAGGGGTCCTGGCTGGCATAGGAGCCGCCGAGGTGTTCCAGGGCGCCCGCGCTCTGCAGCGCCGAGTACTGGCCTGGCACATCGGGAACGCGCAGTCAGAGCTCTCGGGGCGGCCGACATGTTGCCGGCGTCAGCCAACGCTGGGCCCTTGATCGACAGGTACTGCGTTCGGTTGTACGTCCGTGCACGTCCCAGCCGCTTCTCGTGGAACTTGAAGGTACTGGTCCGGACCTGTGGTGGTCAGGTCAGCCGGGGGTCGGGTTACTCGCGGATTGCGGGGCTTCAACCCTGCCGCTCGAGCAGGAAGTCTGTGCCGTCGAGACCGAAACCGACGAGGCTGCCGCGGTCATTCTCGGCGGTCACATCCCCGAAGGCACCGACATTAGTGGGCGGATTCTCGACCAGATTGGCCAGATTGAGCCGTACCCCAGGGCGAGGTATGAGGTAACTCGTACCGTAGTCCGGCGCGGAGTTGGAAACGAAAGTGACGATGATTTGGTTGTCGTCGTTGAAACGGAGGCTGTTGCTGATGGTCGGAACCTGGGGGGTGCCCTCGACGATGTAGGTGTGGAAGTGACCGCGTGCGTCCCAAACACCGATGCGCTCGGTGCTGTTGAAGTTGAACGAGTACCCGAGGACATCTGAGCGGTCGTTGATGCCAAGACCCCACGAGTTGGATTCGGTTGGTTGTGGCGGCAGCAATGTGCTCGCGCCGGTGTAGGGGTCGTATCGAAACGCTTCTTGAGGCGATGTCTGGTCTATCCCGGTGACAAACCCGGCGTCGTTGATGCCTGTCACGTCCGGGTCGGTCACATCGGGACCGAAGTCCAGCCGCGTCGTATGGTGAAGCCAGCAGCGGAAGTATGTCGTATGAGAACCGTCCGACGACAGAACTATGGCGACGCCGAGGTTGTTCAGGGCGACCACGAAGCTGCTGATCTCGCCGGGCTGGCGTGGAATCACGTCGGCGTGGTCACCCAAGAACAGTGCGGCTTGCTCAGTGGACTGCGCCACGTTGGTGAGCACGCTGCCGCCGACGACGCCGAGTGCGTTGACGACGTGGGCCACCGACGGACGGCGTTGCAGGATGGTCGTGGTGCCGTGCGCATACTCGGACACGTTCGGCACAGCATCACCGGCGCTGTCGACTGCGTAGGAGGTGCCGTAGACCCGGTCGGCGGAGTCCAATCCAGCTGTGAAGTCGTTGAACAAATAGCCTGCAGGTACTTGTGCAGCATTGAGGTCGGTGTAGCGATAGCTAATTGATGGGGTGTGCGCGCTGGCGCTGGTGGCGTTGATTCCAAGCGTCCCTGACAGCAGCGTCACAAGGCCCACGGCAACCACGAAGCGACGACGCATGCTGGTGCTGTGTGGACGACTGTTCATGATCGAGCTCCGATCGGGACGTCGGAGTTGGTGGTCGGAGTTGGTGAAAGTCGCCCGTTGGGCCCGGAGCAGCGCCGACGACCAACAACTCACTCTCAACGAGTTGACGGTGACGTCGGGACGATCGATGGGCACCCAAAAGGTCTTGGACATGAGCACTCCTGTGTTCGTGTAGCGCGGTGAATATGGAAGTCCAGCCCCGCTGCTCGAGGTGAAGTCAGAAGGCGAGGTCGAGGAGTCGGTCGATGGCGAGCTGCGGATGATCGACCTCGGCTCCATGCGACTACCGAACGCGCCGAGGCACAATCTCGCGAACAGTGAACTCCTGATCCCGTCGCCTCCTTCCCGGAGATCGGACGACGACCGCCGCCGAAGCGACGATGCCCCGATCGGCCGCCGTACGCGTCAGTCCGCAGGAGGATCTTTGGCCGGTGGTGTCCTCCCGTCGGAGGACAAGCTGCTGCTGCGATGACGGTGGTCTACCTGCGTGCAGTTGGTGCTCACCGCAGACAGACCACCGGGGTTGTCGCCGCGGACTGGTCAGTCGGTGGCGGTGAACGGTTGGTGTTCGGGCCGCAGCGTCAGCACCAGGGATGCGACGATGAGCAAGATCATCACGGCGGAGCCCACCTTGAACCAGGCGTCGATGTCTACGAAGAACACCGGCAGCGCCGTGAGCGCCTTGAGCAGTAACGCGGCAGCGTTGATCCGGATAGCCAGCCGGTTGCCCGAGCGCCACGCCACTGCGGCGCAGGCGATGATGACGATGATCAGGAACACGCTGAGGATCACGATGGCGAATGACGGGCCGTCCCCGCCCGACGGCGGGGGGACGGTACTGGCCACTGCGAGCAAGGCCG
>NZ_JBDTKA010000053.1:0-36428 GCF_039935575.1 Lapillicoccus sp.
TACCTCGATCACGGCCTTACCGCACGAACCGCAACCGCCCCGGTCTTCGCCAGGCCCTGGCCGCCTGCCGACAAAGCGACACGCCCGTCGTCACCAAGCTCGATCGGTTGGCCCGCTCCGTGCCAGACGCACGCGGCATCGTAGATGAGCTCCCGCATCCGGTGTTCGGCTCAACATCGGCGGATCGATCCACGACCCCACCGATCCGATCGGCCGACTCCTGTTCCCGACGCTATCGATGATCTGGCGTCAGCAATGGAGCGAGCTGGGTTCTCCTCGCGAACCTCTGCTCGTCGACGGCGACGGCTCGACCGCCACAGGTGGCGACGTCCTGGCCGAGCTCGAGCGCCGCCTCGCGGGCCTTCCCGCCGAGCATCACGAGCTGCGCGCCCTGGCCCCTCGGCAGCGGGCAGGACGCTTCTGGACCTGAGGTGCTGTCACCAGCCCCAACCCGTAGAGAGGGAGCGGTCCGGATTGTCGAGGAGACCGGCAAACTGCTCGCACGGTCGCACAGGTGGCCCGGAACCTGGGGTCAAAGAAAGCACCCTGGGCAACTGGGTCGGCGCACCTGTACCTGCGCCAGTCTTCACGGCGGCGCGAGCAGCCCGCGCGTGCTACGGAACCGCGACGACCTGAAAGGACTCCGCGAGCCGGCCTTCGGGCAGACCGGCGCGGGTTGCCGCTGTGCTGGCGAAACCGCGCAGCATGGTGTCCAGGCCGCTGTGTTGCGCCGTTTGGCTACGATGCGCCCGCAACGCGGCGACCTTGCGATCGAAGGCTTCCGTGATGTCCACCGGATGGTTGTTGTGGGGACCGCCCATGATCCACAGCTGGTGTGCCGACCACGCCGGCAAGCCTTCGTCGGCGAGCAGTTCCGGGTGCGCGTAGGGGTTACGGGCATCGGGATACACGGCGGCGAACGCAGCCTCACCCGCGGCTCGGTGATCCGGGTGCGACGCTCCCACTCTGTCCCAGTCGAACTCCGGTGACTGGATCAGCACGCGCTGTGGGCGGACCCGCCTGATGGCCCGGCTGAACCCCTTGCGCAGTTCCATCGTCGGATACAGCGCGCCGTCGGCGAAACCGAGGAACTCCACGTCGTGCACACCGAGCACCGCGGCAGCGGCCCGCTGCTCAGCCTCTCGCAGGGCGGCCATCTCCGCGCGCGGGGTGTCGTCGAAGCCCCCGGCATCACCCGAGGTGGCCAGGCAGTAGCTCACCTGGATTCCGCTGTCCGTCCACCGGGCAACGGTCCCGGCGGCAGCGAAGTCGCTGTCGTCGGGGTGGGCGGCCAGCACAAGGACCCGCTGCACACCGTCGTCGGCTGTGGGGTCGGGCATCAATTCTGCAGCATCTGGCGCAGGACGTAGCGCAGGATTCCGCCGTGCTGGAAGTACGCCGCCGCCGCCGCCGGGGTGTCGATGCGCCCCGTCGCGGTCAGCTCGCGCACCTGCCCCTCGGCCTCGACCCGGACGGTGACCTCGTCAGGCAGTGGGTCAGCACGCTCGGCAGGCCGGGCTTCGGTGTCTCGGTTTGTTGTGGTCATCGTCTTCGGGATCCTAGTTCGAGCCTGGCGCGGATGCGGTCCATCACACGGGGCTTCCCCCCGGGCCCAGGGCGCAGTCGTCGCCCCCCAGCTCAGGAGATCCACGGCGGGACGCCACGAGAGGAGTCCTCCCCGAGACCCCGGCCGTCTCGCAGCCGCAGACGACGGCTCGCACACCGCTGGACGCCGTCACCTGTCGTGCAGCCCCGCGGCAGGACCACTGTGTCCCCCGCGACGAGGTCGACGTGGCGAGCCTTGCGTTGCCTTTATCAGCTCAGCTCCATGGCCACAGGCCCGCAGCGTGCATACATGCTTCGGCCTCGTCGACGACGGGCTGCACCGCCGGGCCGAGAAGCGCGAGCACCGTTGCCCGCCACGTCTGGGGGGTACCGCCGCTCAGAGACTCACCGATGGCCACCGCGGCGAGATACTTGACCTTAGGGCCGCAGGAAGCTCGATCCAGACCTTCGGCTCCTCCCTCAGCGGCGATGGCCAGTTCGAAGAGTCTGGCCTGAGGACGAGCGAACGCCGCTTCGATGGATTCATCCTCGACAAGGTGGTGATGGTGACTCCCGGCTGACACGAGTTCGCCTCCTGAGAGATCGACTTGTCAGGGAGGCCGACATGCCCCGTTCCCCGACAGGGCGCGATGAGGCCCTGGAGATGACGATAGCCCGGGGTCCCAGCGCGCCTCTCGTGGGTCGTTGGGCGTCCACCCAGCTACTGAGCTGGGTTACGCCGGCTGTCGGCGTGGTCTAGATGGACTGGCGGTAGCCGAAGAACTCGTGGTTCTGGTACGCAGCCGCTGCCGATCTGCGCGAAAGTCCGCGACGACCTGCACGCCCGTGAACCATTCGACCTGGGTGAACCGGGTCGACAGGGCCGGCGACGTCCTCGTAGGGTGCTGGTCCGGGCCGGGTTGACGGTCCGGCGTCCGGGATGATCTGGGCTGGGTTGATCGCCGGCTTCAGCCCCGTGGTCCACTTTGCGGCGTTACGGGGAGGGCGACTTCGATGCCGGTGCCGGTGATCCGGACCGGGTAGACCGGGACCGCCTGGGTGGCCGGTGGCCCGGTGGGGAGCCCGGTGGTCAGGGCGAACCGGGAGCCGTGCAGCCAGCACTCGACGTGCCCGTCTGCGACGTCGCCCTCGGACAGTTCGACCTGCCCGTGACTGCACTCATCTAGCAGCGCATACACGATCCCGTTACTGCGGGCCAGACAGACCGGGTGCCCGTCCAGGTCCCGGTGCACGGCGGCGTCGTCGTCCAGCTGGTCCACCGGTCCAGCCGGCACCCAAGCCAGGCCAGCTGCCGCCTCGCCGACTCTCTGTCGGCTGCTCTTCTCGAAGATCGGCTCGGCCCGGTCAGCGCCGGGGGTGAACACCATGACCACGATGCACGGCTCACTGGTTTGGTTCGTCAGCCCGACCCGTTCTCCACGCTCCAGCAGCGCGACCGTCCCGAGGCTGATGATCTCGTGCTGACCGGCACCGGTGAGGACCACCTCGCCGGTGAGCGGGACGAGGAGGACCTGGGACTCCCCGTGGTCGTGCTCGCGCATCTCGCCGCCGGCTGGGACGACCACCCGCGTCACCGTCAGCTGTCCGCCGCCGGCCTCCTCATCAATCAGCACCTGAACTGTCGGCCCGGACGGCTGCGGGCACGGTGGAGGCGATCCGCCGTCACCCCTGACAACCCGCATCGCCACCACCCCCTCGCCGCACCGGCCTGGGTCCTCATCGTCTGGGTCGATTCATCACGACCGTACCCCGAGTGGTAACGCAACAGGGCTGCCGATTTCCTCCACCTCGTTCACCGCCAGACACGCGGCCATCAGGTGCGGGGCGCCGGTGTCAACCGATGCGGTGCAGCAGCGCGAAGAGCACGTCGTGGTCGAACCGGGAGATCACATCCAGCTGGATGCTCTTGGGGCACACCGCGGTGCACTCACCGATCTGCGTGCAGGCGCCGAAGCCCTCCGCATCGTGTTGCGCGATCATGGCCAGCGCCCGCGCGTCTCGCTCCGGCTGCCCCTGCGGCAGCATCCCCAGGTGCGTGATCTTCGCGCCGGTGAACAGCATCGCCGACCCGTTCGGGCAGGCCGCGACGCACGCGCCGCAGCCGATGCAGGTCGCCGCGTCGAACGCCTGCTCGCTTCGCCGCTTGGCCACCAGGACGACGTTCGCGTCGGGGGCAGAGCCGGTCGGCGCGGTGATGAAACCGCCGGCCTGGATGATCCGGTCGAACGAGCTCCGGTTCACGACGAGATCCTTGATCACCGTGAACGGCCCACCACGCCACGGCTCGACGTCGATGACGTCACCGTCGGAGAAGCTGCGCAGGTACAGCTGGCAGGTGGCAGTGGCCGCCTCGGGTCCGTGAGCGATGCCGTTGATCACCAGGCCGCACATACCGCAGATGCCCTCGCGGCAGTCCTGGTCGAAGGCGACCGGGTCGGCGCCCGAGCCCGTGAGCCGCTCGTTCAGTGCATCCAGCGCCTCCAGGAAGGACATCTCCGGCGAGAGGTCCCCGACGTCGTACGTGACCATCCGGCCGTCGTCGTCGGCGCCGGGTTGCCGCCAGACCCGCAGGGTGAGATTCACGCATACCTCCGCTGCTTGCTCGGTCCGTGTCGCGAGATCCGCGCGCCAGTCCCGGACCGCGCAGGGTCGCGATGTTCGTGTCTCAACGCTTCACCCAGCCGAAGAGGATCGCCAACGGCGGCGCAGCGAACCCGACGGTGACCAGCAGCGCAACCGCGGTGGCCGCCTCGTTCAACCGCCGCCGACGTGTCACACTCGTGTTCGCACCGAGGTCTGCGAACGCGCTCCAGAACCCGTGACGCAGGTGAAACCCGAGCGCCAGCAGGGCAACCAGGTAGCTCAACGTGACCCACCAGACCTGGAAGCCCCCCACCACCCGCTCGTAGGGACTGTCGGACGCACCACCGGGATGAATCGTGTTCCACGTCAGGTGCAACAAGTGATAGACCACGAACAGCGCGATGACCACCCCGCCCCAACGCATCGTGAACGACGCATACGACCGCTGCACGCCGCGGCGCCCGCTGCTGCTCTGGTAGCGCCACCCGCCGCGCCCGCCGGTCGCAGCCCGGGCCCGCAGCCACACCGTCACCGCCGCGTAGATGTGGACCAGCACACTTACCAGCAGGACCACGCGAACAACCCACAGAGCGCCGGCGTACGGCAGGAACGGCTCGCCCATCGTGCGCAGATGAGCCGCGTAGCCGTCGAAGTCCGCCCGGCCGCCGAAGACCTTCAGGTTGCCGTACATGTGCGCCAGCAGGAACAGCACCATCACCAGGCCGGAGACCGCCATCGCCGCCTTGAGAACCACGGTCGAGGATTGGGCGGACACAGTCCGCCCTCCCTGCCGGCTACTTGTCATGGCGCCGTGCGCCGAGAACCGGGTTGGGCGTTGTGGATCCTCGACGGCACGGATGGGTGCTGCCACCGAGCCCGGCATCTCATGAACGGATCCTAGGTGCTTCTTTCGTTACTGGTTCCGCAACTGTTCGACGGTGAGGGGGAACGGGGTATACCCCGGCGAGAACGGAGACGGTGGGCGTGGCGCGGCTGACCGGGGATCAGCTGCCGTCGCGCCCAGCGCACGGGGCAACGGCCCGGCGCGGTGTGTCTGTGACGGCATGACACGGTCCAGCTTCGAGACGCGCCTCTACACTCGACGGGTGGTTCGGGCGTGACCTGGTGCGGCGATTGACCAAGACACATCGACAAAGAAGGCGTGGACATGCAAAAGACTTCGTTGCCGGCCCTCGCCCGGCATGAGCTGGGGCAGGCGGTGCGTGCCCCCAGCGGACGTAGCTCCAGGACGGTCTTCGGGGGTCACGAGCATCAGCTTCGTCAGACCCTCATAGCATTGCGGGCCGGGGAGAGCCTGTCGGAGCACGAGAATCCTGGCGAGGCCACGCTGCACGTCTTGGAAGGGCGGGTACTGCTGCGATCGGGGGACGCGTCGTGGAACGGTTCGCCGGGGGACCTGATCACCATCCCGGACGCGTTACATTCGCTGGAAGCCATTGAGGATTCCGTGGTGTTACTCACCGTTGTCAAGCGGCGGTGACCTCGAGCGACGCGCGACCGGGGGATGGACTCTATCGAAGCATTCGTCGAGCGCCTCGGTTAGACCGAAGCTGGCCCCTGACCGCTCGAACCCCTTCGATGGCGGCGCCCCTGAAAGCGCTGATCGTCGTCGCATCTGGAGCAACGAAGGAGTGGTCGGATCATGGCAGACACCCATGACGTGCAGGTGGGCAGGGCCTATGACGAGGCGGTTCGTGGAGATGGCAAACGCGTGTTGGTGGATCGCATCTGGCCTCGGGGGCTGAGCAAGGAGAAGGCCGACTTCGACGAGTGGTGTAAGGAGGTCGCCCCGTCCACGACGTTGCGCAAGTGGTACCACCACGATCCAGAACGGTTCGAGGAGTTTGCGAGCCGCTACCGGGCTGAGCTGGAGGAGCCGGAGCGGGCGCGTGCTGTCGAACACCTACGCGCGCTGGCCCGGCATGGGAACCTGACTCTGATCACCGCGAGCAAGCGGGCGGACATCAGCGAGGCCACCGTGCTCGCCGGCCTGCTGCGGGGCTGACCGCCGCGCCCGACTGCCGCAGGCCGCCTCTCGGGGATGTCATCGCCCGAGAGGTATGCCCGTGACCCAGCATCCCGCGTTCACGACCGAGCCATGGTGTCTGCGGAGAAACGATGCTGGACCTTGACGGCGTACTCGTAGCCGGGGTTCCTCGACCCGGTTGGTGTCGCTGACGCAGCGGTCGGTGGGGGGATCGAGTACACCGTCGAGGCGATCGACACCGCGGTGCGTCTGGTCGTCTAGTCGAAGCTCGTGGCCAACGAGCCCCTGCCGTCGACCGGCCCGGATCCGCGTGTCGCGCCGGCGTCAGGTGCGCCCTGTTTCCGCAGGGCAACTGGTGTGACCACGCGCGGGTCGGGCTAGTGCATCGCACGGAGGGAAGTGGGCAGCCGGTGGCGGCGGCGGTGGACCATCTGGTGCAGGGGTCGCCCTAAGCGGGTCGGACGCCCCGCAATCAGACGTGGGTGAGGTGCCCGCCTGGGCCTGATTGAAGATACGGAGATGCTGGTGTCCGGACTTGGGGATCGGAAGCGACCTGGCCAACGATCGAAGAGAAGGCCCCGACGTGAACCGCTGGACGTGGACCGTCCTGGTCCGGGTGCGCTGAGGCCGCGTGGCACCGCTGGCAGGTGCCGGCGCGCGGTTCCTTGACCTGAGCAAGGCGACGAGATCTTCTAGTGAACACAAACCTGCCGGTCATCCCAATAGCGACACGCGATCGCCCATTCGTGAGCCAAGTGAGGGCGTCGAGGCCCTGGCCGGTTGGTGAACGGGCTCGCCCTGAGACTGCCTCAAAGCCCCAGCATCGACCTTGTCTGGGGCCGTGGAATCAAGGGGTAGCGATAGGATGGATTAACCCCAGGCAGTGACTCCGTGGCGAGAAGGAGGTCCCAGATGGGCGTGACCGGGACGCATGACCCGCATGGCGGCGGCCACCCGCGACTAGTCTTCTGGCGTAATGACGTCGATGCCACGTCGGACAGTCAGTATGTGTTCCGTTTGCTGCCCGGGGTGTCCACGATCGGTGGCGGTCCGGACGCGGACCTGCGCCTGGAGGGTTTGCATGACCGGCATGGCGAAGTCCGTCGGGATACCGAGGATGAGTACGTCTACGTTCACCTCGACCCCGACGGCACGACCACGGTCGACGGGGCTCCCGTCGATGTCAAGCCGTTGCATACCGGGGACCGTCTCCAGCTAGGTGACTGGCGGATGTCGTTCACTCGGGAGGAGTTCGCCGATCACGGACGTCCTTACGGTGGCCGCGAAGGGGGAGCGGGGTCCGATCAGCGGCCGCAGCAGGCACCCCGCAGCCGAGGAACCTCGCCGGGCGGGGGCAGCGACCGACACGGGAACGACCCAGGTGAGTATTTCTAGTTGCCGCGTCATGGATCTGACCTGCAGATGCTGGACCACCACCTTCAGTGTGGTCGGGCGCTGGGCATGACCAGGTGACTGCGCCACGCGCTGGCACGTGGCATCACCGTTCCCAGGTGCATACCCAACCAGTCGGCACGGGTGGCGTTCACTCACCGGCCCGGTGAACCATCGGGTCGGTGAGTGGCATCTGAGAGGGGTGCCGCCGCCGGGGTGAGGGTGATCCGATGCGAACTGGACCGCGTTCCAGTCGATGAGTCGATGGGCATGTCGGTGTTGGCGATGAGGCGGTAGCAGCGTGTAGACGTCGACACCGTGGCGGCCGGCCTGGTCGATGGTGAGATCGGTGAGCCACCACAAACACCAATTTCGCGATACTCCCCTCCGTCGAGAGATGCTTGGCCGTCCGCGCCGGAGGTTACCCGTCGGCCCGGGGGTTGACAGACCTCGGACGTACCAGGATGCCGGCATCGCGCTCGAGCTGCACGCTTGGCTTGAACCGGCGGGCCACCTCGGGAACTTCGATCGTCGGCTGCGCTGTGGTCTCCGGCGGGAATAGAGTCGGCCTGTCCCTGATACCCCTCTTGACCCGGACGAAGGGATGACCGTGACGACAGGTGGAGACTCAGCAGGTGGCCCCCGGCCTGAGTGGGCAACGTTCACCGGCACCCGTCACCAGGCCGGGATCTTGGCCACCCTGGGGTTCTTCGGTGGCTTCGCCGGTGTTTCGGTGTTCGGACCGATGGTGCCCAAGTTCGCGAACCTGCTCCATCTGAGTCCGTTCGCCGCCGGCATCCTGGCCGCGATGCCGGCGCTGACCGGGTCTTTGCTACGCATCCCCTTCGCCGCGGTGGTGGAGCGGATGGGCGGCAAGCGACCGTTCCTGACTCTGCTGGTGATCAGCAATGTGGGGATGGTGGGATTGCTGGTGTTGCTGGCCACCTCCTACCCGGACTCAATGTCCGGTACCTACCCGCTGTTGTTGCTCTTGGCGGCGCTGATCGGCTGCGGCATCGCCACCTTCTCGGTGGGCATCGCGCAAGTGTCGTACTGGTTCTCCAAAGAGGACCAAGGCGGCCCGCTGGGCGCCTACGCCGGTCTGGGCAACACCAGCCCCGGCCTGTCCTCGCTGCTGTTGCCCTCCGCGGTCGGCGCGATCGGCATCCTAGGTGCGTACAGCGTCTGGTTCGCCATCTTGCTGGTGGTCACCCTGGTCTACGGCCTGTTCATCAAGGACGCGCCCTGGTTCCAGCTGCGCCGTCGCGGACACACCCTGACCGCCGACCAACTGGCCGAAGTCGATCCCGGCGGCGGGAACCTGGTCCCTGCCGGGCAGGCCCTGGTCGGGCTGAGAAGCGCGGCCGGTATACCGGTCACCTGGATCCTCGTCTACTTCTACTTCTTGTCCTTCGGCGGGTTCCTGGCCTTCACCTCCTGGCTTCCCACGTTTTGGACGCAGATGTATGGCGCCGGCCTGCGCGAGGCAGGAGTCCTGACCGCGATCTTTTCCCTCATCTCCGCGCTGATCCGGGTGCCGGGCGGGCTCCTGTCCGACAAGATCTCGATCCGCTACGCGTTGCCCGGAAACTTCCTGGTGATGCTGGCAGGTAGCATTGTGTTGTCGTTCTCCGCCGTATTCGGGCTATCGCTGGCGGCAACAGTCGTGGTCGCCGTCGGGATGGGCCTGCAGAACGCCATCGTCTTCAAGCTCCTCCCGCGCTACCTGCCCGACGCGGTCGGCGGTGCCTCCGGTTGGGTCGGCGGCCTGGGCGCGCTCGGCGGTTTCATCATCCCGCCCGTGATGGGCGCGGTCACCGGCCTGGTCGGCGGGTCCAGCGGGTATGCCCGGGGATTCCTTCCCTTTGCCGTCCTGGTGCTGCTGGCCCTACCCGTCGTCGGCGTCCTGAGCCGCTGGAGCAGCCGCCACGGATATGCCGTCACCTGACGATGCCTCCCCGGCTGACTGGGCCTCGGCAGCCACAGGCAGGTGAGTCCACCGCAGTTCTTTAAGCCCCTGAAGGTGTCATCGGTCGCCGAGCGTGCCTTGTGCCGAGGGGGCCCCGGGTGCTGCATCCTCCCAAGCGGGTGGGCATGCCTGCGGTGTGGCACCTGGATCAGGGTCGCGAACAGGCGAGCGACCAAGTACGAGTCGGGATCAAGCGACCACGGCCGCCGCCGGGACGTGCAACACCGCCTGCGTTGCCGAGCCCCGTCGCGGGTAGCGACCCAGACCACCGCCTCGGTCAGGGATCCTCGGCTCGAACCTGTCCGACGAGTCTTCAAGGCCTCCGGTCGGCTCGGCTCCTGCTGGTCGTCGCGTCCCCGGTTTCGAGCGCTCCATACGGCTGACGACGTCGACACACCGGCAAACCTCGGACGCCCTCGTTCGACCGTGATCGTTCACGCTCGTTGGCCTGCAGGAGCACTCCTGTATGGCCGGCAGGTCGGCTTTCGTCTCGCCGTCGCTACCCAACGCGGTTGCTGAGCTTGTCGGCGAGGGCTGCCGCGGCCTCTCTGATGGCCAGCGCGTCGGCGGGTTGAGGGATCTTTCGCTCGGCGTCGTCCCGGATCAGTGTCGCTTGTTCGACGATCGACGTGAGACGGCTCGGTTGGGTGAGAGTCTCGGCACACTCGTCCAACAGGCGAAGCAGGGCGACGGCCACGGTGGGCTCGCTCGCTCCGTAGCGACGGATCAACCCGCACATGGTCGAGAGGTAGTCGGCGAAGCGTCGACCCGGAACAACGACCATCACCGCGCCGTCGGGGGCGGCAGCGACGTCGTCACCGAGGGGCCGGACGGCCAATGCGCAGAAGATGACGGACAGGTGATCGATAGCCTGTACCGCCGTGTAGGGGTCGTTGACCGCAGGCGACAAGGCCTTGCACGCGACGTCGACGAGCTGGCGGATCCCGAATGCGGCGTCCTGCTCCAGGGTCCGTTCGAAGCCGATGTGGACCGCCTCCGCGAGGAGCTTGGTGAAGGCGGCGGGGTCTGGTCTCGGGTCGCGAGCGCTGCTGCGCCATACCCACGCCAATGTCGTCCCGGCGACCATGTGCTCGCCGACCCTCGGGCGGACCAGGACCGTTACGCCCTTCTCGATGGCCAGTGAGAGGAGAAGGTGTGGATGCGCGGCCTGGACGTAGCCGGACTGGGTGGCCGGCACGGTGATCGCCCAGGGCGGGGGTGTGGGCGGGGGCCCCTCACTGTCACCCGGCTTCATCCTCACCACCTCGACCGTGCCGCGCTGAACCAGCTCGGTGATCGCGTCGATCTGGATCGAGTGCGCCAGGTGGTCGGCAAAGTAGATCACCATGGCCAGGCTGGCGAAGAGCAGCAGGATCGCTCCAGTGACGGCGAGTCGGGGGAAATTCTCCACGCGGACGCCAGAGGCGATGCCCACGGTGTAGAGGCCGGCGGTGCTATAGGTGAACGTGGACAGGAAGACGCTGAGCACCCGTTGGGTGGGCTTGTCCCGCAAGAAGTTCCGCAGGAGGCGAGGGGAGAACTGGGTCGAGGACAGCTGCAGGGCCACGACCGTCAGGCCCAGGACCAGCGCGATGACCGTTACGACCGTGCTGACGATGGTGATGAGGAGTGTCCGCGCGTCGTCGGCGGTGCCTTGGAACGCCAAAGGCGCCCAAACAGACCCGGGTCCGATCGTCACATGGGAGACCACAGCCCCCGCGACCATCGCCACCAGTGCCCACGCCGCCGGCAACACCCACAGAGAGGCTGCGGCGAACTCGCGCACCGTTGCTCGTCGGACCACACGCCCATCTTCGACCACCGCGCGCTCGTTCGCGACCTCACCGGCGCCTCCACACCCCGCCGCTCGACCGGACGAGACGCGGGGGCCACGGTGAGCAGGCAGGTCCCATCCAGAACACGCCACTACGGTGTTGCACGCCGGCGTGTGCCGGAGCGAATGAAGCGTCTGCGGAAAGGGTTCCCCTGTGTCCGACACCCGTAGCCCAGAGTCCTCCTGGTCACGTTTGGCTGGGACATCCGCCCGGGCCAAGCTCCTGATCGCCTTCCTTGTCGGGGTGGTCGCCACGGCGATCGCGGTCGTTGTTGGCGTTGGTCAAGCGGCGCCACTCATCGGCTGGGACCTGATGGCGCTGACGTTCTGTGTATTGATGTGGACCAGCATCTGGAGCCTCGACCCGACGTCGACCGCAGCGCACGTCACCCGGGAGAACCCTGGACGCGACCTGACCGATGTTGTCCTGGTGATCGCCGCCGCAGCGAGCATCGTCGCGGTCGGTGTCGTCCTGTTCGGCGCCAACCAAGCAGACGGCGCCGCGAAGTATCTGATCGCTGGCCTCGCGCTGCTCTCGATCTTCTTCTCCTGGACCTTGATCCACACCGTGTTCACCACCAAGTACGCCCGTCTCTACTACACCGGTGAGGTGGGAGGCATCGACTTCAACGAGAAGGAACGTCCCGACTACCGAGACTTCGCCTACCTCGCCTTCACCCTCGGCATGACGTTCCAGGTCTCCGACACTGACCTGCAGACCAAAGTGATCAGGCGCACCGCCCTTAGACACGCGTGGCTCTCATTCCCCTTCGGTGCGGTCATCATTGCTGCCGCGATCAACCTGGTCTCTGGCCTAGCCAAATGAACATTCCACCGGACCAGATCTCGGCCCACAGCGATGAGAGTTCGGCCGTCGGATGCCTGACCTCGACCTTCTGAGCGGCGGTGGCGTGGTGCGGGTCTAGCGGTAGGCGAGGTAGTCGTCGATGCGGCCGAGGTGGTAGTCGAGGGTGCCGAGCGGTTGGGGGGCGACAAACCAGCCGTACCAGTAACCGCTGTCCGACGGCTGGAGGCATCCGCCAGGGCTGCCCGGCGGCGGACAGCGCACTTGTAGGGCCAGCATCTGCTGGACCCGTGCGGCCGGTATGAGAGTGCCACGGTCGAGGGAGTCGTCTCACCGTTGAGACCGGCTTTCATGATCCAGAGTTGTCGTCGGGCGTGGCGTCTCAGCGTGGGCTCAGCCTGAGTTCTTATCATCGTGAGGTGGACACCTCCCCGAAACGGGCGTCAAGCCGGCTCCGTCAGGTGGGCTGGACGCCAGGCGCTGATGGTTGTCTTGAAGGGACCCGGGGTGCTTGATGGTTGACATCGCGCGCGGCCACCACATCAGGCCGCCTGCCGCCGAAGACATACCCGCTCCGCCTCGTGGCCGCCGGCGCTTGCGCCGCCTGGTCCGGCGCCGGTCCGTCCGCGTCCTGCTCGTCCTCGTGGCACTCCTCACCTGCTGGGTTGCGTGGTCGTTGAGCCAAGCCCTCACCGCTCCCGGTGACGACAGCGTCCCGGCCCGCGTCGCAGGCTGGGCGCGCGACCATCAGCTCGGGTTCGTCGTCACCGCGTTGGAGACCGTCCAGTACGACATCAACCCGCCCGCGGTGGGTGGGACGCCGACGATCGCTATGGAACCGCCGCCGGCGACGTTGTTGACGCAGCCGCAGGCGTCCGGTGCGCCGTCATCTGCGACGGGTTCGACGTCGACACCCACGGGCGCATCGCAGAAGACCCAAAAGCCGGCACTGCCGTCCATTGTGCTACCGCCGCTGGCTTCCCCGGCTGGGCCATCGTTACCGGGGGAAGGGACGTGGCGCGTGCTGGGACGGGTTGATGGCGTCGACGCCTTGCAGGCCGCCTTCGTACGACCCGACGCCCAGCACACGTCGTACGTGGTGGCAGTAGCGTCCATGGACCCTCGGGTGTTGCGCTTCCAGCTGCATCCTGGCCACACCGACCCCGGTCCGGGAGACTGGGGTGTACCCCCCACCATCCCCCCGGAGACCCGGGATAGCCTCGTCGCCGCGTTCAACGGAGGTTTCAAGGTCGCCGAGTCCGGTGGTGGTTTCTACCTCAACGGGGTGACCCGGGGGAAGCTGACCGACGGTGCGGCCTCGATGGTCTTCTACAAGGACGGTCACGTCGCGGTCGGCGCATGGGGCCGGGAGGTGTCCATGACCCCGGATGTGGTCGGTGTTCGGCAGAACCTACGGCTGATGGTCGACCAGTCGACCGTCTCACCCGCCGTGGATCTCAATACGGAGAGCGTGTGGGGCGCCAGCATCGGCGGCAAGGCCTTCGTGTGGCGTTCCGGGGTCGGCGTCGCCGCCGACGGGCGGGTCATCTTCGTCTACGGACCGGCGCTGTCGGTGCGAAGCCTGGCCACCTTGCTACAGCGGGCAGGGGCCGTCCAGGCGATGGAGCTCGACATCAACCCGGCCTGGATGACGTTCATGTCGTACGCCAAAAGCGCGGACCCGGCGAACCCGACGCCCGTCAAGCTGCTACCCAACCAAGAGGAAGAGGCGACGCGCTATTACGGCATCAGCAGCCGCGACTTCATCGCCGTCCACGCCAAGTGACGTTCGATGACCGACGTTGACAAGAAGCGGACCGACGCTGTCCGGGTCGGTCGCCGGCCAGCGATGAGCTCCCCGCGAGCCCTGCTTCGGGCCTGCCGCCCGCGGCAGTGGACGAAGAACCTGCTCGTCCTGGTGGCACCGGTGGCCTCCGGGGTCATCACGCAGCCGCGTGGCCTGCTGGCTGCCGTCGTCGCGGTACTCGCCTTCGGTCTCGCTTCGGCCGGGATCTACCTCGTCAACGACGTGGTCGACGTCGAGGCGGACCGCCGTCACCCCAGCAAACGACGCAGACCCGTGGCCGCCGGGGAGCTGTCCACCCGGGCGGCCGTCCTCAACGGCGTGGTTCTGCTCACGGCCGCCCTGACCGTAGCCGCCGCGCAGTCCTGGCAGCTGCTGGTGGTCATCGCCGTCTACGAGGCGATCCAGCTGGGCTACTGCCTGGGGTGGAAGAACCAACCCGTCATCGAGCTGATGTGCGTCGCCTCGGGGTTCCTGCTGCGCGCCATCGCCGGCGGTGTCGCCGTGCACGTCGACCTGTCGCAGTGGTTCCTGACCGCCGCGGGGTTCGGGGCGCTGTTCGTCGCGGCCGGCAAGCGGTATGCGGAGTCGGTGCGGTTCGCGAAAACGGGGGCGGCGGTCCGGCCCGTCCTGGCGGCCTATACAGACACCTACCTACGGTTCGTGTGGACGATGTCGGCGGCGGTCCTCGTGCTGACCTACGCCCTCTGGGCGTTCACGATCCGGGAGAGCACGGGCACCGTCTGGAGTGTCGTGTCGACGGTGCCGTTCCTCGCCGCCGTGCTGCGCTACGCCGTGGACGTGGACGGTGGTCAAGCCGGCGAACCCGAGGACATCCTGTTTCGGGACCGGTTCCTGCTGGGGTCCGCTGCGGTGTGGGCGGTGACGATGGTCGCGGCGGTCTACCTGTAGGGGCAGCGGTTCGGTCAGGTCGCACCCTTACAACGGCAGCCGACGGAAAACCTGGTGCGGTAGATGTCGAAGCCCAGACATCGCCCAGCGCAGCGAGGACGGGACCCACACGATGCGAGCCCGGTGCTGCAGACCGGCGACGATCGCCTCGGCCACCTGCTCCGCCGTCTGCGACAGGGGCGCAGGGGAGAGTCCAGCCGTCATCCTGGTGACGACGAACCCCGGGCGGACCACCAGCACCCGCACGCCGTCGTCGGCCACTGCCTCGGCCAGGCCCAGGTAGAACGCATCCATGCCCGCCTTGGTCGACCCGTAGACGAAGTTCGACCGACGGGGCCGCTCCGCCGCCACGGACGACATGGCAATGATCGTGCCGTGCCCCTGGGCCCGCAGTCGCGCGGCCATCAGGACCCCGAAACCGACCGCGGCCGCATAGTTCACCTGGACCAGCTCGGCCGCGACCCGCAGATCCTGCCAGGCTCGTTCTTGGTCTCCCAGAACCCCGAGCGCGACGATGACGATGTCGACGTCGCCTCGGCCGTCGCATACCGCCGCGACCGTCCGCTCGTACCCGGCAGGATCGCGGACGTCGAGATCGACCGCGTCGACGACCATGCCACGGCCCGTCAGCGCCGCCACGGCGGCGTCCCGACGCTCGGACGCACGCGCGGCCAGCGTCACCTGCACCCCGTCGCCGTCTCGAGTGAGGGCCGCCACGGTGGCCTGCGCGATCTGCGACGTCCCACCGAGCACGACGATGCGCTGCACTCGACCCACGGCGTTCCTCACAGGTGCAGCCTCCTGGCCAGGTCGGAAGTGAACATGCCCGTCGGGTCGACCGACTGACGCACCGCACGGAACTTGTCCAGCATCGGGTACATGGCCGGCAGCGCCGACGGTGGTAGCCGTGAGTCCTTGGCCAGGTAGATCCGACCGCCGGCAGCGAGGATCTCCTCGTCCAACCGGTCGACCAGATGCCCGACCGAAGCGGAGCCCGCGGGCATGTCCAGAGTGAGGGTCCAGCCCGGCATCGGGAAGGACAGGTAGCCCTTGCCGGCGGGACCGAGACGCTTCAACACCGCCAAGAAGCACCCCTGACCGGCCTCGCTGACCATCTGCAGGCAGCGGCGCAGCGTGTCCGTCGCCTCGACGGGGACGACGAACTGGTATTGCAGGAAGCCCCCGGGGCCGTAGATCCGGTTCCACTGCTCGATGCCGTCCAACGGTTGGAGAAAACTGCCCAGAGGGGCAACCTGCCCGCGCCGGCGCACGGGGCTCTTGCGGAACCAGGCCTCGTTGAAGGCACCCACCGTCCACCGGTTCAGGACCCCGTCAGGCACCCAACGGGGGGCGGTGACCTTGCGGGGCGGATCGAACGCCAGCGGGTGCGAACGGTCGCGACCCGACAGGTGCTCTAACGTCGCCGGCCACCCCCGGGTCAGGACCGACCGGCCCAGCCGTGCGCCGCCGGCCAGGCAGTCGACCCAGGCCACCGAGTAGGCGTACTGGCCGTCGTCGCCCATTCGCTGGAGCAGCTCGTCGAGGTTGGCGCACCGGTCGGTGTCCACCAGACAGAACGCGGTCTCGACCCGTCGCGTCCGAAGGGTCGCCCGCAGCACCACACCGGTCAGCCCCATCCCGCCGACCGTCGCCCAGAACAGCTCGTCCTCGGGGGTGAGCGTGCGGACCGACCCGTCCGCGCCCAACAGGTCCATCGAATCCAGGTGTTGCCCGAAGGCACCGTCTACATGATGGTTCTTACCATGCACGTCCGCCGCCACCGCGCCTCCGAGTGTCACCTGCCGGGTCCCCGGGGTGACCACGGGGATGAGCCCCAGCGGAATGAGCGTACGCATCAGCGCATCGAGGCTGACGCCTGCCTCCGCACAGACAAGGCCGGTCTCAGTGTCGATGCTCAGAATCCTGTTGCGAGTGGTCATGTCCACGACGACCCCGCCGCCGTTCTGCGCCGCGTCCCCATAGGAGCGCCCCAAGCCACGAGCCAGCACACCCCTGCTGCCTGCCGTCGCCAACAGCTGCGTCAGTTCGGCGTTGTCACCGGCTTCGTGCACGGTGGCCACACTGGGGGCGGTGCGCCCCCACCCATACAGCTGCTGGCGCCCGTCGATAGGTGTCCCTCCTCGGTGATGGGCAAGGTCCTCGGTATGCCCCTCGCACCTATCATTTGGCCCCCTCCTGAGCGGTTGCTGAGAATCTCGCCTGATGGGAGCCGAGTAGCCGTCGGGTGTGAACGCTGCCCTTTCCTTGGCGACCACAGCCGTGCAACCTGCGGTCAGTGGACTCAGGCTGAGCGAGGTCGTTTGGTGTTGCCCACAGTGTCCCGAGTGCTCTACACCACGGCCGGCCGGGTCGTGGGTTACGTGTCGAGGACGGCCTCGGCCTCGATGTTGATCGTCACCTTGTCGCTGACGACGGCGCCGCCACCCTCGATGGTGGCGTTCCAGCTGACTCCGAAGTCGGTTCGGTTGATCTCGGTTGTGGCGCTGAACCCGGCACGTTTCCCACCGGCGGGATCGGGACCGAAACCCCCAACCTCCACGGTAAGCGTGGTCGGGCGGGTGACGCCGCGAATCGTGAGGTCACCGTCGAGGAAGAACGCATCCCCGTCTCGACGGAACCCGGTGGACCGGAACGTCATCGTCGGGTGGGTGTCCACATCGAAGAAGTCGCTGCTGCGCAGGTGCCCGTCCCGCTGGTCGTTGCCGGTGGTGATCGACGAAAGGTCAATCTGCGCCTCGGCGTGCGACTCGAACGGGTCCGCAGTGGTGGTGATAGTCGCGGTGAACTTCTCGAAGTGTCCTCGCACCTTGGACACCATCAGGTGTCGCACCACAAAGCCGATCTCCGTGTGGGCTGGGTCGAGGGTCCAGGTGCCGCTGACGTATCCAGGAATGTTCGGCTCGGTCATAGTCATCGTCGCTCTCCCTGAGGAACCGGTTAAGGGTTCAACTATAGGACGGCAGGCAGCAACTGTGGGCTGTGGTTCCCGGCTGTACATCACCGCGACGCAGATGCCGGTTCGGTATCGGTGTGGCCGGGGGCGGCGCGGCGCCTTCGGTGCACCACGGTGAACAACGCGGTGGTCGCCGATACGGCGAGGACGGCGATGATCACTCCGGCGGCGATGTCTTGGAGATGGTGTACGTGGGCGGCGACCCGGGCCAGCCCGCCGGCGACCGCGATGACGAGCAGGACCACCCCGAGGCGGCGGCGGATCGTCATGACCAGTAAGGCGACCGCCGCGGCGTAGGCGGTGTGGTCGGACGGGAACCCGTTGTCCGCCGAGTGCGGGAACAGTGCCGGGTGCGCGGGGTCGACGACGAACGGGCGCGGGTCCTGGTGGACGAATCCGGCGATCAGCACCAGAACGGCGGTCGCAGCGACGGCGACAACGGCGCGCAGTCCGAGGTCGATCTTGCCGGGCCGCGGTAGCAGCAGCCACAGCACAACTGCGGCCGCGGGCGGCACCAGCGGCAGCAGCTGCGCGGCCAGCGCAATAGACCTATCCATGGTTCGCCATTGTCAGGTCAGAACCTGAGACGGTGCTGAAGACGGTTGGTCAGCGGACGCTCAGGAGGCTGTCGACAGCGTTTGTTGGCTCAGCGTCCTCTCAGCCGCCGGCTTTTACGGTCCGCAACTGTGATGTCCTCGATCGGCCCTTCGTGGTTGGATCCGAACTGGTTGCTGGACCGGTTCGGCCAGCAGATGTTCCTGGTCTCGGCGGTGATCGTCTTCGTCGAGTGCGGGCTGCTGTTCCCGGTGCTGCCGGGGGACTCGCTGCTGTTCAGCGCGGGGTTGTTCATCCGCCGGGCCGACTCGGGCCACCCCGGGCTGCAGGTCAGTCTCGCCGTGGCGTGTCTGGTGTTGAGTTTGGTGGCGTTCGCTGGGAACGTGGCGGGGTATGAGATCGGTCGAGCAGCGGGCCCGGCGCTGTACCGCCGGCAGGGACGGTTTCTCAGGCCGGAGTACTTCGAGCGGACCAGAGTGTTTTTCGAACGGTACGGGAAGACGGCGTTGGTGCTGGGCCGGTTCGTCCCAGTGGTGCGTACCTTCATCACCGTGGTGGCCGGGGTCAGCGGGATGAGTCGACGACGGTTCTACACCTGGTCCCTGGTCGGTGCGGTGCTCTGGGCCAGCACGGTGACGGGGCTGGGTTACCTGTTGGGCGGCGTGGAGTTTCTGCAACGCAACATCGAGGTGGTGCTGTTGGTGGTGATCGCCGTGTCGCTGCTGCCGGCACTGTTCGAGTGGCTGCGGCACCGGTGGGCCGCCCCGGCCGTGGACGGCTGAGCCGTGGTTTCCCAGGTCAGCGCCGCGCACGCCGTCATCCGGCCGATCCAGCCGCTCGATGGTCGTCGGCGGGTGCGGCGAGCCCCGCACGCCTGGCCGTGCTGGCTGGGCTGGCACGCATACCGGTGGGAGAACGTGGAGGGGCGCGGTTGGCCCGGCGGGTGCGGCTTGAGGTGCCGGGGCTGTGGGTGGACCGGCCGATGAGCCACCAACTCAGGCGGCTGAGGTGAGGGTCCTCCTCGTCGAGGACGAGGAGGCGTTGGCGGCGGTGGTGCGTCGAGGGCTCGAGCGGGACGGGTTTGTCGTCGACGTGGCCGCCAACGGGGTGGACGGGCTGTGGGCTGGCACGGAGCACCTGTATGACGTGATCGTCTTGGACATCATGTTGCCGCAGCTGAACGGGTACGCGGTACTGAAGGCACTGCGGGAGCGGCAGGTGTGGACGCCGGTGTTGATGCTGACCGCCAAGGACGGCGAGTACGACGAGGCGGACGCGTTCGACCTGGGCGCGGACGACTATCTGACGAAGCCGTTCAGCTTCGTGGTGTTGGTGGCCAGGCTGCGGGCGCTGATGCGTCGTGGCGCCCCTGAACGCCCGGTGACGTTGGCGGTGGGCGATCTGACGCTGGATCCGGTCTCCCGGCGGGTCGCCCGAGCCGGGACCGCGATCGAGCTGACACCGAAGGAGTACGCGCTGTTGACGTATCTGATGCACCGCCCGGACGAGGTGGTCACCAAGAGCGACATCCTCGACAACGTGTGGGACCAGGCCTACGACGGGGACGTGAACATCGTCGAGGTCTACGTCGGGTATCTGCGCAAGAAGATCGACGTCCCGTTCGCCCGGCAGAGCATCGAGACGGTCCGCGGGGTGGGGTACCGGCTGCTCGCCCCGTGACCGTGGGCGTCGCGCTTGGGGGCAGCTCAGCTCGGGGCGGGTAGCCGGACCTCCACGGCGGCGCCACCGAGGGGTGAGGTGGTGACCTGCACACTTCCGCGGTGCGCGGCCGCGATCTCCTGCACGATCGCGAGGCCGAGGCCGGACCCGCCGGAGCGGCGGGACCGGCTCTGGTCGAGCCGGACAAACCGTTCGAAGACGCGGTCCCGGTCGGCCGGGGCAATGCCGGGTCCGTCGTCCTCGACCCGGACGACTGCCGCGTCGCCATCACGGGCCACGCTCACCGATACCTGCGAGCTAGCCGCGCGGGCTGCGTTGTCGACGAGATTGCGCAGCAGCCGGGCCAGCTGGTGGCGGTCGCCGCGGACCTTGACGGGAGCGACGAAGAGGGTGACCTGGACCGAGCCAAGCTGGCGCAGGCGGCGGGTCTCCAGGTCGGCGAGGTCGTCGAGGTCGACGTCTCCCTCGGCGAGGATCATGGCCTGGTTGTCGACCTTGGACAGCAGCAGGAGGTCTTCGACGAGGCGGCTCATCCGGCCGGCCTCGTCCTGCATGATCGGCTCCAGCTCACGCCACGTCTGACTGGTGCCGTCCTGCTCGGCGAGCTCGAGCGAGGCGGTCAGGGTGGCCAGCGGTGAGCGCAGCTCGTGGCTGGCGTCGGCGACGAACCGGCGCTGGGTGGCATCGGAGCTTTCCAGACGCTGCAGCATGGTGTTCATCGTCGCCGCCAGACCGGCGATCTCGTCCCGGGTGGCCGGTACCGGCACCCGCTGCGACAGGTTCGCAGCCTCGATCTGTTCGACCTGCTCACGGATCGACTCCACCGACCGCAACGCGTACCCGACTCGCCACCAGGTCACGAACCCCGTCAGCGCGACCAACAGCGGGATGCCGACCAGCAGCAGCGCCGAGGTCGTGGTCACCGCCTCGGTGTGTGGCTCCTGGGAGGTGACGGCTAGCACCACGTACGGGTTCCCGGACACCGCTACGGTGCGCGCGACGATCAGCGGGGGCGCCCGGTCCGCCGGGATGGGTATGAAGGTGCGCCCGCTGACCAGCGTCTCACCGAGTGCGGGACGCATCGGGGACTGCGCGGTCGTGCGAGCCGGCTCCGAGGTGTAGACGACGACGCCAGAGGGGTCCAGCACCTGAATAAGGACGCTGTCGGCGCCCCGGTCTGTCTCGCTCGAGGCCAGGGCCGTCAGCCCGTCCTCGGCGAGGGTCTGAGCGTCTTGCGCTACCAGGGCGGTAGTCGTGGCTTGGAGGTTCGACGTCAACGTGCTCTGCAGCAGCAGCACCAGGGCGACGCTGCCGGCCATCAACGCGATGGCGACGACGGCGGCCGCGGCAACGCTGGCCTGCCAGCGCACACCCGTGGGCCACCGGCTGCGTAATGCGTTCATGAGCCCTCATTCTCGCCGACGCTGCACGAAGACACTCAAGCCCGGGCTGGCACGTTTACCCCCGGCGCTGGGCTGAAGCCCCCCAGTCCCGGCCACGGTGTCGCCCGGCCACTGAGAGAACACTGAGAAGGCCGCCCATGTGGTGGGGGATGACCGTGGTGGGGGGTCTAACTGCCGGGCTTGGTGGGAATGGCGTTGGGTCGGCCGCGCCAGGTCAGCTTTCGCCCGCGAAGCCTGATCCGACCCTGCCTGCATACGAAGCTCTCCCACCTCATAGAGGCGGGTGACAGCACCGTTACGAGCACCCCGACTAGCGTCTTCATCCGTGGCCCGGGGCGCCGGTCACGTCATGGTCGGCTCGGTACAACGCCTCCCGGATTAGCGGCAGGTGCCTTCCGCTGGCCGTGGACAGCCGCCGTCTTCACTGGTCGCTGCTCAGCGGCTGGACCAGGGCGTCGGCTAGCTGCCGCAGCGCGCCGGGCACCGTTCGGTAGTAGGCCCACTTACCGCGCTGCTCCCGGGCGAGCAGGCCGGCCTCAACCAGGATCTTCATGTGGTGGGACACGGTTGGCTGGGACAGCTCGACCGGCGCCGTGAGGTCACAGATGCAGGCCTCACCGTCATCGGTGCCGGCCACCAACGACAGCAGCCGCAGCCGGGTCGGGTCGGCGACCGCTTTCAGCAACCTGGCCAGCTGCTCAGCCCGCTGGACAGGCATCACGGGCACCGCTCGTGGCGGGCAGCAGCTGCTGGTGTTCTGGGTCAGATGCGCCTGGGCAAGCGTGCTGACGACCGTGGCACCGGTGTCTGGACGAGCCGCGGCGGTGAGCATGGCACACAGTCTGACACACATTGACAATCATCGATGAGTGCGGCAGGCTGCACCTTCTATCGACACATTTCGATGGAAGGTGGAGGGCAATGGCGACGGCGGACGAGGTTCGCGAAGAGGTCCGGTCCCGGTATGCGGCCGCGGCGGTGGCCGTCACCCACGGTCAACACGCCGGCTGCGGAGAGACCGGCAGCTGCACCGACCCCTCCTGCTGCACGGTTGGGTCGCGGCGTACGGCCGACCCGCTAGTCCAGGACGAGTCCTCGTTCGGATCGAGCCTGTACCTCGACAGGGAACGGGGAGAGCTGCCGGAGGCGGCGGTGTTGGCTTCCCTCGGCTGCGGCAACCCGGTCGCGGTCGCCGACCTCCATCCGGGTGAACGGGTCCTGGACCTGGGCTGCGGAGGCGGGATCGACGTGCTGCTCTCGGCCAAGAGGGTCGGCCCGGGCGGGTACGCCTATGGGGTTGATATGACCGACGAGATGCTGGATCTGGCCCGAGCCAACGCCGCCGAGGCGGGCGCCAGCAACGTCGAGTTTCTCAAGGGCACCATCGAAGACGTGCCGCTGCCGGACGGCTCGGTCGACGTGGTGATCTCCAACTGTGTGATCAACCTGTCCGCCGACAAGCCGGCCGTGCTGGCCGAGATGTTCCGGGTCCTGGCCCCCGGTGGGCGGATCGGGATCGCCGACGTCGTTGCCGAGGACCACCTCACCGAGGCCGACCGGATCCACCTTGGCTCGTTCACCGGCTGCATCGCCGGCGCCCTATCCCGACAGGAGTACCTTCACGGACTAGCCACCGCCGGGTTTGCCGGCGGTTCCGTCGACTTCACCCACCAGGCGGTGCCACAGATGCACGGTGCGATCATCCGGGCCGTCAAACCGGCAGCCGCGCCCACCCCCATGAGTGGATCCCCGGTGCGGGAGGCCTTGACACTGCAGGCCGCGCCCGGCTGCTGCTCAACCGACCAGCTGGCCAGCTGCTGCGAACCTGACGCCAAGGCCGACTGCTGCGGTTCGTCAACCGGTGCCGTAGCACCGTCCTCCTGCGGCTGCCGTTGAACCGGTCCCCAGCCACCCCGGCGACATCCGGTGAGACTGGGACGGCGCAGATCGTATCGTTGCTGCGCCAGGCGGCCGCCGAGACCATCGGCACCGGCTTCCTGGTCGCCGCGGTGATCGGCTCCGGGATCGCCGCCGCCCGACTGTCACCGGGCAACCTCGGACTGCAGCTGCTGGAGAACAGCGTGGCCACCGGTGCCGCGCTGGCCGCCCAGGTAGCCGGCGGAGCGGCCGGTGCGGTCGTGGCGAACCTGATGTTCGGGCTGCCGGCGATCACGCTCGCCGCCACCCCCCGCACCGGAGCCGGGTTGTGGCTCGGTGAGGTCGTCGCCACCGTTGGGCTGCTGCTGGTCATCTTCGGCGCCACCCGAGCCGGACGCGGGGGCCAGGTCGGCTACCTCGTCGGCGCCTACATCACCGCCGCCTACTGGTTCACCAGCTCCAACAGCTTCGCCAACCCCGCCGTCACCCTGGCTCGGACCCTGTCCGACACCCTCGCCGGCATCGCCCCCGGCTCCGCGCCGATGTTCCTGCTCATGCAGCTCCTCGGCGGTGGGCTTGCCTACGCCCTCATCCGGGTGCTCTACCCAGCACCGACGATGATCGCGGCCACCATCGCCGACACCGCCGCGGACGCGGCGTCGCCATCTCCCCGTTCGGAGGTACACCGATGACAGCCAAGCCCAACGTCCTGTTGGTGTGCGTGCACAACGCCGGCCGGTCACAGATGGCCGCCCGCTACCTGCGCCACCTGGCCGGCGACCGCATCGAGGTGCGCTCCGCCGGTTCCGAACCCGGCGACCAGATCAACCCGGACGCCGTGCAACCATTGCCGAAGAGGGCATCGACATCACCGGTGAACCACCGAAGATCCTGACCACCGACGCGGTACACGCATCCGATGTCGTCATCACCATGGGCTGCGGCGACACCTGCCCGATCTTCCCCGGCAAACGCTACGAAGACTGGATCGTCGACGATCCCGCTGGCCAAGCTCTCGACACCGTCCGCCGGATCCGCGACGACATCCGCAGCCGCATCGAAACCCTCATCACCCAGCTGGCCACCGGCTAACTCCAGCAGCTGACTCCAGCAGTCACACTCGCCGTCGACACCGACGAACAGACTCCCGGCCCCCGAACGGCCCCCCGCTGCGGCACACTGGAGGTCGAGGTGAGCCGATGTCCAACCCCGCAGAGAAGTTCGATCACGGCACCCGTGCGTCCCTCCACGACGAGCTTGACCAAGCCCTCGACGCGTTCCACCAGCTGCTCGACGGGGCCTCCCCGGCGGACCTGCACCGCGGCACTGTAGGGACCCGCTGGACCAACGAGCAGCTGCTGTTCCACATGCTCTTCGGATACCTGATCGTACGGACCCTGCTGCCGCTGGTCCGGACCGTCAGCCACCTACCGCCCGCCGCCAGCGCGGCCTTCGCGACCGGCTTGGATGCCGCCCACCGGCCCTTCCACGTAGTGAACTACCTCGGCTCCTGCGGCGGCGCGATCGTGTTCAACCATCACCGGATGGCCGCCAAAGCCGACCGTGTCGTGGCCGCCCTGCACCGGCAGCTCGACGCCGAAACCGATGACGACCTCGCCCGCGGTATGCACTTCCCGCCCCGGTGGGATCCATACTTCGGTGACTGGATGAGCGTCCGCGACGTCTACCACTACGGCACCGTCCACTTCCAGGCGCACCAACGTCAGCTCACCCTGCGCCAACCCACGGAGCCCCAGCCGACCACATGACCGGATCGGCCCGGTAACACACGATGAACGCACCCCGTCGACCCGGGCGTTCGACGGCCAGCGAGGCGGAGTCACCCAACGCGATAGGCGTCAGGTCGCTGGGTGGGTTGGCCAGGGACAGCACGGCCAGGTCGGTGGTCGAGTCGATACCGACGATCGTGGCGTCGTAGGTGCGGGCGTCGTTGAGGGTGACGGTGATCGTCGCGCCGGCTCCAGGCAGGCTGGCAAGGCCTTGACCCGCGTCCAACCGGGTCGGATCCCTGTCGATGCTCTCGTCGAACGCGACCGCGGTTCCCGGCGTCGCACCCGCGCAGCTCGTCGTCCCCGGTCCGGGCGCGGTTTCGCTAGTCCTCGGCGGTCCGGTCCACTCTCATGGATGCAGGCTCACGCTCATGGCTGAGTCGCAGCGCCATCCGAGGACATTCTTTGACTGCCGTTCGGGCGTGCTCGATGAGAGCCCTCGGAACGACTGGGTCCCGTTCCCCGGTCACTGGCAGGGGATAGCCCCACGGATCTGCGGTCACGATCTCGGGGATCAGCTCGGTGCAGACCCCGCGCGCTTCGCAGGCGACCCAGTCGATGACCAGTCGCGTGGTCATCTCCCGCCCCCGGTGCGAGGCCGTTCCGTGCAGAGGCCCTCTCGGTGTCGCCGTACCTCGTCCTTGAAGGTTCGCATCGTGCTACGCGCCAGCCGCACCGTTCCGGTCGGATGGTGGCAGGCGCCTCGTGTCTCGGTGATACGGCACAGCCATTCGACGTCTGACTCCATTTGAGTGGACGCGCGCCCTCGGGCCAACCGGGTCATGGTGTCTGCCAGGGCCGGCAAGCCGTTGACGCACGGGCCGCACTGGCCGGCGTTCTGACCGGCAAGGAACTCAAGAACCCGGGCCGAGTAGCGCAGTCCGCACCCTGATTTCGGCAGGACCACCAGTACGCCGGCTCCAGGGGAGGCGTCGTAGGGGCGCAGGTCGGATCGGGTGAGACGTAGTCCGGCATGCACATCCGCCCAAGGAACCCAGCCACCATGGAAACCCCCGACGAGAACGGCCGACGCCGCGCCGATCAGATCGCCCGCGTCATCGATGATGGACTCGATTCGAGCGCCACCCTCGACCTCGAGCACTCCAGGGCGGGCGACGCCGCCCGACACTGTGACCAGTCGGCTCCCCGGTTCGTCCGCCGTACCGCGCTCACGGAACCAGGCGGGTCCGAACCGGGCGATCAGCGCCAGGTTGGCCAAGGTCTCCACGTTCTGGACCAGCGTCGGCCGCCCCCGGACTCCCTGGGTGAACACGCGGGGAGGGGTGGTTGTCGGCAGGGCGAGGTTGCCGTTTATGGCCGAGACGAGAGCTGACTCCTCACCCGACAGGAACGCGTCTTCCGCGACGAACGGGATGACCTTGACGCGGTCTTTCCGCTCAGCCATCGCTGGAAGTACGCAGTCCTCGAGGAGATCTCGCGGCCCGTACACATACGCTCTCCGGGCGCCAACGGTCGCTGCGGCGACCTGGACACCGTCGAGGACCAGATGGGGGCTGTGGCTCAAGAGGTAGCGGTCCTTGCGGCTGGCCGGCTCGCCTTCGGCGGCGTTCGCGACCACGACGGGACGCGACCCATCGGCCACAGCGGCGAGCTTGCGGGACACCGGGAACCCTGCGCCGCCACGGCCGGTGAGACCGGCGCTGGCCACGGCCTCGATGAGCTCACCCTGGCCGAGGCGAGGCAGCTCGCCGAGCGTGTCGAGATGCTCGGCGAAGCTCAGCCTGGCACAGTCCGCCAGGGGCGTCGTCGAGACGGTCACGTCCATGGCACGCCTGTGGGCGCGACGGGTGCGGGCACGACCAGAATCTCGACGTCCTCCTGGCTGGAGAGAACTCGCCAGCCGACCGCGCCAGCCACCGCCACGAGGCAGCCGCCGGTGAGGACCAGCAGCCATCCGCTCGTCCCGTCGGTTCCGTTGCCGATGGCATGGGCAACCGCCAGCGGCCAGAAGGCATACGCGAGCCAGTGCACGGCGCGCCAAACACGCCGTCCGATGCGGTCTCTCAGCAGGCTGGACACCACGAGCAGGACTACCAGGTCGAACGCCAGGGTCCCAAGGCCCTGCCAGAGGGGGCGGTACGGCGCATCGAATGGGATCAGGACATCCGTGAGCCGCAGCTGCGCGTAGGGGTCGAAGAGAAGGGTCGTGATGTGCAGCGCGACAAACCCGAGCGCGGTCAGGCTCACGGTGCGGTGCAGAGCCACCACGGCGAACTTGGGCAACCCGGTCAACGCGCGCCCGTTGCGAACGACGATGCCGAGGACGACGGAGACGGAGAACAGCACCACCGCGCTGACGCCGAACCCGCGCCCGAGGTACCACAGTGCGTTCGTCACGCCGGCCAGCCCCCAACCGTATGCACGGTGCCGTTGTCCGCCACCAGCCTGGCCGCGGCCCCGTGGCTGGCGAGGAACTCCACCGCGCTGCTCGCGCGGACTACGGCGGCGGTGGTCAGGGTGTTGGCCAGGACGCAGGTGGCTGCGGCCACGGACACCGTGCGCCACACGCGATCCGCGCTCATGCCGGTCATGGGATCCACGATGTGATGGAAACGGTCACCATCGCGCCACCAGGTGCGATGCAGCGTGGACGATGTCGCCATCGCCTGTGCGCCAGTCAGGCAGACGGTCGTCGACGGTTGGTCGTCACCGTCCTGGACGAGGATCGGCCACCCGTCGGGTGGGCCTTCACCGTCAGCGCGGAGGTCCCCGCCGAGACTGACGAGCACGCCGCATCCAATGGCCGCGGCGGCATGCGTGGCGGCGCGGTCCGCGGTCCACGCTTTCGCGGTGGCCCCGAGATCCAGGAGCACTCCCGCCGGCATCTGGAGATGCCTTCCCTCCAAGCGAATGTCGCGCCACGTCGACCGCCGCGAGAGACAGACGGTGCCCTGGCCGGCGGGGACGGCTGGCATCGTGCCCCCGGCGACGACGACATCCGCGATGTCACGCCCGTATCCGAGGTCCTCCAGGCACGTCCCGAGCGTCGGGTCGACCGAGCCATCCGTCAACCGGGCGGCAACCAGTGCCGTCTCGACCAGTTCGGCCAACAGCGGCGAGATCTCGTGGTCGACTCCCGCCTTCGACGTCACCCGACTGAGCCGGGACGTCTCCGAGTCCGGCCTGAACCGGCTGGCTGCAAGATCGACTCGCTCGATCCAGCTCTCGACAATGCGCCGGGCCTCCACGACGGCTCCGGGTTCGGTGGTGACCACCTTGATGGCCGTCGACCACGCCGACCACTCCTGCGATCCGTAGTCGACGGACCCGGGTGGATCGACCGAGTGGGCCGTGCTGGTGGACGCCACAGTGTCAGGACCCCGACGACTGGGCAACCGGGGTGCTAGTGCTGGATGACAGTGACTTAGCGGCAGCCTTCTGGGCGGCGGCAGCCTGCTGGGCGGCGGCAGCCTGAGCGGCAGCCTGCTGCTTCGCGGCCTCCGTGCGGGCGGCAGCCTGTGCCGCTGCGGCCTGGACAGTGGCCGCTTGTGCGGCGGCGGCTTGGGCGTCCACTTCAGCGGCCTGGTCGCGGGCCAACTGAGCTGTCTTCGCCTGGGCGGCCGTCTGCTGCTGAGCCGTAGCCGCCGCGGATGACGCTGTCAACGCTGCCTGGTGCTCGTGACCCAGCCCCACTGCGACGGCCGACGACCCGGTCAGCGCGAGTCCGGCGACGATGGTGGTGACGTTTCGCACCCGGCGTCGGCCGGTAGCTCTGAGCTGGTCGGGTGTCATGGCGGCCTCTGGTCGGGTCGGGGTACGGCGGCGCCGTCGGTACCGTCGTATCCTGACAGCGCGAGCAAGCCAGACTGTCTGGAAACCTTCTGAATCGCCTGGGAGGGTATTCGCCTGATCTGCGGGCCGCCCGCAGTCGCCCGAACGCGCACAGCGGGTTCAGAGGATTCTCAGCGTTGCGCGCCGCCCCGCTAATGCGATGCTGTCCGCAGCACCACGGCGCGCCGCCAGCCCACTCGAGGCCGTCAGTCTCGCGGCGGGAGTTTGCCATCTGGACGCGCTGAGGGGTGAGCGAGATGTCAGAACATCAACTGGGCGACCCCGGCAGGGGTCGACTCACCCGCGCAGACGGCTCCCCGCTGCGCGTGCTGGTCGTCGACGACGAGCAGAGCCTGGCCGATGTCCTCACCAGCGTGATGAGACTTCAGGGCTGGGACGCGCAGACGGCATACGGAGGTCGTCAGGCGCTGACCATTGCCACGACCTTCCGGCCGGACGTCGTCATCCTCGACATGATGCTGCCCGACATCGACGGCCTCGAGACCCTGAGACGCCTGACCAGCCTCGACCTGACGGTGAGAGTCATCTTCCTCACCGCCCGTGACGGTGTCGAGGATCGGATCGGCAGCATCACGGCCGGAGCGGACGACTATCTGAGCAAGCCGTTCAGCCTCGAAGAGCTCATCGCCCGCGTACGCGCGTTGCTGAGGAGGGTGGGGGTGGCCGATCCGGGTGGTGTCGAGGAGCTCGTCGTCGGAGACCTCCGCATGAACCTCGACTCACGGGAGGTTCACCGCGGGGGAGTGTACGTCGAGCTGACCCCCACCGAGTTCTCCTTGCTGCAGTACCTCATGTCCAACCCTCGACGTGTCCTGTCCAAGACCGAGATCATGGATCAGGTCTGGGGTGATGACTTCGGCGGTCAGATCCACATTGTCGAGCTCTACATCAGCTATCTCCGCAAGAAAATCGACGCCGGCCGGGCCCCCATGATCCATACCCGGCGAGGAGCCGGCTACCAGATCAAGGCCTGCGAATGAGGCTCCGACACCTGTCGGCCCGACGGCCCCGGACCTTGCGATCCCGCCTGACTACCGGGCTTCTCGTGCTGTTGGTGACGGCCTGTCTGGCGGTTGCCGTCACGACAGCTCTGGCTCTGCGATGGTTCCTGATGGATCGCCTCGACGCGCTCCTGGTCGATGCGAATGGGCGGTACAGCGTCAGCCTCGAGCATCCTGGGGCCGGCGAACCAGACGCTGACAACGCTGGGACAGCTCCCGGGCAGTCGGTCGGCACACTCGGAGTGCGACTCATTTCTGGTGTACCCGTCACGGCGGCGGTAGTCCGACCAGATGGTTCGAACCAGCCGATTCTCCTGACGACAGCGGATGTTCAGAACATTGCCTCGGTGGTGCCCAACGGTGTTCCGGTCACTCTGGAGCTTCAGACGCTCGACGACTATCGAATCATCGCCACTGCGGGGCGAGACGGTGACGTCCATGTCACCGGGCTGCCGCTGCGCCCGGTTGACGAGACCCTGGCTCGGGTCGCCGTCATCGAGCTGGTCAGCTTCCTGGTGATCGTCATCGCCGGTGCGATCGCGAGCATGAGTTTTGTCCGGTGGTCGCTGCGTCCCCTCACGGCGGTCGCCAGGGTCGCCGTCGAGGTCTCCGACCAGCCACTGGACGCCGGGCATGTCGACCTCGGCGACCGTGACCTCCCGACCGACCCCAGCACCGAGGTGGGACAGGTGGGGCTGGCGGTTCATCACCTGCTCGACCACGTCGAGGCCTCGCTCCGGGCCCGCCACGCCACTGAGGAGCAGCTTCGGCTCTTCATCGCAGACGCCAGCCACGAGCTGCGCACACCCCTTGCGACCATTCGCGCCCATGCCGAGTTCGCGCGCATGACACCGGGGCTTCCCGAACCCGTCAACGCGTCCCTGGACCGCATCGACAGCGAGTCGGAGCGGATGGGTCGGCTGGTCAACGACCTCCTGCTGCTCACCCGCCTCGATGCCGGCCGCCCGTTGGACTGCACGGAGGTAGACCTGACCCGGATCGTCGTCGAGGCCGTGACCAATGCTCGGGCTCGTACTCCGGGCCACGGATGGCGGCTCGATCTGCCACGCCAAACCGTTCTCACCCAAGGAGATCCATACCGGCTTGCGCAGGTCGTGACCAACCTGCTTACCAACGCGGCGACGCACACGCCGGAAGGAACAACGGTCTCGATCGCCCTTCACCGCTCCGAGACTGTCGACGAGGTGACCGTCGCCGACGATGGGCCTGGCTTCGACGCGTCCGTGGTGTCCTCGCTGTTCGACCGGTTCAGTCGCGCCGACCCGTCCCGAAACCGAAGCAACGACAACGCCGGACTCGGACTCGCCATCGCCCGCGGCATCGTCCACGCCCACGGCGGACAGCTCACCGCAGAACGCGACCATGACGTCACCACGTTCCGAGTGACCCTTCCGCGCGCACGTTCGCGCTCCATTCGCACTGAACAGCAAGCCGAACCCATTCCCGTCTCGCTGACCCGCCGGCAAGATGATCTGCCAGCAGACCATTAGGTCACGAGCGAGCGCGTGCACGAGCCACCGTGAATCCCCACAGCTGACGAGCGAGAAAACGACGCGGCGAGGCGGGCACGCCTGGTCTCGTCGCTGACGGTGGGCATCGTCTGTCCCAGAACGTGGCGGTTCGAATGTGTCTGCTCGGCGATGTCAGCGAAGCGGGTGAGGCTCCAACCGGAGCTCACGGCCTCGCGCATGCGCTGCCAGCCGTCTCCGTGCCGGTCCAGATGGCGGTGGGTCAACACCACGTGGGTGCGTCCGGGCGTCATCTGGGTGAAGGTGATCTCGATTTCGCTGCTCTTGGCGGGGTCGGTCTCGATCTCCCATTGGGTGTTGATGTCCCAGCTGAAGCAAACCCGCCGGGGTGGGTCGTACGCGAGCACCCGCGCCCAGCGGCACTCACTGCCGTCGGTCCCTCGGTCGATGATGTTGCCGCCGACGTGGGGCTCGAAGACCATCTCGGCCAGCGGTACGTCGAGGATGTGTTTGTCGTCGTCCCACCAGGTGCCGATCTCGACGGTGAACACCTGGAAGGCCCGTTCGATCGGTGCGTTGACGTCAACGGCGGTGCTGACTGACGTTGTTTCGGTGGTGGTGGTCATGTGTCCTCCGGTTGTTCGGCCGCGTCAGCGAACGCGGCGAGGGATCGGGTCCAGAACGCGTCGAAGTAGGCGCGGATGATGGCGAGCGCCTCGGGGTCCACGGTGTAGATCCGTCGGGTGCCGACCGCCTTGTCGGTGACCAGTCCGACGGTCTTGAGGATCTGCAGGTGCTGTGATACCGCGGACCGGGTGATCGGCAGGTCCTTGGCCAGGTCGCTGACCGCGGACGGCCGGTCGACGAGCCGTTCGACAATCGTCCGTCGGGTCGGTTCGCCGATCGCGTCAAGTAGCGCAGTTGCGTTAGCGATCACTAACGCAAGTTACGACTAACCGAGGACAGTGTCAAGAACCGTTGTGGTTCATGAAAGAGATCGGTGGGCTCGGGGTCGGCTCTCTCGGTCGAGGTTGAGCCGTTGCGGGTCGGGAATCCGAGGTTGGTGTATCCGGGTGCACGTTCGGCCACGATGAGGCTAGGCACGACGAACACTGGTGCTGTACCAACCGATTCGGACGAACCCTGGTCCAACCTCTAGAGTGAGCCCCTGACCTGCGCAGATGCGGTCAGGGGTGCTCTGGTGATCGTCATGTCTCACCCGGGAGCATTCCGGGCGCGTCGCTCATGGGGTGACCACCCGCGGTCGCGGCCATTCGCTGCACCGTTGTCGAGGCGAGAGATGTTGTCGTTGTGAAGGTTTTGCTGCTGGAGAACATCCACCCCGTCGCCACCCAGTCGTTGCGTCGCGAGGGGTTCGAGGTCGAGACGCGCGGCGGATCGCTCAGCGAGGGTGAGCTTGTCGAAGCGCTGCGGGGGATCTCGCTGCTCGGCATCCGGTCCAACACCAAGGTCACCTCCCGGGTCCTCGAAGCGGCGACGGACCTGCTGGCGGTCGGGTGCTTCTGCATCGGGACCAACCAGGTCGACCTGGTGGATGCGGCGGCCAGCGGGGTGGCCGTCTTCAACGCCCCGTTCTCCAACACCCGCAGCGTTGTCGAGCTGGTCCTCGGGGAGATCGTCGCGCTGGCGCGTCGGTTGACCGAGAAGACGCAACGCATGCACGACGGCATCTGGGACAAGTCTGCCAAGGGCAGCCACGAGATCCGGGGTCGCACCCTCGGCATCGTCGGCTACGGCAACATCGGCACGCAGCTGTCCAACGTCTGCGAGGCCATCGGGCTTCGGGTGATCTTCTACGACACGGCAGACCGCTTGGCTTACGGCAACGCTCGGCGGGTGGGCTCCCTGGAGGAGCTGCTGGTCGAAGCCGACATCGTCAGCCTGCACGTGGACGGACGACCGGGCAACGCGGGCCTGTTCGGTGCCGACCAGTTCGCCCTGATGAAATCGGGATCGGCGTTCATCAACGCCTCGCGAGGGATGGTGGTCGACGACGTGGCGCTGCGCGACCACATTCTGTCGGGGCACCTGTCTGGCGCCGCGATCGATGTCTTCCCCGCCGAACCCAAGGCCCAGGGCGACCCGTTCGAGTCTCCGCTGCGAGGCCTGGACAACGTCATCCTGACTCCACACGTGGGCGGGTCGACGCAGGAGGCGCAGGAAGAGATCGGCGCCTTCGTGGCCGCCAAGCTCCACCAGTTCGTCGGCAGCGGCGCCACCGCGTTGTCCGTGAACCTGCCAGAAGTCCTGCCAGCAACGACCCCGGGCGGCTTCCGGATGGCATACCTGCACGCCAACGTCCCCGGGGTGCTCGCCGCCATCAACCTCAGGCTGGCCGATGCCGGGGTCAACATCGTCGGCCAGTCCCTGTCCACACGGGGGGAGCTCGGGTACGTCGTGACCGACACCGACATCGCGCTCGACGAGGCGACGCTGGCATCGTTGGGCCGCTCGCCTGAGGCCGTCTGGCTCCGCACCTGGTCGAGCTGACCTGCGGCCAGCCTGTCAGCCCGCCGCGCATGGCCGCCCGACCAACCTCGAACCCGACTGCAAGGACCTCCTCGTGAGCGCAGGCACCGGACCACTGGACGCGCTGCTGAGCGCACTGCCGGGGCGGGTTCTCATCGCGCCTGACGAGCTGGCCGCGTACTGCGGGGATGCCTCACGCGCGAGCCTCGACGGGCTCCCGCAAGCGGTCGTCACGGCGCGGTCGACCGACGACGTCGTGATCGCCCTGCGGTGGGCGAACCAGCACCATGTCAAGGTCTCGGTACGCGGCAGCGGCACCGGGCTGACCGGCGGCGCCGTGGCCTACCCCGACGGGCTGGTCGTCTCACTGGCCGCCATGGACCGCGTCCTCGGCATCGACCCGGCCAACCGGCTGGCCGACGTGCAGGCCGGCGTCGTCACCGCCGACATCGACGAGGCGGCAGCGGCATACGGGCTCATGTATGCACCGGACCCCGCCAGCTACCGGGAGTCGACCATCGGCGGCAATATCGCGACGAACGCGGGGGGCCTGCGCTGTGTGAAGTACGGCGTGACGGCCGACAGCGTCGCGGGCCTGGAGGTGGTGCTGGCCAGCGGCGACATCATCACCACGGGAGGTCGCACGCGCAAGGACGTCGTGGGCTACGACCTCACCCGGCTCTTCGTCGGGTCGGAGGGGACGCTCGGGGTGGTGACCGCGGCCACTGTCCGGCTGGTCGTGCGGCCGACCGGCGACACGGTGACGTTCCGGGCGGTCTTCCCGACCCTCGCCACGGCCGGGGTGGCTGTGACAGCGATCATGGCGACCGCGCTGGTTCCCGAGGTAATGGAGCTGATGGACCGGCTCAGCGTCGACCTCGTCGAGAAGCACTACCCCACCGGGCTGAGCACCGACGACGCAGCCGCCGTGCTCGTCGGTCAGTTCATCGGGCGGCGGGCCCATGAGGAGTCGGCGGCAGCCGCCGAGGTATGTCGCGCGGCCGGCGCGGTCGGTGTCGACGAGGCCGAGGGCGACCTCCTACTCGAGGCACGACGCGTCTCGGGCCGGGCCCTGTCCGCGGAGGGCCTACGCGTCTCGTCGGACGTGGCGGTGCCGATTGCGCGGCTCGCCGACATGTTCCTCGCCATCGAGCAGATCAGTCGGGAAGAGGGCGTCGCGATCCCCACCTTCGCTCACGCCGGCGACGGCAACCTGCACCCCTCGGTGATCGTCGACCCGGCGGACGCAGCGGCCCGCGACCACGGCGAGCTCGTCCTCGACCGCGTCAGTGACGCGGCTCTAGCCCTCGGCGGGACGCTGTCGGGAGAGCACGGCATCGGGTCCCTGAAACGGCACGCACTGCCCAAGCAGCTCGACCCGGCGACCCTCGCCGCGCACCGGCTGGTCAAGGACGCCTTCGACCCGCAGCACATCCTGTCGCCGGGCCGCGGCATCTGGGGGTCGAGTAGGATCCGTGCAGCCGTTAGCGCTAAGGGGCCCGACGTCAGTCAGCGGCTGGTGGTGATGTGGCGGTAGATCGTCATGGGACTGACGGCGCAGGATTGGGCGATCTCGGCCATGGTGAATTGGCGTGGGCCGTACATCCGCTGTGCCTTGTTGACCAGTGCGGGAGTCATTTTGGGTTTGCGGCCACCGTGGCGACCGCGGGCCCGAGCGGCGACGAGCCCGGCGTGGGTGCGTTCGGTGATGAACGCGGCTTCGTACTCGGCCGAAGACGAGGGTGCCGTGGGCGGTGGTGGTGTCGATGATCCCGTTGGTCAGGGACTTCACTCCGACGCCGCGTTCGCGCAGGGTGGCGACGATGTCGACCAGGTTGCGTCCGAGCCGGTCAATTTTCCAGATCACCAGGGTGTCACCTGGTCGTAGATCGGCCAGGCAGGCGTTCCGCTGTGGCCAGTCGGTCCGAGTGCCGGTCGCGGTATCGGTATAGGTCTTCAGGCAGCGCTCGGCGGCCAGGGCATCCAGCTGCAGTTGGGGGTTTTGGTCGGCGGTACTGACTCTCGCGTAGCCAATGAGGTCTGCTATGACGCGGAGCCTATCGAAACCCGTCGACGACCCTTGTTTCGTGAGGTTGATTGTGGGGTGCGATTTTGTGAGTGGTTGACCTGCGGTGACGTCCCAGTTGGGTCGAGACGATGGTGGTCTATCGAAATCCCTCGTTTGCGATAGACCCCCTCGCCCCGCGCCCTTGGAGATTTTCGACGCAGGACGCGTTAAACGCCTATAGTACGGATTCCGTATTAGAACGGAGTGTGTGGTGGACGTAGTCGTTTTTGGAGCAGCTGGATCGACGGGGCGGTTGTTATGTCGTGACGCGCTGGCAGCGGGGCATCAGGTGCGGGCGGTCAGCCGCCGCTCAGATCCGCTTGGGTTGCCACCCAGTGAGCAACTTGTTCAAGTTCGCGCCGACGCGGTCTCGGGTGTTGGAGTGGCAGCTGCCATCAAGGGGGCAGATGCTG
>NZ_JBDTKA010000054.1:0-22758 GCF_039935575.1 Lapillicoccus sp.
GTGAGGCGTTGGCCGACCCGTCCACCTCCTCGTTGTACCGGTGGGAGGCCGGTACGCCGGTGGTCACCGACGGTCCCTACGCCGAGACCAAGGAGCACCTGGCGGGGTTCTTCCTCATCGACGTCGAAAGCCTCGATCGTGCTCAGGAGCTCGCGGCCCAGTTCTCCGGGCCGGGCGAGACGATCGAGCTGCGGTCGGCCATGTGGCCGGGCGGCGACGAGTCGTGACCCAAGCCGCGGGCTGGTTCGAGCCGATGGGAGCAGACCGACGTGGCCGTGGGCAGCACGTCACTCGATGACGTATGGCGCCGCGAGACCCCGCACGTCGTCGCAGCGCTTGCCCGCCGCCACGGCGACTTCGACGGCGCCGAGGAGGCCACCCAGGAGGCCCTTCTCGCCGCCGCCCGGCAGTGGCCCCGCGAGGGGGTTCCGGACAACCCGCGCGGCTGGCTCATCCGCGTAGCCTCCCGCCGGCTCGTCGACCAGTGGCGCAGCGACGCCGCGCGAGAGAAGCGCGAGCTCGCGGTCACCATCCAGCAGGGGACTCCTCTCCTCGTGGCTCCTGCGGCCGGCGGCGACTCGGGTGCCGAGGGCGACGACACCTTGCTGCTGCTCCTGCTCTGCTGCCACCCCGTGCTGAGCCCGCCCTCGCGGGTGGCACTGACGCTGCGGGCGGTCGGCGGCCTCTCGACCGGGCAGATCGCCGCGGCGTTTCTGGTCCCGGAGTCGACGATGGCGCAACGGATCAGCCGGGCCAAGGCGACCCTGCGCGACTCCGGCGCACGGTTCATGACACCCGACGGCGAAGCGCCTGCCGACCTGCCGGACCGGCTCGTGGCGGTGATGCACGTCCTCTACCTCGTCTTCAACGAGGGGTACGCGACCAGTCGCGGCGCTGAGCTCGTCGACGTCTCGCTCACGAAGGAGGCCATCCGGCTGGCGCGACGACTGCACGGGGCGGTTTCCGATCCTGCCAAGGGCGTCGACCGAGCCGAGGCCGCCGAGGCCGCCGGTCTGCTGGCGCTGATGCTGCTCACGGATGCGCGCCGGCCCGCCCGTATCGACGCCGCAGGCGACCTGGTCCCGCTGGAGTACCAGGACCGACGTCGCTGGGACCGCTGCGCGATCGCCGAGGGTGTCGCGCTCGTAGAGGCGGTGCTTCCGCACGGCCGGGTCGGTCCGTTCCAGCTCCAGGCCGCGATCGCGGCCGTGCACGACGAGTCTCCGACCTGGGGTGACACGGACTGGCTGCAGATCGCGATGCTCTACCGGATGCTCGCCGGGATCGCGCCCAACCCCGCCACGACCCTGGGCCTGGCTGTCGCCGTCGGCATGGCACACGGCCCAGATGCCGGCCTGGAGGTGTTGCGCCCGCTCGAGAACCGGCCGGATCTCGCGAACCACCACCGGCTGCATGCGGTTCGGGCGCACCTGCTCGATATGGCGGGTCGCCACGAAGAGGCGGTCGAGGCATACAGGCTGGCTGCTCGGCTGACCGCGAGCATTCCGGAGCAGCGCTACCTCAACGCCCGAGCGGCCTCATCCCACGCCGGTTGAGCTCGACCTCCCCCGAGACTTTCCAGCAAACTCCCAGCGTCGATTGACCGATGTTCGGCTCTTTTGCGATGGCGGCCTGGCATTGTCACTGGTATTCGCGAGGCGTGCATGGAGCGGGGTCGAAAGGATGCCGGTGGGTGGGCAGGATGGCTCTCAGCGCACGCCGGGTCCCTCGCGGCGGCGACGACGGCGACGACTGACGTTCACCGCGGTGCTGGCGCTGGCCATTGTGGCTTCGGCTGCGTTCGTGGTCAAGGGTATCGGCGCCAGGCAGGAGCCTGCGACTCCGGTCTCGGCAGCTCACGCCACCACGGCCGGCGGGGGTTCGGTCAGCGCCCTGGCGAGCCCCGTGTCGGCCGAGACCCGGACTTCAGGCCCCGCCGGAGTCCAGTCGTCTGCCTTGATCGCGGAGAACGCACAACCAGGGTCGCCGGACTGGCAGATCAGCGCGACGCCGGCGGGCGGCGGGTCGATCGCCGGCTGGGCCGACCACACCGATGCGCAGGTGGGGGACTCGGTACGCCTGTTTGTGTCGGCGACTGCGCCGTCGTTCACGGCTTCGGCATACCGGATGGGCTACTACGGCGGAGCCGGGGCGCGCCGGGTGTGGTCGTCTGCACCGACCGCTGGCGTCGTGCAGCCCCCCTGCCCGGTCACCCCGGGTGTCAACATGGTCAGCTGCGCCGGCTGGTCACCCTCTTTGACGATGCCGGTCACCTCCTCCTTCGTCCAGGGGGACTACCTGATCAAGCTGGTGGGTGCCGACGGAGCGCAGTCCTACGTCATCCTCACTGTCTGGGACCCGTCTCGATCCGCTACCTACCTGTTCGAGACCCACAGCCTCACCGAGCAGGGCTGGAACACCTACGGTGGGTTCGACTTCTACGCCGGCCACGGCCCGTGCGCTCCCGGCGTGCCGTCCTACCCGCAGTGCAACCGCGCGCGGGTCGTGTCCTTCGACCGTCCCTACGTCGACGGGTTCGGCTCGGCAGACTTCCTCTACAACGAGTACCCCCTGCTGCGGTTCATGGAACAGCACGGACTCGACGTCAGCTACGTCTCCGACATCGCCCTCGACCACGACCCGGCATTCATGTTGCAGCACAAGGCATTTCTGTCCCTGGGACATGACGAGACCTGGACCTACGCCGAACGCCAGGGGATCGAGACCGCGGCGGCACATGGCGTCAACGTGGCGTTCATGTCGGCCGCCGCGATGGTCCGCCATGCTCGGCTCCAGCCGTCGTCGATCGGACCCGACCGGCAGGAGGTCAACTACCGCAGCTCGGCCGAGGACCCCCTGGGCGCGACCGGCGACCCACATCTGGTTACCGGCAACACCTGGGACTCGCCACCCACCAGCTGGCCGACCCTGCCCCTGATCGGCGAGGCGTACTCCGGTTATCTGTTTCCCCAGTCCACGCCGGCCGACTTCGTCGTCAACGACGCGTCAGCGTGGATCTACCAGGGAACCGGCCTGCACAACGGTTCCGTCCTCCCGTCGCTCATCGGGTCCGACTTCGACCATCTGGCTCCGCGGGGGACTCCGCCCAACCTGCAGGTGCTGGGCCACTCGCCCATCCCGCTCAGCAAGGGCTTCACCGGCGGTGCCACCTGGTCGGGGGTCACCTACTCCGATATGACGTACTACACGCGACCGGACAGCAATGCCGGGATCTTCGACGCCGGCATGGTGAGCTGGATCGACGGCTTGACCCCCTGCCCTGCCGCCACCGCCGGGTGTGCGTCACCCCAGGTGCAGCAGATGACCGGCAACCTGTTGCGGCTGTTCGGGGAGGGCCCAGCCGGGCGAAACGTGCCCTCGGTCTCCAACCAGGCGACGCTCGTCCCCCCGCGGTCCTAGTCGCGTCCTAGCCGCGCCCTGGCCGGCGCGGTCCGTCGTCGACGATGCGGTCCAGCCACTCCAGCAGCAACACGTGTTCGGGAGTGGTCAGTGCGGCAGTGTGCGGAAGCGCGGCTCGCAGGCGGATCGCGGCGGTCACCGGGACGGGCGGATCCTCACCGGCGGGTGGCTCGGTCGTCACGGCGGCGATCATCGCCTCCCTGGCTAACACCGACAGAGCCTGGTCGCGCTCGTCCTCCGGCGCCCCCAGGAGAGTGAACACAGTGCCCGTCGCACCGGCCTGGATGAGCTGGGCGGCCTGCACCTCGGCGACCCGCAGCAGGCCGGCCTCGGCTACCCGCCGCACCCGCCTGCCGAGCATCTCGGTCGCGTTGACCGCAACGGGATGCGGTGTCTCGGAGCGCATCTGGGCATAGACGAGCGCATATAGGTGCGGGTGTGCCAGCCCGAAACCCACATGAGCATCCCAGCCTCGACGTATCCCCTGCACCGGGTCGGACGGCCGTTGCGGGTGCCTCGTGGCGTGGGACTTCACGTATGCCTCGAACCCCTCTGCGGCGACGGCGTCCAGCAGTCCCTGCTTGTGCCCGAAGATCCGATAGATCGTGGGGCTCTGGACGCCGGCGGCAGCGGCAACGGTGCGCGTGGAGACGGCATCGGGTCCGCCCTTCGCCAGCAGCTCGGCGGCAGCGGCTACCACCCGGTGGTGCGTCACGGCAGCGGCGTCTGAGCGGTCCGCGTCCACGTTTGGCACAGTATCCGCTGGAGTTGCGAGCCGCGATACCGGTGTTAACGTTCTTGCGTTGTCGCTGTCAACGCAACGAATTCAGCCTGCCCGCCGCGCCCCTCGGGGCCTGGCTTGAGGAGTGGAGAGCCGTATGGAGCTCAGCAGACGTCGGTTTCTCGGTGCCGCCGGCGCCCTGGGCGCAGCGGGGGCCTTGGCCGGGTGTAGCGGCTTCTCCACTGCGGCCACGAGCGACGCCACCGCGAGCACCGAGACCCTGACCTTCACCACCTGGGGGACCGATGCCGAGCTGGCTGGGTTCCGCGAGGCAATCGGCCGGTTCCAGACGGCCAACGCCGGTGCCAAAGTGTCCCTCAACGCGGTTCCGTACGCTCAGATGTTCACCAACATCGACGCCCAGCTCCAGGCGGGCAACCCGCCGGACATCTTTCGAGTGCCCTACTACACGTTCGGCAGCTATGCCGGGCGTGGCCAGCTGCTCGACCTGAGCTCGCACGTGGACAAGGCGTTCTCCGACCGGTTCACTCCCGCCGCGTGGGCGGCCGTCCAGAACAAGACCAAACCCTTCGGCGTCCCGCACCACACCGACACCTCGCTGATCCTCTACAACAAGGCCGCCCTCCAGACGGCCGGCATCACGTCAGTCCCGACCTCGATCGACCAGGCGTGGACGTGGGAGGAGTTCGCCGCGGTCGCGCAGAAGCTGCGGACATCCCTGCCGGACACCAAGTTCCCCTTCGTCTACAACTGGCAGGGCAACGGCGTCACGCGGTGGCTCAGCTGGTTGTTCGAGGCCGACGGACGGTTCCTGGCCGAGGACCTCGTCACTCCGGAGATCGCCTCGGACGCCGGGAAGGCGGCCGTGGACTTCACGGCGAGCTTCTTCCCCAAGAAGTTCGTGCCGCCCAACGCGTCGGTCAAGTCCACAACACTGGCCGCCGACATCTGGTACGCCCAGACGGCGGCAATGGCCTGGGGTGGGGCGTTCCTGATCCCGGACGCGGCCAAGAACCTGGACTTCGAATGGGGAGCGACGTTCTCACCCCGCAAGGTCCGCTCGGCCAGCGACTTCGGAGGCAACGCGCTGGTTGCGACAGCGGCCACGAAGAAGCCGGCGCTCGCCGCGTCGTTCCTCGACTTCATGACTCAAGAGGAGTCGATGCGCAACTTCTGCCAGGGCGCCTCGCTACTGCCGACGCGTCAAGACCTCAGGGCCGCGGGCATCACGTTCGCCGTCCGCCCCGAGCTGTCACCGGTGTTCATCGCTCAGGCGGGCAGCGTCCAGCCGGCCGACTCCGGCCAGGTCGCCTCTCCGTCGATGTCCAAGATCATCACCGTGCTCAAAGACCAGCTCGAGCAGGCCTTCGTCGGCGGCCAGAGCACGGACGCCACGGTGAACGGCATCGCGACCGGCATCGCCGCCGCCACGAAATGACCTCGACTCCGACGACGTCGGACATGGCATCGGACTCGGCATCGGACTCGGTGAGGGTGCAGGACGCGGCCCCGGCACCGCGCCGGCCGGCTACTCGACGCACCACACGCATACGGGGTGAGTCGCTCGCCGGGTATGCCTTCTTGTCGCCGAACCTGTTGCTGCTCAGCGTCTTCGTGTTCCTGCCGCTCGTGGGCGCCGTGACGATCAGTCTGCAGCAGACCAACGGCTTCGGCGCCGGGACCTTCATCGGGCTGGACAACTACGCACGGCTCGTCAAGGACCCGCAGTTCTGGCGAGCGACGCTCAACACCGGGCTGTTCACGGTGATCGTCACCCCGTTGTCGATGGCACTGGGCCTCGGTGTCGCGGTGCTGCTCAACTCGGTGCTTCCGGCGCGCGGTGTGTTCCGGTCGATCCTGATCGTGCCGATGGCGATCTCCGGCGTCGCCACCGCGCTGATCGGCGTACTGATCTTCGACCAGAACAGCGGCATCCTCGACAAGCTGCTGCGGTTCGTCGGACTGCCGGCGGTGCAGTGGCAGTCCGGCGGCGCCGCCGCGTTCGCGTCGGTCGTGCTCGTCACGCTGTGGTGGCGGGTCGGGTTCAACATGCTGATCTACCTGGCTGGGCTGCAGGGCCTCAACCCCGAGCTCTATGAGGCAGCCCGGCTGGACGGAGCCGGCGGGTGGCAGCAGTTCCGCTACCTGACGGTCCCGATGCTCGGTCCGTCGACGTTCTTCCTGCTGATTATGAACGTCATCTACTCCTTCCAGGTCTTCGACATCGTCTTCGTCCTGACCGGCGGAGGACCGCAGAACGCGACCTCCGTGCTCGTGACCTACGCCTACGACAACGGGTTCGTCACCCGCGACCAGGGCTATGCGGCCGCCATCGGGGTCTTCCTCCTGGTCGTCACCCTCGCCTTCACCGCTGTGCAGTGGCGGGCGAGCCGCAGCCGGGACGGTGCCGAGTGACGACCCAGACGCAGACTCAAACCCAGGTGCACCGCACCCGCCGGACCGGCAAAGCGCTGCGGCTGGCACTGGCCGTTGTTGTCTCGGCGGTCGTGCTGTTCCCGCTCTACTGGATGCTGGTCGTCGCCTTCTCCTCGCGAGCCGAGCTGCTCGGCGGCGAGCTGCGCCTGTGGCCCCGCAGCTTCACGCTCGACAACTTCCAGCGCACCCTGTCTTCGGTGCCGGTCGTGACGTGGTTCGGCAACTCAGTCGCGATCGCTCTGGTGGTCTCGGTGATCACGGTCACGGTCAGCCTGCTCGGCGGGTATGCGTTCGCGCACCTGAAGTTCCGCGGTTCCAGCATCCTGTTCCTCGTGACGCTCTCGACGCTGATGATCCCCTTACAGGTGATCATGGTGCCGTTGTTCAAGGTCGTCACTACGCTCGGGATCTACGGCAGCTACTGGGCGGTGATCCTGCCGACGGCAGCCGGGGCGTTCGGAGTGTTCCTCGCCCGCCAGTTCATCCTCGCCATCCCCCGTGACCTCCTCGAGGCCGCCCGGATCGACGGCGCCGGCAACCTGCGGATCTTCCTGCAGATCGTCCTGCCGCTGTGTAAACCGCTGGTCGCGGTCCTGTTCTTCATGAGTCTGCTGCAGACCTGGAACGACTTCGCCTGGCCGCTGATCGCCCTCAAGGCCAACCAGCTGTTCACCCTGCCCATCGGATTGCTGTACCTGCAGGGCCAGTTTGGCTCGGACTACGGCGGGACGATGGCCTTCGCCCTGCTCAACGTGACGCCGATGGTCATCCTGTTTCTGGTCTTCCAGCGCTACTTCGTGCAGGGGTTCGCACGCAGCGGAATCCGCTGACCTCGTCGCGAGATGGAGCGAGGGGCCGTGACTCGGGTCGACGGAAGGGCACACGGGGTCGTCGCCGACGAGATCCACCCGGTCGCCGAAGGGCAGTGAGCTATCGGTATAGGACTGGTGGGTCCGCGCTCAGGATCGGTAGCGCTCACCCTCTCGCGTGAGTAGTCAACCGGTGCTCGCAGGCGGTGATTGGGCCGACTTGGCCCAGGTAGTGGCTTCTCCGCTGGAGATGTCCTCAGTGCGGAGGGCCAAGAGGGCGGTGGGTTCGCCAGCGGAGTATTCGGCGATCCGGGCCTTGTAGAGGTTGATCTCCCTCGACAGCGCTGCCGCTGTGACCCGGTAACGGATCCAGTTGCTGTGAAACTGGAATAGCTGCTGAATCCCCTCGAGGACCACGATGAGAGCCCCGAGGGATCCGGTGAGACCGACCGGAGCCGCGACCCCTGCGGCCACGGGGACCGAGGCCGCCAACACCAGCTGGACGACTTTGATCCCCCAGTACATGACTCGCGCCCTGATGGCGTGTTGGTCGTACCAGTCGTACTGTCCCCGGGCCCGGGCCAGGACCTCTCCTTCAAGCGCGGCGTCCGCGCTCGAGGCGGGGGCCGCGGGCGATACGTGCGCCGCCTTGGACGTTGGTGTCGCTGCGGGTGGGGGCGCCCCAACCTCTCCGGGAGGCGGCCCTCCGGTCGGCAGGCGCGGGCGGGGATCCGTGGTCGCCGGTGAGGACGGTGGGATGTCGGTCATGGCGTGGCTTCCTGCGTGCAAAGCGTGGCGACGAGCCATCCGGTTCCCTCCCCGCGGCCCTCGAACCCGAGTATTCACCCCAACCTGACCGGTCTGCGAGGTATCGCGCAGATGGTTTTGCCCCCGGTCGTGCGCAGACTGTCGGCTACGAGACTCCGAGGCGTCTTCGGATCACGTGTCGGGCGACCTCGAGGACACCGGGGTCGTCGTGGAGCACGTAGGTGGTGTCCGCGGCGAGGATGATGCCGTTCACCTCGAAGGCCACCAGCTCTGGCTTCTCATCGGCCGCGAGTTCATGTTGCGCGATCGCGGTGTCGGCGAACTGGCGGATCAGTTCCATCAGCGCTCCCTGAAAGGCGGCGACCCGATCCTTGACGGGTCCCGGTCTCGTGCCCATCTCGAGCGCGGCGCCGGCGAAGAAGCACCCACCTGGAAACGCCCGGCGCCGCAGGTGCTCGCAGAAGGCGTCGCACAGCGCGACGAGCTGACCGACTCCCGCGGGGGCTACCAACGCGGGTGCGACGACCTCTTCTCGAAAGATGCGCCCGGCCTCCTCGACCGTCGCCAGCTGGAGGTCCTGTTTGGAGCCGAAATGAGCGTACACACCGCTCTTGCTCATGCCCGCTGCCTTTGCCAGGTTTCCGATCGAGAGCCCTTCCAGCCCGTCGATCGTGGCCATTGCCACCGACTCTCGCAGGATCACCGCTCGAGTTCGGGCGCCGTCGACGCGTGATCGTCGGTCCTCGGTCATCGTCACCGTTGACACGGTAGCACGACCGGTCGTACTGTCTATTGCGCACGAACGGTCGTGCTGAGAATGATGGAGGTCCAGTCATGACAAACAAGGCAGTCGTCAGCCTGACGACCGGTTTGGAGGATCCCGAAAAGGTCACGGTGGCGTTCCTGGTTTCCGTCGGTGCGGCCGAGCAGGGCCGCGAGACGCTGATGTTCCTGACCAAGGAAGCTGTCCGACTAGCCCTGCATGGGGTGGCCGTCGGTGTGGCCTGCGAGGGATGTCCCCCCCTGGCCGCCCTCCTTGCTCGATACGCCGAAGCCGGCGGCCGTTACCTGGTCTGCCCGATCTGCTTCGAAGCCAAAGGGCTGGACGGTGACGGGTTGATCGACGGGGCGGAACTCGGCGGAACCGCGGTCCTGTGGCAGTGGATCGGCGAGGATCCCGCCGTGACGTTCAGCTACTGACGATGTTCATCGACGTTGTTTCCGAAGATGCCGCCACGGGGGCCTTGGCCGACTACTACCGGCAGCAACGAGACGCGTGGGGCTTCCTGCCCAACTACGCCGCCGCATTCGCCGCCCGCCCTGACGTCGCGCACGCGTGGAACGTGCTCAACGCCACGATCCGTGACGGGATGGACCGGCGGCGGTTCGAGCTGGCGACGATCGCCGCGGCGCGAGCGCTCCATTCCACCTACTGCACCACCGCGCACTCGATGGTCCTGCGTGACGTATGCCAGGACGATGCCACCGTGCGGCTCATCGCCGCGGATCCGAGCGGTCAATCACTAGGGCCGGTGGACCGCGCGGTCTTTGAGTTCGCAACCAAGGTCGCAACGGACGCCGCCTCAGTAGAACAGGCCGACATCGACCGGATGCGGGCCACAGGACTATCCGATGCCGACGTGGCTGACATCGCATACGCCGCCGCCGCCCGCTCATTCTTCACCCGAGTACTCGATGCGCTCGGGGCGCAGCTCGATCCTCAGACCGCCGCCGCCTTCGTACCTGAGCTGCGCGAGTCCATGATCGTGGGACGACCGGTTGGGTGAAGCTCAAACCGTGTCCCAACCGACCCACATGCCCTAGGAGAGCCGACTTTCAGGCTCGTCGGGGCCTACCACCGGGGTAATCTCGGCCTGCTACGAAGACGGCTCGCCCAGCGCGACGCCGGTCGGCCGCGTTCGTCCCCTCACCACCGAGTCGCCGATAGGCCGCCGTTGACTGGTACTCCAATCCGCCGGCGCTCCTCATCATCGGTTGCGGCAAGGTGAATGCAGCGTCAAGGGCAGGTGCGCTTGCGGGGTTGCTGGCACAGTGGGGACATGCTGGTGCAGCCCGTGACCGCGACCGCCCCCAGCCTCAGCGGAGCGCAGATAATGAGCCAGGTCTGGAGGGACCTGACGTTCCTGCATTGGCGGGTCGCGCCGGAGGTCGTCGCCGCACTCATGCCGCCGCATACCCGGCCGGACGTCCACGACGGGTCCAGCTGGGTGGGCCTGATCCCCTTCCGGATGGTGGGCGCCGGCGTCGGCCGGGGGCCGGCGGTTCCGTGGCTCGGGTCGTTCGCCGAGACAAACGTCCGGCTGTACTCGGTCGACGAGCAGGGCAGGCGAGGCATCGTCTTCCGCACGCTCGAGGCGTCCCGGCTCGCCGTGGTGCTGGGCGCCCGGGCCGCCTTCGCGCTGCCTTACGCGTGGGCAAAGATGCAGGTCGTCGAGGCGGACGGCGTCCTGACGTACTCCTCGAACAGGCGCTGGCCCAGCCCACGGGCCGCCGCCACCCGGATCGTCGTCCGCCCCGGGGACCCGCTGCCCGCCGGCGATGTCTTGGGCGACTTCCTCACCGCGCGTTGGGGACTGCACACGCGGGCGTTCGGCCGCACGCTCTACGTCCCCAACCGCCACGAGACCTGGCCCCTGCAGCGCGCCGAGCTGCTCCACCTCGACGACGCGCTGGTCGACGTCTGCGGCCCGCCGGGGGTCAGTGCTCGCCCGCCCGACTCGGTTCTGTTCTCGCGAGGGGTCCGGACCGTGTTCGCGGTTCCCGTCGACGCCAAACGGCCGGTGACCGGTGCTGACCGCCGCTGACCGTCGCTGACCGGTGCTGACCGGTGCTGACCAGGTGCCGACCGGTGACCGGTGCTGACCCGCAGCCTCCGACCGTACCGTTGTCGGCGGCCGCACCTATGCTCGTCGCGTTCGCCAGACCAGCCCGGGAGTGCCCTTGCCCAGCACCACATCGACGCCGTGACGGCCGCGCCCGATGGCAGAGCCCCCACGTCGTGGGTGACCTGGCTCGACACGGATTACCTGCGCGTAACCCTTGGCGAAGACCCGGTTCGACGCGGCAGCGCCTACCACCGCACCGGAGCCGTCCAGTCGCTGGCCGTCTCGCGCGAGGGGCTGACGGTTCTCGCCAGCGTCCGCGGAAGCCATGGCCGCACCTACCAGACGATCGTGACCGCCGAGGCCGGCCAGACGTTCGTGCAGGGTGTGCCACCCGACTGGAGCAGCCGGTGCTCCTGCCCGATGCAGGTCGACTGCAAACACGTCGTCGCGCTCATCCTTGCGGCCCGGGAGCGACAGGAGCGGTTCACCCACCCCCCAGTCGGGCAGGCCCCGGCCTGGGAAAGCGCCCTGCGTCGGATCCTCCAACCGCCGGCGGACTCCGCGGAGTACGCACCGATCGCCCTTCAGCTCGAGGTGGTCACCGGCAAACCCAGCCGGTATGCCGGTAGCCCCCCGCCGAGCCGCAGGCTGCGGATCCGTCCGGTCACCCGAGGCAAGAACGGCGGCTGGATCCGCACCGGCATGAGCTGGCGCGACCTGGAGTACTCCTACCGCACGCCCCGCCCGGCCCCGGCCCAGCGCGAGGCCGCGCTTGCCCTCTTTCTCACGGCGCGGTCCCGCCTCGGCTACTACGGCTCCGACCAGTACGTGCACCTCGACGATCTCGGCCACGGCGCGTGGCGCCTCCTGCACGACGTCCAGCAGGCCGGCATACCCCTCGTGCGCGCCGCGGGTCAGGTGCACCTCCCCACCGAACCGGCCACCCTCGTGCTCGACGCTCGGCAACCCGGCGGGAGCGGCCAGCTGACCCTGTCGGCCAGGCTGCGGGTCCCGGGCGCCGACGGCCTGGTCGGGTTCGACGCCGGTGGGGCTGAGGTCGGGCTGGTCGGCGAACCACCGCACGGGACTGTCGTCGAGCACGAGGGCGACCTCGTGCTCGCCCGACTGGACCGGGAGCTCGAGCCCGGCCTGGGCGGGCTGCTGCGGGACGGGCAACCGCTGGTGGTGCCCGCGGCCGCGGTGCCGCAGTTCTTCGCGCGGTACTACCCGGCGCTGCGCCAGCTGGCCACGGTCGAGTCCAGCGACGGGAGTGTGACGTTCCCGCTGGTCGAGGCGCCGAAGCTCGCGGTCGCGGTGCGCTTCGAGCCGGGACATGTCACCAGCGTGCGGTGGACGTTCGCGTATGCCGTGTCCGGCCAGATCGTGCACCTGTCGGTCGTGGACCACCCGGATGCCGACCGTGCCCAAGGCCGTGCCGACGGCCGGCCCCGGGAGGACCAGCCGGCCGCCCGAGACCGGGCAGCGGAGCGCGCCCTGCTCGACAGCCTGGACGTGCTCGACGCGGTGCCGGGTCTGCGGGTCCCGGTCGACGGACACCTGCGGTTGGTGCCGGACAACCTGATCCGCGGTCTCGAGACTGCCGTCTTCGCCGCTCAGGTGCTGCCGGCCCTGCAGGACCGCGAGGACGTGCTGGTGTCGGTGGAGGGAACACCCCTGGACTACGTCGAGGTCGAGGAGGCGCCGTTGATCGCGGTGTCGGCCAGTGACTCCTCCAGTGACTCCGGTGACGGCGTCGGGACAGACTGGTTCGACCTCGGCATCACCGTGTCGGTCGGCGACGAGGAGGTGCCCTTCGGTCCCCTGTTCGCCGCGCTGGCCGGTGGCGATGCTCACCTCATCCTCGACAGCGGGACATTTTTCAGCCTGGACCGACCTGAGCTGCGTGCGCTCGCGCGGCTCATCGAGGAAGCCCGCTCACTACAGGACCGCGCGTCGCCGGGCTTGCGCCTGACCCGCTGGCACGCCGGCCTGTGGGAGGAGCTCGTCGAGCTCGGGGTGGTAGCCCACCAGAGCGAGCGGTGGACGCAGACCGCAGGCGCACTGCTCGACCTGACCTCGATCCCGACGCCGGACGCCCCGGTGAGCCTCGAAGCGGAGCTGCGTGACTACCAGCGCGAGGGCTACCACTGGCTCTCGCTGCTGTGGGACCACCAGCTGGGCGGTGTTCTCGCCGACGACATGGGCCTGGGCAAGACTTTGCAGACGCTCGCGATGGCGACCCGGGCAGTGGAGCTCGGGACCTTGACCCCGCAGGCTCCGCTGCTCATCGTCGCGCCGACGAGCGTGGTCTCGACGTGGCAGCGGGAAGCCGCCCGGTTCTGTCCCGAGCTTCAGGTGACGACGGTGACCGAGACGTCGAAGCGGCGCGCTCGGACGCTGTCCGAGACCGTCGAGGGTGCTCATCTGGTGGTCACCTCGTTCGCGATCCTGCGCCTCGACGAGGACCGTTGGCGCGAGCTGCCGTGGGGCGGGCTGGTCCTCGACGAAGCGCAGTTCGTGAAGAACTACCAGGCCAAGACCTACCAGGTGGCGCGCCGACTCCCGGCCCCGTTCAAGCTGGCCATCACCGGCACGCCCCTGGAGAACTCCCTCATGGACCTGTGGGCGCTGCTGTCCATCGTGGCCCCGGGTCTGTTCCCCAACCCGCAGCGGTTCACCGAGCTCTACCGCCGTCCGATCGAAAGCGGTCAGTCACCGGAGCTGCTCGCGGCGCTGCGTCGCCGCATCCGTCCGCTTATGCTGCGCCGCACCAAGGAGGAGGTCGCTGCGGACCTGCCGCCCAAGATCGAGCAGGTGCTCAGCGTCACCCTCAACCCGCAGCATCAGCGCATCTACCAGACCCGACTGCAACGCGAACGCCAACGCGTGCTCGGCATGCTCGACGACGTCAACCGCAACCGCATCGCGATTCTCAGCTCCCTGACGGTGCTGCGCCAGCTCAGTCTTGACGTCTCGCTTGTCGACGAGTCGTTGGGCGGCACGGTGCGCTCGAGCAAGATCGACGCGCTCCTGGAGAACCTCGCGGAGGTGGTGGCCGAGGGTCACCGGGTGTTGGTCTTCAGCCAGTTCACCCGTTTCCTACGCCTGGTCCGCGACCGGCTGAGCGACGAGGGCATCGCGCACGTCTACCTCGACGGGCGCACCCGGAACCGGGACGCTCGGATCGCCGAGTTCACCCGAGGAGACGCGCCGGTGTTCCTCATCAGCCTGAAGGCGGGGGGCTCCGGGCTCACTCTGACCGAGGCCGACTACGTCTTCGTCCTCGACCCGTGGTGGAACCCCGCCACCGAAGCCCAGGCCGTCGACCGCGCACACCGGATCGGACAGGACAAGACCGTCATGGTCTACCGGATGGTCGCCGAGGGCACCATCGAGGAGAAGGTGGTGGCGCTCCAGGAGCGCAAGAGAGACCTGTTCGCGCGGGTCGTCGAGGCCGACGGGCTGCTGGGCGCCCCGCTCAGCGCAGACGACATCCGGGGCCTGCTCGACCCCTGATGCAGTCGAACAGGAGTTGGTCGTGGTTCGACCCTCTGGCGGGTCCGGATCGCGACCAACTCCCGTTCGACGGCCCTCCCACACCGCTGTCTACGATGCTGTCGTGGCTCTTCACCGCGGTTCCGCCAGCCCGTCGAGCGCTGGCCGTTCATCGAATCCCATGGTCACAGAGGCCAACCCCGCGTTCGGGCAGCGCCTGGAACCGCCGAAGAGCCGGCTGGCTGCGGACCCCGTCCCGGCAGACGTGGCATACCAGCTCATCCACGACGAGCTGGCGCTGGACGGCAGCGCCCGTCTCAACCTCGCGACGTTCGTGACCACCTGGATGGAACCTCAGGCGGGTCGACTGATGGCCGAGTCGGTCGACAAGAACATGATTGACAAGGACGAGTACCCACAGACGGCCGAGCTCGAACGCCGTTGCGTCGCAATCCTCGCCGATCTCTGGCATGCGCCACAGCCGGATAACGCGACGGGTTGTTCGACGACAGGGTCGAGTGAGGCGTGCATGCTCGCTGGGCTCGCCTTGAAGCGCCGCTGGGCTTCCCGGGTCGACGACCCCGCCAGGAAACCGAACCTGGTGATGGGCGCCAACGTGCAGGTGTGCTGGGAGAAGTTCTGCCGGTACTGGGACGTCGAGCCGCGGATCGTCCCGATGAGCGGCGACCGGTTCCACCTCGACGCGGCGTCGGCAGTGGAGCGCTGCGACGAGGACACGATCGGCGTCGTCGCCATTCTCGGGTCGACGTTCGACGGCAGCTACGAGCCGGTCGCGCAGATCGCTGCCGCGCTCGACGACCTCGCCGTTGGCGGCGGACCCGATGTGCCCATCCACGTCGACGGCGCCTCCGGGGGGATGGTCGCGCCATTCCTGGACCCCGACCTGCAGTGGGACTTCGCCGTGCCCCGGGTGGCATCGATCAACACGTCGGGACACAAGTACGGGCTGGTGTATCCGGGGGTCGGCTGGGTGCTGTGGCGTGACCAAGACTGCCTGCCGAGGGAGCTGGTGTTCACCGTCAACTACCTCGGAGGGGAGATGCCGACCTTCGCCCTGAACTTCTCCCGCCCGGGATCAGAGGTCATCGCCCAGTACTACACGTTCTTCCGGCTGGGGCGATCTGGATACACCGCCGTCCAACAGTCCGCCCGCGATGTGGCCACCTACCTCAGTGGGCACATCGACCAGATGGACCAGTTCCGCCTCATCACCCGCGGCGACGCGCTGCCCGTCTTCGCGTTCACCACTACCGAGGCGGCCGTCGGCTGGGACGTCTTCGCGGTCTCGAGGGCAGTTCGCGAACGAGGCTGGCAGGTCCCCGCGTACACCTTCCCCGCCGACCGCGAGGACCTCGCCGTGCTTCGCGTGGTCTGTCGCAACGGGTTCAGCCACGACCTCGCCGAGAGCTTCCTCGCCGACCTGAAAGCCGCGGTCGACCAGCTCGACGCCGACAGCAGCGCACCGACGACGAGCGGGCCGGCCGGCTTCCACCACTGATCGGCGTCAAGCCGCGGCCCTCAGGTCAGGTCGTAACGGTCACCCATCATCACCGTGTCCCAGGCGGCAACGAAGTCGCGGACGAACTTCTCCTGCGCGTCGTCGCTCGCGTAGACCTCGGCGAGAGCCCGCAGCTCCGAGTTCGACCCGAACACCAAGTCGGACCGAGTCCCGGTCCAGCGCACCTGGCCGGAGGAGAGGTCGCGAGCCTCGAACGAGTCGGAGTCGTCCTCGATTGACGACCACACCGTGTCCATGCCGAGCAGGTTGGTGAAGAAGTCGTTGGACAAGGTGCCTACCCGATCGGTGAGCACCCCGGCGCTCGAGTCGCCTGCGTTGGCGCCGAGGACCCGCAGACCGCCGACGAGGACCGTCATCTGAGGGGCGGTCAGGCCGAGCAGGTTGGCCCTGTCGACGAGCAGGTACTCGCCGGGAAGCCGGTCGCCCTTGCCGAGGTAGTTGCGGAACCCGTCGGCCTTCGGCTCGAGGTAGCCGACCGACTCGACATCGGTCTGCTCCTGCGAGGCGTCGGTCCGGCCAGGCGTGAACGGCACGGTGACGTCGAACCCGCCGTCCCGAGCGGCCTTTTCGACCGCGGCGCACCCCGCGAGAACGATGAGGTCGGCGAGCGAGATGCGGATGCCGCGACCGGCAAGGTCCGCCTGAACGCCCTCGAGGGAGCGCAGAACCTGAGCCAGCTGCGCCGGGTCGTTGACCTCCCAGCCGCTCTGTGGCTCGAGGCGGATCCGGGCGCCGTTGGCCCCCCCACGCTTGTCGCTGGTCCGGAACGTCGAGGCCGAAGCCCACGCCGTCGCGACGAGCTGCGGCACCGTGAGGCCGGTGTCGAGCACGGCCTGCTTGGCCGCGGCAATCCCGTCGGCGTCGACGACCTCGTGCTCCGGCGCCGGAACCGGGTCCTGCCACAGCAGCTCCTCCTGCGGGACCCACGGCCCGAGGTATCGCTGGATCGGACCCATGTCACGGTGGGTCAGCTTGAACCACGCCCGGGCGAAGGCGTCCGCGAACTGGTCGGGGTTCTCGTGGAAACGCCGCGAGATCTGCTCGTAGACCGGGTCGACCCGCAGCGACAGGTCGGTCGTCAGCATCGTCGGTGGGCGGGTCAGCTCGCCGCTCGCCGGGTCGGGGACGGTGTTGGCGCCGCCGCCGTCCTTGGGCTGCCACTGGCTGGCCCCGGCGGGGCTTGCGGTCAGCTCCCACTCGTAGCCGAAGAGGTTGTCGAAGTAGCTGTTGCTCCACCGGGTGGGCGTCGCGGTCCAGGTGACCTCGAGCCCGCTGGTGATCGCGTCGCGACCCTTGCCCGACGCATACGAGCTCTGCCAGCCGAGCCCCTGCTCGACCAGGCCGGCGCTTTCCGGTTCCGGGCCGACGTGCGGCTTGGGGTGGGCAGCGCCGTGGGCCTTGCCGAACGTGTGGCCGCCGGCGATGAGGGCGACGGTCTCTTCATCGTTCATCGCCATCCGGGCGAAGGTCTGCCGGATCTCCGATGCCGCAGCCAGCGGGTCCGGGTGCCCGTCGGGGCCCTCGGGGTTGACGTAGATCAGCCCCATCTGCGACGCGCCGAGTGGGGCGTCCAGCCGCTGCTGCGCGTCGTGCCGGTCGTCACCGAGCCAGGTGAGCTCGGGACCCCAGTACACGTCCTCGTCCGGCTCCCACACGTCGGCCCGACCGCCGGCATACCCGAAGGTCGTAAAGCCCATCGTCTCCAGCGCCCTGTTCCCCGCGAGGACCATCAGGTCCGGCCAGGAGAGCGACCGACCGTACTTCTTCTTCACCGGCCAGAGCAGCCGGCGTGCCTTGTCCAGGTTGGCGTTGTCCGGCCAGCTGTTGAGCGGGGCGAACCGCTGCATACCGGCGCCGGTGCCACCACGGCCGTCGGTGACCCGGTAGGTGCCTGCGCTGTGCCACGCCATCCGGATCATCAGCCCGCCGTAGTGGCCGAAGTCGGCCGGCCACCAGTCCTGCGAGGTGGTCAGCAAGGCGTCGAGGTCCGCGACGACCGCGTCGAGGTCGAGGGTCGCGAACGCGGCGGCGTAGTCGAAGTCGCCCCCCATCGGGTTGGCCTCGGCCGGGTGCTTGCGCAGGATCTTGAGGTTCAGTTGGTTGGGCCACCAGTCGGCGTTGCCGCCGTTCTCGGTGGGGTGCTTGAACTGGCCACCGGCAACCGGACAGCCGCCCGCAGCCTCCTGGTTCATGTCGCGTTCGGTGGTGATGTCGTCGGTCCCGTGTGTCGCCGTGCTGTTGCTCATCGCTGTCCTTCCGCTCTCCGCATGTTGCTCGATGTCGGTCGTGATCCCGCTACGAGTTTGTCGCTGATTCTGGAACGAGTCAAGAAACCGCTCACTCTGATCTGTCGCCGGGTTGCCTCCACCGGCGCGGTGGGAGAGGCTCGCAGGACACGAGTCGCAAGGAAGCGAGCCAACCCATGACGGACCAGATCTCAGACAGTGGCGACCCGCAGAAGGGAGCCGACGCCGTGCCGGACGAGTCCGAGGGTGGCAAGGGGGTGGGTCTGACGATGAGCGACGAGCCCAACTCGTTCGAACCCGAGGAAGACCCGGAAGCCGCCATCGAAGCCAGCTCCGAAACAGGTCCCGCGGGCGACGACTGAAGCCACCCGCTGGCCCGGGAAGGAGCGACGATTCCGAATGCGACGAAGAGCGGCAAAGCCAAGAAGAGCACGTTGCAGCGCTCGGGCGCCAAGGCCCAGCAGACCTTCGCCGAGACATATCACTCGGCAGTCGACCAGTACGAGGACGAGCGGCGCGCTCACCAGGTGGCGTTCGCATCGCTCAAGCACACCCACGAGAAGGTCGGCGACCACTGGGAGCCCAAGGACGAGTACGGCCCGTCCGACGACGAGCTGGCCGAGGACCTCGTCGGTCGTATGCACGAGCCGCCAGATTTGCTCGTCACGGGCGCAGGCCCGCCGCTGGATGGGCGGAGGGACGTAGGCGCCCTGGGGTCATCGATCACCGTGCCGGGCCTCAGCCAGCACTAAAAAGCCGCGGAGCTCACATCAGGTCGCCGCTCCTGGCGCCCTTCTCTGCCGCGTGGAGCGCCGAAGACGCCCGAGGACGATCACCCACAGCGCCGACGTCACCCCGGTGAGGGCCGCACCAGCCAGGACGTCGAGAACGTAGTGGTTTCCCGTTGCGAGCACGACCACGGCGGTGGCTGCCGGGAAGAGCCACACCAGCCACGACGCCCACTGGTGACGGCGTCGGAGCACCGACCACGATGCAAGCGCGCACCACGTAGTCCACGCGATGTGCATGCTCGGCATCGCCGCGAGCACGTTCACTCCCGCTCGAGGCACCCCCGCTGCGGCACCACCGAGGACGTCCGTGTTGGCGATGTAGTCCACGATGCCCGGCTGGGCGAAGCGCGGCGGGCTCATGGGCAGGAGCCACACCAACGGCAGATCGAGCAGGGTGACTGCGATCAGCACGGCACGCCACCGGCGATAGCTGTCCGACGAAACGTAGAGCCACACCAAGGTCACCGGGACGGCAAGGAGGCACAGTCGGTAGAAGTAGCCCGTCGCATACATCAAGGTCGTGTGGTTGAGCATCGCCCCGTTGGAGGAACTCTCGACGGCAATGTGCAGACTCTGTTCGACTCGCTGGACGACGAGCGCGTTCCTGGTGGCCGCCGGGTTGCCACGGTCGAACGCCGCGCGAGCCAGGCCGAACCCGAGATACCCACCAACGAGCAACGGCAGCTCGAGATACCAACGCGGCCGCTGTGGCCGGCCGCTCGTCAGAGGCATACCCAGGATTGTCGCCCGTCAGGACCGGTGTGCCGTGACGTGACGCAGACGTCCCCGGTCGCGTCTTGGCGATCGTCGTGCACGGTGGTGCGCGCCACGACAGGGGCGGCTCAGCCTTCGAACACGGACCAGCAGATGTCGTTCCGCAACCGTTGGTCGTCGAGGACGAGCTCGCGAACCGCGTCCGGGAGCTGGTTTCGCTGCCACTGGCACTCGAGCCGCCCCGCCGCCTCGCCTTCGCCATTTGGCGCGGCAGCCCGAACAGCCTTGATCGCGTATGCGGCGGCACCCAGATCGTGAGCAGCGACGTGCGCGACGCACGCTGCCTGCCCGGCGGCATAGGCGGCATACCGGGCGGCGCCCCGCAGGTTTCTGGCTGCGCCCATCGCATGACCGCCGGCCGCTCGGGCCTGCATCATCCTGACCTCCCCGTGCACCCAGGCGCGGGCCTGCTCGATCGCCTCACGTGGTCGCGGGTCCTCAGGCTTGCCCGACTCGAAGAGCGCGAGGACGTGCTCCGCACAGTCTGCCGACCACAGCGCGAGGAGATGGTGATCGGCATCGGTCAGAGTCCCACCCCGGCGGACGGTCACGAGACGAGGGTCCCGTCTCTGCGGGAGGATCACGTCGCCACTCTCTCTTCGTGCCCCTCGTCCTGGTGGCCGCCGACGGTCAGCTGCGGTCGATGTCCGGTGGGGTGAGTGAATGGAGGTCTGGCTGCCCGAGGGGGTGGAGGACGTTGCCTTCCGTGTTGGCGACGGTTTCGGAGGCCAGGGCAAAACGGGTCATCAGCGGGGTGACGAGGGCGTCGTAGAGGGCGGGAAACAGCCGGAACCCGAGCACGATCAGGGGGTTGGCGATGCCCACGTTGTTTTCGCGCCGGGGTTGGCGCAGGCAGGAGATGACGGCGTCGGCGACCCGGTCGGGGGTGACTGCCGGCGGCGGCGGACTGCCATGCCGGTTCAGGTACGTCCCGGCCAACCGGTAGATGGGGGTGTCGACCCCGCCGGGGCTGACGAGGGAGATGTGGATGTCCGGGGTGGTCCGCGCCTCGATCTGCAGGGTGCGGACCAGGCCGTGCAGGCCCCATTTGGCGGTGACGTAGGAGCTCATCGTGGGGACAGCGATCTTGCCGACGACCGAGCCGACGAACACCAGGTTGCCGCGCCGTCCGGCGAACGAGGTCAACGCGGCACGGGCCACTTTCGCCGACCCGCCCAGGGTCGTGTTCACGGCGGTTTCCCACACGTCGGCTGGGACGTCCTCGAAGCGGCCGTAGGCCAGGACCGCCGCGCAGTGCACGACCTCGTCGACTCGCGTGTAGGCCTGCTCGGCCGCCTGGAACAGCTCGCCGACACGGCCGGCGTCGGTGACGTCGACGCTCCGGACGAGGGTCTGCGCACCCTGGGCGCGGCACTGCCTGGCGACTCGTTCGAGCGGCGCCAACGCCCGGGCGGCGAGGACGAGTGCGGTCCCCGGCTCCGCGAGCTTGAGGGCGACGCTGCGGCCGATACCGCTGGAGGCGCCGGTGATGAGCACGACCCGTGTCGGTCGGGTCGCGGGCCCGGCGGGGCGTCGAGGGCTGGTCATGGTTGCAGCACCACTTTCAGGCATCCGTCGGTCTTCGCCTGGAACATGGCGTATGCCTCTGGGGCGTCCTGCAGTGGCAGGACGTGGGTGGCCAGCTGTCCGACACCCAGAGGGTCGGTGTCGTCCAGGACAAGGGGGAGGATGTCGTCACTCCACCGGTGGACGTGGCACTGACCCATCCGCAGCTGCAGGCCACGGTCGAACATCTCCATCATGGGCATCGGGTCGACCTCGCCGCCATAGACGCCGCTGACGGAGACGGTCCCGCCCCGGCGGGTTCCCTTGATGGCCGTGTTCAGTGCGTTGAGCCGGTCGACCGCGAACCGGTCGATCAGCGGTCTCGCGAGCACGTCCGGGAGCATCCCTACGGCTGTCTGAGCGGCCTTGGCGCCCGGGGAACCGTGCGCCTCCATCCCGACCGCGTCGATGACAGCGTCAGCACCGCGTCCCGACGTCAGATCCAACAACGCCGACGCCACCCCATCAGAGCTGTCGGAGCCACCTCTCTCGTCGACGTCGGTCAGGTCGACGACCTCACAGCCCCAATCGCGAGCCAGCTGCAGCCGCTCGGGCACCAGGTCCACCCCGATCACCCGCTCCACACCCAGGTGACGGGCGATCCGGACAGCCAGCTGACCCACCGGGCCCAGACCGAGGACGGCCAGCGTCCCGCCGGCGGGGACATCGGCATACTGCACCGCCTGCCAGGCGGTCGGCAGGATGTCGGACAGGTAGAGGAACCGCTCGTCGGGTGGCCCGTCCGGGATCTTGATCGGTCCGAACTGAGCCTGCGGAACCCGCAGATACTGTGCCTGCCCTCCGGGGACGGACCCGTACAACGAGGTATACCCGAAAAGGGCCGCCCCCTTGCCCGCTGCTCGGACCTGAGTGGTCTCGCACTGCGCGTACAGCTGCCGGTCGCACATGAAACAGCTGCCGCAGGAGATGTTGAACGGCAACACGACCCGGTCACCCGGTCGGATGTGCGTCACCTCCTCACCGACCTCTTCCACGACGCCCATCGCCTCGTGACCGAGGATGTCGCCGGGACTCAGGTAGGCCCCCAGGACCTCGTAGAGATGCAGGTCGGAACCGCAGATCGCCGTCGACGTCACCCGGACGATCGCATCGGTCGGTTCCTCGAGAACCGGGTCCGGCACCTCCTCTACCCGCACATCCCGCTTGCCCTGCCACGTCAACGCCTTCATTGCCGGTCGCCTCTCCAGTTCGTCAAGTCACCTCGCCCGGAATCCGGGAGCGGGTCTGGCTGCAGCCCACCAACAGCCACGTCTTCGAATGGTGTACCCAGCCGAGACCACCTCCAGACAGACGCCGCACATCGG
>NZ_JBDTKA010000055.1:0-6182 GCF_039935575.1 Lapillicoccus sp.
GGTAGCCGTCGTCGTCGAGCGAACCGATGTCGCCGCTGCGGAACCAGCCATCGTCATCGAAGGCCTTTCTGGTGGCCTCCTCGTTGTTCCAGTAGCCCCCGAACACGACACCGCCCTTGAGCAGCACCTCGCCATCGTCCGCGATCCGCACCGAACAGCCCGGCACCGGCCGTCCGACTGTCCCGATCCGCTGCTGCCCCGGGACGTTGAGCGTGACCCCCGCGCATGTCTCGGTCAGGCCGTACCCCTCGAGCGGGTTGATCCCGACGCCACGGAAGAAGTGACCCAGGCGGGCCCCCAGGGGCGCCCCACCGCTGACGATGTAGTCGACCCGACCGCCGACGGCGGCTCGGAGCTTGCGGTAGACCAGGCGGTCGAACAGGTTGTAGCGCAGGCGCAACAGCAGGCTTGGCCCGCCCCGGTCGAGCGACGTGCTGTAGTCCGTGGCGGTGGCCTCCGCCAGGCCGAAGATCCAGCCCTTCTTCTCGGCTGCGGCCCGGTGCTTCGCCGTGTTGTAGATCTTCTCGAAGATATAGGGCACGGCGAGGATGACCGATGGCGTGAAGTCGACGAGGAGCGACGGGGCCCGCTTGGCGTCATTGCTCAGGGCCAGGTGAACTCGGCTGTGAACGGCGGTCAGCTGGATCGTACGGGCGAGGATGTGCGCGACGGGGATGAAGAGCAGCGTCGTGGTCCGGTCGTTGAACACCAGCTCGGTGACGTTCTTGGCGGCCACGACGTTGTGGATCTGGCACAGCAGGTTGGCGTGGGTGATGACACAGCCCTTGGGGCGGCCGGTCGTACCCGAGGTGTAGATGATCGTGGCCAGGTCGTTGCTCGTGCGTGACGTTCGGCGAGCCTCGACCTCCGTCCTGTCGACGCCGTCGCCCGAGGTCACGAGCTCGTCGAGGCGCTGGGTGTCGGTGGCGCTGATGGGGCCGTCGGCGTCCATGGACCACACGGTCCGCAGGTCGGTCAGGGTCGTGCGAACCGACGCGACGATCTCTGCTCGCTCTGCGTCGGCGACGAACACGCCGACCGCGCCGGAGTCCTGAAGGATCCATTCGACCTGCTCGGCAGACGACGTCTCATAGATCGGTACGGTGACGCCGCCGGCGGTCCAGATCGCGAAGTCACACACCATCCACTCGAAGCTGGTACCCGCCATGATCGCGACCCGGTCACTGGGGGCCAGGCCCCAGCTCATCAGGCCGGCCGCAACGTCGGTCACCCTCGTGGCGAGCTGCGCATGCGAGACCGGCATCCATTCGTCAGCGACGCGGCGCGAGTAGCGGACTTCGGGCCCGTGGTCGCGGGCGTTGGCGAACACGTCGTCTGTGAGGGTGTCCTCAGGGGCAGGAACGTAGTGGGCAGGCTCAGCCGTTTCGAGCACGAGGCACCTCAGAGCGGGTCGAAGGAGGAGTGAGGGAGATGAGTTCGGCCATCGACGACTCGATGCCATCGGACAGCACGTGCAGGTCGGGCACGGAGTCGTGGTCACCCGTGACACCCCAAGCCAGCCCGCCGGCATACGACGCGATGCCGACGGTGATGCGCAGGTCCGCGCCGAGCGGGATGTAGGGATAGAGGTCGGTCATCCGGCGTCCCAGCAGGTAGAGCGGCATCTGCGGGCCGGGGACGTTGGTCGTCACGGTGCTGAAGGCGCGTTGCGGGCTGTGCGCCCACACCTTGACGCCGAGGGCGTAGAGGCTGGCGGGCAACAGGTCGGCGGCGCCGAGGAGAGCGTCCACACCCAGAGCCGTGCCGCCGGTCTTGAGGGTATGCAGCTGGGCTGACACCTCGCGGAGTCGCTCGATCGGATCCGCCTGTCCTACAGGCAGGTCCGCGAACACTGCAGACACCTGGTTGCCCAGAGCGCCGCGCTCGTCGGTGAGACGGGTCGACACCGGGACCATGGTGCGCACGGTGCGCCCCTCGACGGACTGGCCACGGGAGCACAGCAGGGCGCGGAACCCTCCCGCGATGGCCGCGAGCACTACGTCGTTGACGGTCCCGCCGTGATAGTTCTTGACAGCCTTGACCTCGTCGAGGCCGGCACGCACCCAGCGCCAGTCGCGGCGCGGGCCGAGTGGACCGTTGAGCCCGAACTCGAGATGGGCCATCTGCTCCCCGAGGCGAGCCATGCCGACCACCTCGGTCACACTCTGGGGAATGGCGTTGGGGCGCAGGGCCCGAGCGAGCGCCCGCACGGCCCGAACTGGGCTCGAGCCGAGCTCGACCAGGGCGCCCGTGACGAGTCGCGCCGCAGACGGCTCGGGCTGTGGAGCCCACGGTTCGGGCTGCGTCTGGCGCGGCGGCGTCCGGGGAGTCGTCGTCAGCAGCACGCTGATGATGTCAGCGCCGGAGATGCCGTCGATCATCGCGTGGTGGTTGGTGTTGACAAGAGCGAAGCGCTCGCCGTCAAGGCCTGTGACGAGCCACGTGTGCCACAGGGGCCGGTCGAGGTCGAGTGGCTGCGAGATCAGGCGGACCGCCAGCGTGCGCAACGCATCGTCGGTGCCCGGTGAGGGCAGTCTCCGGTGGCCGACGTGGTTGCGAAGCTGGAACCGGGGGTCGTCGACCCAGACCGGGAGCCCGAGGTCGAGCGGGACTCCGCGCACGTGCTGGCGGTAGCGCGGGAACTTAGGAAGCAGGGCATCGACGGCCAGGCACAGTTCGTCGTAGGTGGGCGCCGGGCCTTCGAAGATGAGCGCCGATCCGACGTTGAGCTGTTGTACCTGCCGTTCGAGGTGGAGGAAGGAGGCATCAAGGGGGCTCAGACGCTGCATGGTTCCAGACTGGCCCGGAACGCGTGGGAGGACACGGGGTCTTTGGTCCTGACCCCACGGTCACAGGCGGGACGAGCGCCGAGCCGGGCTCACGTGGGCAGCAGCTCAGCGGGCGAGCGTCCGAGACGGCGGCTCGTGGTAGAGCGCGCGGTAGGCCTGAGCGAAGCGGCCGAGGTGGAAGAAGCCCCACCGGGCGGCGACGTCGGCGACGGAGACGCTCGCCGGGTCGGCGGCCAGCAGGGAACGCCGAGCGCGGTCGAGGCGGATGCGACGTAGGTGGTTCAGCGGGGTGAGGTCGAGGTCTCGGCGGAACGCCGCCTGCAGGGAGCGGGGAGAGACGCCGGCGTGAGCGGCGAGGTCCGCGAGCCGCCACGGGCGCTCGGGCTCGGCCTCGATGAGGTCGACGACCATACGCACAGCACGTGATCGCACCTCGACGCTGCGAGTGACGGTGCAGCTGGTGTTGGGTTGGACGGCGAGCAGGCCGGCGATCAACGCCTGCTCGTAGTGGCTCGCGACCAGGTCGGAGTCGAACAGGCCACCGCCCGAGTCGAGGTCGTCGAGGGCCAGGGCCACCAACCGCATCCAGTCTCGGATGCCGTCGGCAGCGAGGTCCACCAGGGGGTCGAACACCACGGTCGACGTCCTGCCCGGCTCCGTCGCGGCCAGCTGCTCGACGGCGTCGCGGCGGATGTAGATGAGCAGCTGCTCGCAACCGTCGGACCACACCATGTCCACCGGCTCGGTAGGCGACCCGAGCGAGGCGTGCCGGCGATCAGAGGCGACCTCGCGCTGACCTACCCGCACCCGTGCCGACCCGGCCAGCGGCACCTGGACCAAGAAGAACTTCTCGAAGGTACCGGGCGTGATCCGGACCTCATCGCCGTAGCGCAGGTAGTTCAGAACAACGTCCTGGCCGATCACCGCGGCGTTGTGCGCCATGTCCAGCCGGGCGCCGGGCCGGGTCAAGGTGAGCCCGTGAGGGCAGAAGGTCGCCGCAACCTCGTCGCGCGCCTGGTCGACGTCCACGGTGGAGGTACGCGGATGCCGGGCGAGCAGCGCGCGGGACATGCTGCATTGTGTGACGCCTCGGTGACCTCCGTCAAGGATTCGCCAAGGCTCGCAGGCAGGCCCGCGAAACAGCCTCGGCTCAATGTCCCCTGAAGGCCTCCGCCAGCCACCACGAGCCGCCGTCACTGGCGATCTTGGCGTCGACGACGAGGACGCCGATCTGGTCCACGACCCACTTCTCGACGTCGGCCAGGTCGGCAACGGTGCGCACGGTCACGCCGGTGGCGCCATAGCCGCGGGCGATAGCGGCGATGTCGGTGTCGGGGAAGGTGACCGTCGACAGGTTCGCGGCTGCCCCGAAGTGGTGCACCTCGGCGCCGTAGGCCGCGTCGTCGTACACCACGATCATCATCGGCCGGCCCAGACGGACCGCGGTCTCCAGCTCGGAGATCGCCATCAGGAAGCCGCCGTCACCGGTGCCGACAACGGCCAGGCGCGAGGGCTGGGCGAGCATCGCGCCGATCCCACTGGCCAACCCGAGGCCGATGGCCTGGAACGCCTGAGTGAAGCAGAAGGCGTACTCGTCCGGCACCCGCAGGTAGGCGCTGGGGTAGCCCATGAAGTTGCCCGAGTCGATGGCAACCACCCGTTCGGCCGGGAGCAGCCTGTCCAGCTCGCTCGACAGGACCCGCGGGTCGATCCGGTCGGCGGTGGAGAGGTCCTCGGTCGGAGTCTGGTTCCACCATCTCGACGTGCGTAGTCGCTCGGCGACCTCGGGTGTGCGGTATCCCGTCCGCCCCGAGCCGAGAAGAGCGGCGACGTCGCGAGCGGTCGCCGCACAGTCGCCGTGAACGCCGAGGTCGACCGGGCGATGCGCACCCAGCGCCGCGTCGTCGTCGTCGACCTGGACGACGCGAGTGCCCTCACCGATCAGCGTGCCGTGTCGCATCGTCCACATGTTCAGGGCGCAGCCCCAGCCGACGACGAGGTCGGCGCCCGCGATGAGCTCGGCGGCCAACGGTGACGAGAAGCCGCCGGAGATACCCAGCCGGAACTCCTCGCCCTCGAAGAGCCCGTTCGCGACCGCCGAGGTGGCCACCAGGGCTCCGGCGCGCTCGGCAAGGGCGGCGATCTCGCGCCCCGCCCCGCGACCGCCGCGCCCCGCGACGAACACCGGCCGCTCGGCTGTCTCGATCATCGCGACCAGCGCGCTCACCGCGTCGGTCGCCGGCCGCACGGGAAGCGAAACCGGCAGGGTGGCCCTACCACCGGAAGCGGGAGCCGGCGCCGCCTGGACGTCGAGCGGCAGGTTCAGCACGACGGTGCGGCGGCCGTGGACGGCGGTTCGGTACGCCCGGTCGACGTCAGCGATCACAGACGCCGGGCCGTACACCCGATCCGAGACCGCGCCGACGCTTCGGACCAGCGCGTCCTGGTCGATGCGGAAGTTCGACAGCACGGCCGAACCGGCGGTGTCAGCGGCCAGCACGATCATCGGCGTCCGACTCTTGGCGGCCTCACCGATGCCGGTCATCGCGTTGGTGAGGCCACAGCCTTGGTGCACGGTGAGCACGCCGGGCAGCGCCGAGAGTCGGCTGTAGCCGTCGGTCATCGACGCCGCGCCGCCCTCGTGTCGGGCCGCGACGAACGGCACCCCGGCCGACACGAGCGCATTCGTCACCTCGAAGTTGCCGCTGCCGACCACGCCGAACGCGGCGCCGACGCCCAGCTCGGCCAACCGGGCGCCGACCGCCGTCGCGACGGTACGGGCGGGCCTGCCGTCGTGGTCAGATCGGGCGTCTGCCTCGCTCACCTCGGAACCAGCGCGAACACACGGGCCGGCGAGCCCGAGCCGCCAACGATCGGCAGCGGACTCACGACCACGGCGGCACCGGTGCGCGGCAGCCGGTCGAGGTTCTGCAGCTGGGTGATCCCGTACTTGTCCGCTCCGAGGAGGAAGTAGTGCGCTGGGAATGCTGGATCCAGGCTCGCGGCCTGACCCGCGTCGATACCGACCGTCTCCACCCCGAATCCGCTGATCGGCGACGCTGCCAGCCACTGGGCGCCGGCCACCGTGACGCCGGGCGTGTGCGGGCCGATGTCGTCGGCGTTCGCGAACGCCGAGGCGTCGGAGCCGTACCTGCTCCAGCCGGTGCGGAACAGCAGCCAGCAGCCCTTCGGCAGAGGGCCGTGATCGGCGACGTAGGCGTCCAGGTGTTCGGCATCGAGCAGGAAGTCGGGGTCGGACTCGGTCTCGGCGGTGAAGTCCACGACTACGGCAGGGCCGACCAGTCGCGCCGGAGCCAGCTCGTCGACGCTCTTTCCGTCGCGTCCGGAGATCCAGTGCACCGGCGCGTCCAGGTGGGTGCCGGTGTGCTCACC
>NZ_JBDTKA010000056.1:0-9474 GCF_039935575.1 Lapillicoccus sp.
GCCGCCGGAGCCGGACTCTCGCTCGGCAACCTAGCCACCGCATCCGGCCCCGGCGCCGGCGCCGGGGCGGGCTGGCGCGACGTGATCGCGGCCGGCATCCTCGTCGCCGCCCTCGGCAAGGCGGCCCAGCTGCCGTTCTCGTTCTGGCTGTCCGGCGCAATGGAGGGCCCCAGCCCGGTCAGTGCCCTGTTGCACTCCGCCGCGATGGTGGCCATGGGCGGCTACCTGCTGCTGCGCGCCGAACCGCTGCTCGCCGCAACCATCTGGGCGCCCACCGTCACCGCGTGGGCGGGCGTGCTGACCGCGCTCGGCCTCGGCGCCGTCGCCCTCGCCCAGAGCGACCTCAAGCAGCTGCTCGCCGCCTCCACCGCCTCCCAGCTCGGCTTCGTCGTGCTCGCCGCCGGGGTCGGATCCGTCGCCGGCGGCACCGCGCAGCTCGTCGCGCACGCCGCCACCAAGGCGCTGCTGTTCCTGGCCGCCGGGGCGTGGCTGACCGCGCTCGGCACCAAGCACCTGGCCGCCCTGGGCGGGGTCGCCCGCCGCTGGCCACTCGTCGGCTGGTCCGCCACCATCGCCGCGATGTCGCTCGCTGGCCTCCCGCCGCTCTCGCTGTGGGCCAGCAAGGATGCCGTGCTCGCCGCCGCGCTCGAAACCTCCCCCTGGCTGTACGCCGCCGGGCTCGCCGCCGCGGCCCTGTCGGCGGCCTACGCGGCCAAGATCGTTGTCGTCATCTGGCGCCGGCCCTCCACAGCAGAGGCGGCCGAAGCCCGCTCCCACCTCGACGAGGAGGAGCACGGCCCCCGTGAGGTGAACCCATGGCAACGGATTCCGCTGCTGCCGTTGGCCGCCGGAGCCGCGCTCCTCGGCCTGCTCGCCCTGCCCCCACTGGCCGACGCGGTCGCCCGTGCGGTCGGCGGAGCCAACGACGTCAGCGCCTCAGTCTTCGAGCTGACGGTCTCCGGGTTGATCGCGGCAGCGGTCGTGCTTGCGGTCTGGCGGTGGGGAACCCCCTCACCCGCCTGGGCCGCCGGTTGGCTTGGCCTCGAACAGGCCGCCCACCGCGTCGTCGTCGACCCGACCCTGGCCCTGGCCCGCGGCCTCGACCAGGTCGACTCTCGACTCGACGATGCCGTGTGGATGCTGGCCGGAACAGTGACCGGGGTGACGCGGGCCTCGGGCTCCGCGGCGCAGCCTGAGCACGGCAGGCTCGGCAGAACATCTGGCGCCCGCGGGCTGGCCGGCGTCGCAGCGGGCCTCGACGAGCTCCTGGACGACGCCGTGCACCGGCTGGCCGGTCGGGTTCGACGGCTCGGGCGGCTCGCCCGCCGGCCGCAGACCGGTCAGCTGCATCAGTACTACCTGCAGGCGGTGGCGGTGCTGGCCGTCCTGCTCCTGCTGCTCCTGCTTCCTCTGCTTCCTGCGATGGTGAGGTGAACGTGCTCAGCCTGCTGGTCTTCGTGCCCTTGGTGGCCGCGGTCGTGCTGGCCGCGGTGCCGCGGATCGACGGCGCCGCGGCCCGGTGGCTGTGGCTCGTTGTCGCCGCCGTCGAGGTGGTGCTCGTCGCGCTCGTCTGGGCCCGCTACCAACCGCCGTCGCCCGGACGGCTGGCGCTCGACGAGAAGGTGGAGTGGATCCCCGGGGTGCGCAGCAGCTACCACGTCGGCATCGACGGGCTGTCGCTGCCACTGCTCGCCATGACGGCCGTACTGTTCCTCGCCTGCGCGGTCTACTCGCTGCGGCAGGCGAACCGGCCCCGGCTGCACGCCGCCCTGCTGCTCTTCCTGCAGAGCGTCAGCCTCGGCCTGTTCGTCTCGGCCGACCTCATCCTCTTCTTCGTCTTCTTCGACCTGTCGATCGTCGCGATGTACTTCCTTATCGCCGGCTGGGGGCACGCGAACGCGGCCCGGTCGGCGCTGCAGTTCTTCCTTTACACCTTCCTCGGCTCCCTCGCCCTACTCGTCGGATTCATCGGCCTCTACGTCTACGCCAAACCGCACACCTTCGACATGCTCGAGCTCACCGCCCAGCTGCCCCTCTCCGGCCAAGGCCTGCCCGGTGGCCTCGTGCTCGCCGCGGTGCTGCTCGGCCTCGCCGTCAAGACCCCGACCGTGCCTTTTCACACCTGGCTGCCGCCGGCGCACACCGACGCCTCCTCCGTCGGCTCGGCCGTCCTCGCCGCGGTGCTGCTCAAGATGGGCACCTACGGCTTCGTACGGATCGGCATGCCGATGCTGCCGCAGGCCTGGCGGGCCTGGGCGTGGGTGATCATCGTGGTCGGGCTCGTCTCGGTGCTCTACGGCGCGCTCGTCGCCCTGGCCCAGCACAACCTCAAACGGATGATCGCCTACACCTCCGTCAACCACATGGGCTACATCGTTGTGGCGGTCGGCGCCGCCGGCCTCGTCGCCGGCGACACCGCCCAGGCCAGGGACATCGCGGTCACCGGGGCGGTGACCCAGATGGTCAGTCACGGCCTGGTCACCGGCGCCCTGTTCCTGCTCGCCGGCACCCTGCACGACCGGGCCGGCACCTACGAGATGGGTCAGTTCGGCGGGTTGGCGGGGGCCGCGCCGCGCCTGGCGGGGCTGTTCGCGGTCGGGGCGTTCGCCTCTCTCGGCCTTCCCGCCCTGTCCGGGTTCATCGCCGAGTTCCAGATCTTCACCGGCGCCATCGCGGTGGCCCCGGTCACCGCGGTCGCGCTGCTCGGCATCCTCATCACCGCCGCGCTGTTCCTGCGGGCCCTGCAACGGGTCTTCACCGGCGAGCTGAGCGGCAAAGCAGTCGGGTTCACCGACCTACGGGGACGCGAAGTGGGGGCGACCGGCATCCTGTTGGCTCTGTCGCTGCTCATCGGCGTCTACCCGGCGCCGCTGCTCGAGGTCATCGAACCGGCCGCCTCCACCGTCGTCAGCCTGCTCGGACGCTGACCCGTGGAGACCTCCATGCGGCCGCTGCTGCTGCTGCCCGAGATCCTGCTGTTCGCCGGCGGGCTGGCCGCGCTCATAAGCGGATCCTTCCTGGCCCGGGACCGCCAATGGGTCACCCGAATCATCGCCGCAGTCGCGCTGGTCGCCAGCATCGCCGTGTCGGCGGCCGCGCTCACTGGAACCCCCCAGGCGGCCTTCGACGGCACCTACGCCGTCGACACCGCCACCGGCGTCGCCCGTATCGCCGCCGCCCTCGGGGCCCTGCTCGTGCTCGGCGTCGCCGGTGACGAGCTCACCGGGTCAGCCCGCGAAAGCGAGACCTACGCCCTCCTGCTGTTCGCCACCACCGGCACCGTCGTGCTGGCCGGCGCCCACGACCTGCTCGTACTCGCAGTTGCGTTCCTGCTCGCGAGCATCCCGCTCTACGGGCTGATCGGGTTGGCGCGCACCCCCCGCGGCGCCGAGGCGGCGATGAAGACCTACCTGATGGGGGCCTTGTTCGGCATCGTGCTGCTGCTCGGGGTGACCCTGCTCTACGGCGTCACCGGAACCACCCTGCACACCGACCTCGCCCAGCGGCTCGCCGCCGCACCCCCCGCCGCCGTCGCCGCCGGACTACTCGCCGTCGTCGCCGGCCTGATGTTCGAAGCCGGTGGGGTACCAGCCCACTTCTGGGTGCCCGACGCCGCCCAAGGCGCGGGCGGCACCGTCGCCACCTTCCTGACCACCGTGCCCAAGATCGGGGCCATCGTCGCGCTCTACCGCCTCGTCATCGTGCTCCCCGACACCGTCGCCTGGCCCCTCCTCATCGCCATACTCGCCGTCACAAGCATGACCCTGGCCAACCTGGCCGCCTTCTGGCAGCAGGACCCGCGCCGAATGCTGGGTTGGTCGACCGTCAGCCAGGTCGGCTACCTACTCGTGCCCCTGGCCGTGGCCACCCGCACAACCCTCGCCCTACCCTCCCTGCTGCTCTACCTGCTCGGCTACACCATCACCAACATCGCCGCCTTCGCCGTCACCACCGCGCTACCCGACAGGCGGGACCTCGCCGACTACAGGGGACTGTCGCGCACCCAGCCGTGGCTGGCGGGCTCCCTGCTGGTCGCGCTGCTCGGGCTCGTCGGCACCCCACCGACCGTCCTGTTCGTTGGCAAGCTCACCACCGCCACCGCCGCCTGGGACGGCGGGATGGCCTGGCTCACCGTCACTGTCTTCCTCAACAGCCTCATCAGCCTCTTCTACTACCTGCGCTGGATCATCCCCGCCGTCTCAAAGCCACCGGACCCCGGCGCCGAGGGCCGCCGCCAAACCGCGACGGGCGGGCGCTGGTCATCGGCTACCGCCGTCGCCACCGCGTCTCTCAGCCTGGCGCTCGGCGTGGGCGGGGGTCTCGTCTGGGCGGCCGTCAACGGACCCCTCCTACCCTGAGATGCGGCGCCCTCAGCCGGCAGGATGACGGCCGGCATCAGCACCGAACGGCTGACGACCGGTCGGCAACGGCACCACGCCACTGAGCCGCTCAGCGGACGTCGAGCTCCTGGTACATGCCGTTGGCGTAATGGTTCTTGAGGTTGCAGACCAGCTCGTACCGGCCAGGGGCGAGATGGATCGTCACCCAGCCGACCGCAGCCGAGTCGATTCCCGTGCCTGACCCCCCGGCGCAGGAGGCGGACGCCTCACCCAGACTCCCCGACTCGTCGACCTTCCCATCCGCGTCGGGCACCCGCTGACCCGCTGCGGCGGTCTGCCCCAACGGCAGGACGACGAGCTCGTGCGTGCGCCAGCCCAGGTTCTCCGCGACCAGGCTAACCTGGCCCTGGGCCACGGCCCCGGGGGTCGCGTGCAGCATCATCCGGGCGCCCATTGGCGCGTCGCCGCCCATCATCTGTGTCATCCCCATGTCCGCGAGGACCACGGTGACCGTGGTGCCCGGCCGCGAGGCCGGAGCGGCACAGCTCAGGGGGGAGAAGTGGTAGTCCGCTTGTCCACCCATCATGGTGCCCGGGGTGCTTGAGTCCGCCTGACCACCCATGATCGTGCCCGGGGTGGTTGAGTCCGCTTGTCCACCCATCATGGTGCCCGGGGTGCTGGAGCCCGGTGACGTGCAACCGGTGAGCAGTGCGGCGATCGCCAGCCCCGCCAAGGCAAGCGCTCTGGGCCCGGGAGCATGTTTGGTCACCAAACCACTTCACCCTGCACGCTCCATGGCGCATAGGGCCCAAGGTCCCGGCCCAGGCGGCTTGACGTATCCAGGCCCGCCACCCGTATGGCGGTGGAACACTGGCTTGGTGAGTGAACCCCAGAGGGGGTCCGATGCCGCGCTGTCGGGGAGCCGGGCCCGTCGGCTGCTCGGGTTCGTTGGTGTCCTCGTGGTTGCGTGGCTGGTTGTGCTCCTGATGAGCAGGATTTTGGGTACCCCGTCGGGGGAGGGCGCCACAGCCCGAGCAACCTCTGCGGGCTCGGGTCAGGACACCACCTCCGCGTCATCGCTGCCGAGCTTGCCCCCCGTTGTGGTCGAGACCGCGCTTCCCCCGTTCGGAGGGCTGGTTCTCGACGAGCCGACAAAGGGGTATGCGCTGACAGCACGCGATGCTGCCGCGGCCGGTGGGGCCTGGACTGTCGTAGTGCGCCGTGACGACGGTTCCCTGGGACACCACGGCGCCGTCGTCACGTATCCCGTGGACCCGACCAAGGAAGGCGCTGGATCGCCGGTCCAGGTCGGGTCGGTGCAGGGATTCGGGCGTCCTGGTTTCATCGTGTGGCCACTGGCGGGCCAGTCCGCCCGCATCCGCGGCGACCTTCCGGGAAGCGACCTCACCAGGATCGCGGAGTCGACCACGGTCGTTGATGGTCACCCCAAGGTCGCGCCGCTACCGCGGTTTACCGTCGCCGACCCGTCCCCGGCACGGTTGCCGCTGGTGCACGAGATCCGCTACAACGACGGTGATCTAGGTTTCACCTACACCGGTATGACCTCGGGTGGCGGGTTCGAGGACGCCTTGTACGGCGTCGATGTCACACCAGTCGGAACGGTGCACGGGTCTCCAGCTGTCGCGTCCACCGTGCAGGGTGGCAACGGCACCGTGGCCTGGGAGCCCGCACCGGGACTGGTGGCCTACGTCGGCTGGAGCAGCAGCCCGATCAGTGCGCGGACCACGTCGATCGCTGTTCGCCTGGCCGAGGGAAGCCACAGCATCACCGCAGAACAGTGGCTGGCCCTGACGCCGCAGCTGGTGGACCGACCGAACATCCTTGGCGGTCAGTGATCGGCCCGAGCTGAAGCGGCCGCACCACTGTCAATGAACAGTCGAGCAGGCATCGGGAGAGCGGACCCGGCTGTCCTCGTCGCCAACGCTCCTTGATCTATCCGGGATGTCCCCGACGTGGTGCCTCATGTCAATGTGCTCGCGAAACGGGGTGTGCGTGCCTCACGTAGTTTGCTCACGAAACTTGGTCTGTGAGGGCGAGGGTCTTGTCCTTGGCTGAGGTGATCAGGGCCTGCTGGATGCGGTTGATGTTCCGGGTCAGATCGGCCGGGTTCGTCTGCTCGTACACGGCCGTGAGCCGGGATGCGGCTGCGGTGTCGAGGAAGTCGGGCTCGTCGATGAGTCGCTGGTAGGGGGTCTTCACGTAGCCCCAGAGTTCGTTCAGCAGGGCGAGCTCCTTGGGAGTGTCGTAGCGGTAGCGGAAGGCGGACTTGCGCACGATGTCGCCGTTCTTCTGTTCGACGTGGGCGTTGTCGTTGGAGGTGTGCGCCCTCGCGCGGGTCATGAAGATGGTCCGCTGCGCGCACCAGCTGATCAGTGCATGGTTGATGAACTCTCCGCCGTTGTCACAGTCCAACCCGACCATCGGATATGGCAACCGCTCGAGGACCTCCTCGATCGCGTCTACGACCCGGGCATGGGCCCGGTTGCGGATCGCGATGTTCACAGTCCACCCCAAGTAGACATCGGTCGCGGTCAGGGTCCACGCGAACTCGCCCTTGAGGGTGTGCCCGCAGTGCGCGACCAGATCGATCTCGAAGAACCCTGGCGCCTGCTCCATCTCGTCCATCGACTGGCGCACCATGATCGAGGAACGCAACGTGGCTCCGGGACGGGTCGCGGACTTCGCCGCCGGGTAGCGGGCATCCTTGGTGGGTTTGAGCATTCGGTCGATGGTGGCCGGGCTCATCGTCACCAGCTGGACGCGCACCGCAGCGGTGAGCCGGCCAGCGACCTTGTCCAGCTCACCGAAGGCCTCCAGCTGCGCCAGGGTGGCAGCCATGATCGGGGCCAGGTACTTCCCGCACGGCTCCCCGATCAACGTCGACACCTCGACCAGGACCTTGAGGGTGTCATACCCGTAGGTGCGCGCCCGTGGCTTGCGCTGGGCCGCCCGGGCCGGGCCCCTGCGCTTGGCCGCAGCAGCGGTCGCCCGCCGGGCGTTGGCCCGCGACCAGCCCGTGACCGCGACGAGCTCATCGAGCATCCGGCCCCGGCCCTTCTTCGAAGCGCGCGCATACTCCTTCGCGTACCTCTTCGTGATCTCATGACGTGTCGCCATCGACAACCTTGAACCCATCCCCAAGGACACCGCAGCGCTCGAGGCAGAGACCCAGGTTTCGCGAGCACTTCTCCCGTGAGGCACGCGCCCCACTTCGCGAGCACATTAGGTGAGTCGGGGCCGCCATTTTCGCAGCCACGAACTGAAGCCGAAGGTCGTCCCAGACGTCGATCCGTGACAGGGGCACTCGACGAGTGCCAGTGGGCGTTCTGCGCGCGTTTTCCGTGCGACCACGGTAGTGTTGATCCATGACAGCCGTCGCTCATGCCTCCTTGGCGGCCGAGATCGTGCGCGTCGCGAAGCTTGGCAACCTCACTGCCGCACATCTGGCCGAGGCGACTGGCGGTGACCCCAGCAGTGCGCGGCGGTGGCTGCGCGGAACGCGGGCGCCGGCCGGTGTCCACGCAATACGGGCGCTGGAGCTCACGTCCCTGGTCGAGCGGCTCGCGCAGGTCATGCAGGCGGCCTACATCCCGATCTGGCTGGTCAAGCCGATCGAGCGCCTCGATGACCGGCGTCCGGTCGACGTCATCCGGGCCGGCGACTACCGCACCGTGTCCCGGCTCGTCGCGTCCCTCGAGGGCATGCCCGTCTCGTAGGTGTTGTCCCTCGACGTCGACACGGGCAGCATTCACGGCGTCTTCGTGCGTCACATCCCGGGTGGCGGCGACCCGCTCTACGAACCGCCCGAGCCGGCTGACGGCCGCTGGCAGCGCGGCGCCACCGTCGCTGCCTGGTACCTCGCCGACGAACCCGACACTGCGTGGGCAGAGTGGTACAGGGCGCTGGCTGGCACGGGACTTCCACCGGGCCAGGCTCTACCGCGAGAGCTGTGGCGTTGGCGGATCGACCTGGATCGGGTGGCGCTGCTGGACGACGATCGGCGCCTCGCCCGGGTCGGCCTTTCGTCGCCGTCGCCCACCCAGCAACAGTGGCCGGCCTGCCAGGCCATCGGCGGCGCTCTCCACCACGAGGGCTATGACGCCCTCCTCGTCGCCTCGGCTGCCCGTCCTGGGCACCGCAACCTTGTCGTCTTCCGTACCGAACAGCGGGTCACCGGTTGCACGCCGCAACCGCCGCCGACGTTGGTCATCGCTGCGCCCCCCGTACCGCGCGGCATGCGCACGTGAACGCCCCTGACCGCTTCACCCGAGCCACACCACGTCGCCGTGACTGTCCCGGTACTCCATCCGTTTGGGGACAACCGTGCCGACGACGTCGGAGGTCGTGCGGGGAGGACTCGGCGTAGTTGCACGGCCACCGTCGCGGCGTCGAGATACGTCGCAAGACCACCGACCACCAGACGTGCCGCAGACCGGGCGCAGACGGCCGGGTCATGGGCGTTCGACGCGGTAGATGTAATGCAGTGGATCGTCCACCGGGTTGTCCGGTGACATCGCGCCTTCAGCGATCCGCTGCAGTTTCGAAGCAGCCGCCACCTCACACCGGATCCCGGCCGCCGGCAGGGCCGGGCCAACCCGAAACCTGTCGGGCCGGACTCGTACACCACCGCGCACGGACCCGCCAAGGCGACGATCCACGCGGTGATCACCTCCGGCGCCGGCACCAGCCGCGCCTTGAACACCTCACCAGTCACCCCGTCGATCGCCGCCGCCGCAACCGACCGGACATGCACATCCAGACCAACACTCGTACGCTCTGTAAACACCGGGGCCTCCCACAACTGTCGGATAGGCCGAGCAGGCAGCCCCTACTCGGTAACCCACGAATCTTGTGAGTGAGGGCCCGGCCCGCAACCCCCTCACCACGAGCGGGTCACTCCATACGGTCTAAGTGACGCACCGACAGTGTGGTCCACGACAGCGCCGAGCACGGATCCCCGCGGCGGGTCGGCTCGACCAGCGGCAGCAGCGCCGGCAGCAGCGCCGGGTCAGCCTCCTCGGCTCGCTTGCGCCCGTCGCCGACCCGCCGGGTCCGGCCAAGCGGCGCCACCCCGCAGTCCAGCTCGTTGACCCCGTCCTGGATCCGGGACCGG
>NZ_JBDTKA010000057.1:0-24765 GCF_039935575.1 Lapillicoccus sp.
GACGGCGTGGTGGAAGAGCCGGCCGAACAGGCAACCAGCACGAGGGAGGTCGCCGCGACCGCGGTCGCCAACCGGGCTGAGCGGGTGAACCTCACGATGTCTCCTCCGTGGATGTCCTCAGGACGCTTCGGTGCGCCAGACCAGCATGTCGTATGCCGTCCCCCTCCAGGCGTCCGCGGTGCCCTGCCCTGATCGATCGTGACCAGCCCGTCATCCGGGTTACCGGGCCTTGGCGGTGGGGTTGTTGACCAACGAACCCGCGTGATCGAACAGATGTACGATGGCAGGTATGAGGGCGATCGGGTCGCGAGGGCGCGGTTGACACTCGCGACGCCGAGGTCGGCGCCCCCTACAGGATTTCGGAGACTGGCTGACCCGAGCCGACGGTGTGGCGACCTGCCTAGAGTGGCGAGCGCACACATACCGGCAGACGGAGGGCAGCTTGCGGGACACATACGAGATCGCCTGTCTCAGCGCCGCCCAGCTCGTCGACCTCTACCGCGCTCGGGAGCTGTCGCCCGTCGAGGTGCTCGACGCCGCGCTCCAGGTCGTCGATGACCACGAGCCCGTTCTCAACGCGCTCTGGGTTCGTTCGGACGCAGGCGCGAGGAACGAAGCGCTCGCCAGCGAGAACCGTTGGCATCAAGGCAAACCGGCTGGACCCATCGACGGAGTCCCGGTCACGATCAAGGAGAACCTCGCCCGAGCGGGCATCCCTATGCCGCTGGGCTGCGCCGGCGTCACCCCGCAGGTTCCGACCCGGAGCTCACCCGTCGCCGAGCGCATCTCCGAGGCGGGCGGCGTTGTCCTCGGATCGACGGTCATGCCCGACTGGGGAATGCTCTCGTCCGGCGTCTCGAGCCTGCACGGCGTCACCCGCAGTCCCTGGAACCCAGACTGGACGACCGGCGGATCCTCGTCCGGCGCCGGCGCCGCGTGTGCGGCTGGCTACGCGCCGCTGCATGTCGGCACCGATATCGGAGGGTCGATCCGGCTGCCGGGTACCTGGCTGGGTCTCGCCACACTCAAGCCGAGCGCCGGGCGCGTGGCCCTCGACAACCCCTACCTCGGCCGAGTCGCCGGACCCATCACCCGAACGGTTGGCGACGTCGCGACGCTCATGTCGGTGATCGCTCGGCCTGACGAGCGGGACTGGACCGCGTCGCCGGCAGAGGATCTTCCCTGGACCGACGAGGTGCTCAGGCAACCGCACGGGCTACGTGTGGGTCTGCATCTGGACGCCGGTGTCGGTATGAGGGTCGACCCGGAGGTGGCGACCCTTGTCGCTCGCGCGGGTGAGCTCTTCGAGTCCGCCGGTGCGCAGGTCGAGACTGTCGAACCCTTCCTGCGACCCGGCATGATCGAGGATCTCGACACCTTCTGGAGAGTCCGCTCCTGGAACGACTTCGTCGCCCTCGACCAGGATGGCCGCGACCGCGTGCTGCCCTTCATCCGACGCTGGATCCACCCTGCCGCACAGATCTCAGGAACGCGCGTACTTGCTTGCTACCAGACCATTCTCGAGCTTCAGCGCACCACGGTCAGGGCCACCCTCCCCTACGACATTGTTCTGTCTCCTGTCGCCCCGGTTGCCGCGTTCCCGGCTGACTGGCCGATGCCCTTCGGCGGACTGGACACCCCGGATCTCGGGATGGCGCATATCGGCTTCACGGCGCCCTACAACATGACGGGTCAACCCGCGGCCACGGTGAACTGCGGTTTCACCCGCGACGGTCGCACGGTTGGTATCCAGATCGCGGGACGCCGGTTCGACGACATCGGTGTGCTTCGCGCCGCGGCCTGGTACGAGGCGGCCCGACCCGCCGACGCCGCACCGGACTGGCCGATTGCCCCACTTGCAAGCGTCGCCCTCTGACCGTCACGCCGACACGCGACCAGACTGCAACCGCCCCTCCCCACGGTCCACCGCCAGGATCACGGTGCGGGTGACGAGCCACGTCCCGAGCAGGTCGACGCCGTGCTCGTCGCAGCTGCGCTGCGCCGCGTCACGCCACTCGCGATCCTCGCCGGTGACGAACGGGTGGGACAGCCGAGCGATCGCGACGAGCACACCACCACGGCAGCCGTTCCCGAGACCAGCGAGGACCCCCTGACACACCACGTCCAACACGCGCCGGTGCTCACCGGGCGGTACGCCGCCTGGGGGGACGGGTATGACGACCGGCTGGACGAGCCGCCCACTGGGCCCGCAGATCAAGACCCCGATCGAACCGACGCGGCGGTCACTGTCGCGGATCACCAGGTCGAGTACGTCGGCGGTGATCTCGGGGTCGGTCAGGGGTCGTGTGGCCCAGTCCTTGGGCAGGTCCTCGAAGGTCATGGCGGACCACCCTGCCCTCTCCCGCGCCGACGGCTCTGAACTTGTCCACAGCCCCTGGACGGCGGCCAGGGAAACTCAGGATGGTTGGATCGAGTCATGACGACCGAGGGTGACTACGTCCCGAGCACCTCCGACTGGGTGCGCGAGCAGGTCGAGCAGATCGAGGCCGCCGGCGACACCAGCGTGGTGCACATCCAGGACCTGCCGGTCATCCTGCTGACCATGCATGGTGCGAAGACGGGCGCGGTCCGCAAGGTCCCGCTGATGCGCGTCGAACACGACGGCCAGTTCATCGCCGTCGCGAGCAAGGGCGGTGCACCCCAACAGCCACAGTGGTACTACAACCTTCTCGTCGACCCCGACATCGAGGTCATGGCCGGCACCGAGACGTTCCCCGCCCGAGCTCGTGAGCTCGAGGGCAAGGAGCGGTTCGACTGGTGGGTACGCGCGGTGGAGGCATTTCCCCCGTACGCGGAGTACCAGGTCCGCACGCAGCGACTCATCCCGCTGTTCCTGCTCGAGCGTCGCTGAGTCGTTACCACCCAGTCCTTGACACCGCGTCGGCGCTGAGGGCAAACTCGTCAAGGTCAGCCTGTAAACGTTTACAGACATACTCCCCCCGCGAGAATGTCGTCGATGGAGGGTCGCATGACTGCCGTCACGGATGCCCCCGCGCCGCCGCGTAAGCCTGCGCCGACAAGGGGAAAGCGGACCCGCGCCAACCAACGGGCCATGTGGTTCCTGTTGCTACCGAGCCTCCTACCGGTGGTCATCTTCAGCGTCTACCCGCTGGCCAACGGGATCTGGCTCGGCTTCACCGACGCCCAGGCCGGCTATCAGGTCACTTATCACGCGACCGGTCTCGAGAACTACGTCCGGCTGCTTCATGACGACCTGTTCTGGAACTCGTTCAAGATCGGGCTGATCTGGGCTTTCTCGGTCACGATCCTGCAGTTCCTGCTGGCGCTCGGCCTGGCCATGCTGCTCAACGCCGGCCTGCGGTTCCAGTGGCTTGTGCGTCCACTCGCACTCGTCCCGTGGGCGATGCCGTCGGTCATCGTTGCCATCCTCTGGAAGCTGATCTACCTGCCGGACGCCGGCATCCTCAACGCCGCCCTCAAGGCCGTCGGCATCATCGACACCAACGTCAACTGGCTCGGGAGCTTCGAGCTGGCCCTGCCTGCCGTCATCGTCGTCGGTGTGTGGGCGGGCATGCCCCAGACCACGATCACCCTGCTGGCGGGGCTGCAGAACACCCCGTTCGAGCTGCACGAGGCGGCGGCCCTCGACGGTGCGAACGCCTGGCAACGTTTCGTGACCGTCACCTGGCCGGCCCTTCGACCGATCGCGGTCGCAATCAGCTCGCTCGACTTCGTCTGGAACTTCAACTCGTTCGGTCTGGTCTACGTGCTGACGGAGGGCGGTCCCGGTGGCCGCACCCAGCTCCCTATGCTGTTCGCCTACCAACGGGCGTTCGGCAACGGTGAGTTCGGGTATGCCGCCGCCCTCGGCAACGCGATGGTCGTCGTGATCATGGCGATCATGGGCGCGTACCTGTGGCGCCAGCTGCGCGAGGCGGTGTGATGCGTACCAAACCCGCTACGCGGGTCAGCCAGTATGCCGCCCTGTTCCTCTACGTCGTCTTCCTCGGGTTCCCGCTGCTCTGGCTTTTCTCGACCGCATTCAAGTCGCCCTTCGAGCTGACCAAACTGGCGCCCACGGTGCTGCCGACGGACTGGACGCTCGACAACTTCCGGGTCGCGCTGCAGCAGACCCAGCTGCCCAGCGCGCTACGGAACTCGTTGGTGGTGGCCGTGGCCACTGCCGTGATCACGACCTTGATCGCGTTGCCGGCGGCATACGCGATCGCGCGCTACCGCAACACGGTGCGAAACGTCGCAATCGGGTGGATCCTGGTGAGCCAGGTCTTCCCGTTCATCCTCATCGTCATCCCCGTGTTCATCGTGCTGAAGAACCTCGGGCTCATCAACACTCTCCCGGGTCTGGTCATCGTCTACGTCGTGTGGGCGCTGCCCTTCACGCTGTGGATGCTGCAGGGCTATGTCGCCGCGATCCCCCGCGACCTGGAGGAGGCCGCCTCGACGGACGGGGCGAACCGGTTCGACATCCTGGTCCGGATCATCTTCCCGCTGCTCGTCCCCGGGCTGGTGGCGACGTCGATGTTCGCGTTCATCTCCGCGTGGAACGAGTTCTTCTTCGCCCTGGTCATCATCCAGGACCCCGGTCTGCAGACCGCTCCGCTTCTGCTCGCGCGCTACGTCGGAGCCGAGGGCTCGGTCAACCTCGGACCGCTGGCAGCGACGGCTCTGATCACCACCCTTCCCAGCCTCTTCATCTTCGCCATCATCCAGCGCAAGCTCGTGTCGGGCATGTTGTCCGGCTCGGTCAAGGGCTGACTCTCCCCTCCCACCGATCCGCCAGAACCTCACCCCCGAAGGGAAACACCGTGAAGCGTCGACTCGCCACCGTGTCCGTCGCCACCATCGCCGCGACGGTCCTCATGACCTCCGGCTGCATCAGCGGCAGCAGCAGCCCGTCGTCCGGCGACGCGCCGCAGACGGCCGCGCCGGGCGAGAAGGTGTCGCTGACCTTCTCCAGCTATGCGTTCCAGGACCTGACCGTCAAGGCGACCCAGAAAATCGTCGACTCGTGGAACTCGGCCAACCCCGACATCCACATCGACTACCAGAAGGTCGACCCGAACTCCGTCCACGACAAGCTCGTCACCCAGTTCGCGGGCAATCAGGCGCCGGACATCATCCACGACGAGTCCGCGGACATCGCAGGCTTCAGCAGTCAGGGCTTCCTCGCCGACCTGACGCCGTTGATCCCAGCGGAGCTCAAGTCCGACGTCCCTGCGTCGGTATGGAAGTCCGTCACCTACGGCGGCAAGATCACCGGTGTCCCGACGATCGCCCAGGTCTACAACCTCTTCGCGAACACCGAGTCGATGAGCAAGGCGGGCATCACGCCCCCAACCGCCGACACACCCTGGACGTGGGACGACCTCGCGACCAACGCCAAAAAGCTGACGACCGGCGGCGACGTCTACGGGTTCGCGTGGGGGCTGAAGTCCCCGACGGCCGGATTGATGTCGAGTGGTCTGGCCTTCGACGGCACCTACTTCTCCGGGGACGACACCAAGCCGGACATCAGCGTCACCAGCAAAGAGCTGGAAGTCCCCAACCGTGTGAAGGCGATGATCGACGCCAAGACCATGGCGCCCAACTCGATCTCGCTGTCCGGCACGGACGTGCTCCCCGGGTTCTTCGGCGGGAAGTACGGCCTGGTCATGGCCGGCAACTACGTCGAGGCGCAGATCGAGGCGAAGGCCCCGCAAGGCTTCAACTGGACCATGCTGCCGCTGCTGAAGGGTACGAACCAGAACCAGGCGGCCAACCCGCAGACCCTCAGCGTCGCCAAGCAGAGCAAACACCCCGCCGAGGCGATGAAGTTCATCGCGTACTTCATGAAGGCCGAGAACCTCGCCAAGATCGCCGAGGGTGACGCGCTTATCCCCGTGTCCACCTCGGCAGCCGCCATCGTCAAGACCGACCTGGGGAGCAAGCACGGCTGGGACGCGATTCTCGGCTCGGCGTCCTCCCTGGTCGACCCGCCGTGGAACAAGGCCACCAAGTTTCCGCAGTGGAAGTCCGAGACCGCCACCCCCGCGTTCCAGGAGTTCCTGGCTGGCAAGATCGACTCGGCAGCCCTGCAGCAGCGACTGACGGACGGCTGGAAGAAGATCAGCTCCTGACCGCGCACGTCGCGAAACGAGTGGTGATGAACACGTTGCAGGACAAGGCGGTCGGCTCCCTGATGGGGGCCGCCGTCGGGGATGCGATCGGTGGCGCGACGGAAGGTCGGAGCGCCGAGGAGATCCTCCACCGCTACGGCGGATACGTTGACGGGGTCGTGGACTATTTCATGCCCGACTGGCGCACGGCCAAGCCGATGTCCCCGTACCACAAGGGCGAAGGGCACGTCACCGACGACACCTTGATGACCAACCTGCTCGTGTCCGTCTACGCCAAGAACCGGCGGCATCTGACGGCCTTCGACATGGCCGACGACCTGGTGCCGCTGATGATGACGCAGGTCACCTGGATCCCCGAGCTGGAGAAGGAGACCGTTCCGCTGCTGCGCGTCTTCCTCGCAGAGAAGTGGCTGGTGACCCGGCTCCACTACGGGCATGTCGACCCGAGGGAAGCAGGAGTCGGCAACGTCGTCAACTGCGGCGCAGCGATGTACATGGCCCCGGTGGGGATCGCCAATGCTGCCGACCCGGACGGTGCCTACGCCGAAGCGGTCGAGATCGCCGGTGCGCACCAGTCCAGCTACGGACGCGAGGCCGCTGCCGTGTTCGCCGCTGCGGTGGCGGCCGCGATGGCACCGGATGCCACTGTCGACTCGGTCGTCGCAGCGGCTCTCCGACTGGCGCGCGACGGCACCCGATCCGCAGTCGAAGCGTGCGTGTCTGCCGCCCGTCCAGGACAGGACTGGCGGAAGGCGATCCCGTTGATGCGCAATGCAGTCCGACCGTTCGACTCGGTCGGCGAGACCTACCGTGAACCGGACCAGGACTCGCGTCGACCGAGTCGACTTCGCTCGATCGAGGAGGTTCCGGTCGCTCTGGGACTGCTCGTGGTGACCGGAGGGGACGTCCGGAAGACGGTCCTCGCCGCCACCAACTACGGCCGCGACTCCGACTCGATCGCCACCATGGGGGGCGCTGTTGCGGGTGCCCTCGGAGGCGAGGCCTCCGTTCCAGTGGAGTGGGTCGAGACGGTGGGGACCAACTCTCGCCTGGACCTGCGCTCCACCGGGGTGACGATGGCCGACGTAGCACAGGAGATCTTCACCTCGGACGAGGCCGCCTGGCAGCGACGAAGCGAGGCGGTGGCCACACTGAGCGGTGCCACGGTGGGAGGCCGGTGACCTCCTCGATGCGCGTCACCTGGGTCCAGCCGGAAGACCTCGTCCGGCACGAGCTTTGGCAGTCCGCGCGCGAAGGCCGGGACGTCTCGCAACAACACCACCGGTGGGTTGATGCGGGCGGCACGTCCGATCCGCCCTACGTCGGCGCCTCGCCCGAGGTGGTGTCGCCCGCTCTCCGCGACCTGGCGACGATACTGATCGGCGAGCTCGACGCGCTCCCCGAGACCGGTGTCGAACGCGAACCGAGCGACTGGATCGATATCCAGGCGACGATCGAGGCGCAGCAACCGAGCGCCGAAGGCTCACGGCCGGGGGACGTCTACGCCGAGCCGGGCGACGACTACGCCGACCGGATCCGCGGAGCCTGGGTCGGGCGGACGGTGGGGTGCGTCCTCGGCAAGCCGGTCGAGAAGATCCCACGCGAGGGTATCGAGGCCATCCTGCGCAACACCGGGCGCTGGCCGCTTGACCGGTGGTTCACGGGCGTCGGTCTCGATCCCGCTGTTTCGCAGCGTTGGCCGTGGAACAAGGCAAGCCGCCCGACCAGCCTCGAGGAGAACCTCGACGGCACGCCGGAGGACGACGACCTCAACTACACGATCCTGGCCTTGCGGCTGGTCGAGCAGCACGGCGCCGAGTTCACTGCGGACGACGTCGCCCGGATGTGGCTGCTCGACCTGCCAGCGGGTCGCACCTTCACGGCCGAGCGGGTGGCATACCGGAACTTGCTGGAGGGTGTGACCCCACCCGCCACGGCGCGCGTCCGCAACCCGTTCCGGGAGTGGATCGGCGCCCAGATCCGTACCGACCTCTACGGTTGGGTCAACCCCGGGAACCCGACCCGCGCCGCCGAGTGGGCTTGGCGCGATGCCTCGGTCAGCCACACGCGCAACGGTCTGTATGGCGCGATGTTCGTCGCGGCGATGGCGTCGGAAGCGGTTCGCGGCAGCGCTGTCGACACCGTCCTCGACGTCGGCGCATCGGTCGTCCCCGCGGGGAGCCGCATGGCCGCCGCGATCGCGCTGGGTCGCGAACTCGGCAGGTCGGCCTCCGACCCCACCGACGCCTACGCCGCCCTGGAAGCCGAGTTCACCGGGATGCACTGGGTGCACAGCCTCAACAACACCGCCCTCGTCGCCTTCGCCCTGCAGGCCGGGCAGGGTGACTTCGACCGGTCGATCTGCCTCACTGTGATGGGCGGCTGGGACACCGACTCCAGCGGTGCGACTGTCGGGTCGGTGACTGGTGCCATCACCGGCGCACGGGCAATCCACCCCCGGTGGTCCGATCCCCTGCGCGGTGGGCTCACCACCTCCATCCCGGACGCGGGTGGACTGAGCTTCGACGAGCTGGCTCACCGGACCTGTGCGGCCGCCGAGCGGGTCCGTCCGTGATGACCCGCCGTCCGACCGTCGTCGAGGTCGCTGACCGAGCCGGAGTGTCGATCGCCTCCGTGTCACGCGTGCTCAACGGCAAGTCGGCGAGGTCGGACACGGAGGACCGCGTCCGCGCGGCCGTCGCAGATCTCGGCTATCTGCCCGACTCCCGCGGACGTGCCCTCAAGCTGGGCTCGACCCTGCAGGTGGCGTTCGCCGTCGACGACGTGGGCAACCCGGTCTATACCGAGATGTTGCAGGGCGTCGAGGAGGGGATGTCCGGCTCGGGGGCTCGGCTGCTCGTCGCTTCCACGGGGCACGACCTCGGAGACCTCGTCGCCCTGGTGGCGAGCCTTTCGCGCGGGTATGCCGACGCGCTGGTGATCAGCCCACTGCGCCGCTCCCCCGAGCTGGTCCAAGCGCTCGTCGACGCGCCCGTTCCCGTGGTGGTCGTGGGTGACGTCGGTGAGGGGACACCGCTGGACACGGTCCGGACCGACTCCCGCCAGGGCGTCGTCATCGCCCATGAGCACCTGCGTCAGACCGGACGTCGTCGGATCGCCTTCGTCAATGGACCCACCGACACCGCACCAGGTCGAGCGCGCCGCGACGGCTACGAACAGGCCTGTGCCGCAGCCCTGTCCGAGGGTCAGTCGAGCGCATACGGCATGGTCGAGGCGTCGGACTTCAGCGTCGGAGCGGGTGAGAAGGCCTGGGCCGAGCTTCAGACCCGCGGTTCAGGACGTCGGCCGGACGCCGTAATCGCTGCCAACGACCTGCTCGCCTTCGGCGTGATGCGGGCGGCGTTGAGCGCCGGCCTGCGCATTCCTGGTCAGCTCGGGGTGGTGGGGATCGACGACACGCAGTTCGCCCGCGTATTCAGCCCATCGCTGACCAGCGTGTCGCTCGGCGCCCGGGAGCGCGGACGGATCGCGGCACGGCTGCTCCTGGAGAGGCTGGAGGCTCCCACCACCCCCCCGCGTGTCGAGCGCGTGGAACCGGTGTTGGTCGTTCGCGAGTCCAGCGCCCGTGCCACATCGAACGCTCGCCGATGAGCGGCCACGTCGTCGTCGTCGGCTCCGTCAACATGGACCTGGCCGTACGCACCACGCGGCTGCCGCGTCCGGGTGAGACGTTGATGGCCCGGTCGTTCCACCGCAGCCAGGGCGGCAAAGGCGCGAACCAGGCGGTCGGCGCATCCCGGGCCGGCGGTGCCCAGGTCTCGATGGTGGGTGCGGTCGGACGCGATGCCGACGGGGAGGCACTGGTGCAGGCCCTGATCGGCGACAGGATCGACGTCGGGCGCGTGCAGCGGCTCGATGACCAACCGACCGGTGTCGCTTTGATCACCATCGACTCCGCGGCCGAGAACACCATCGTGGTGGCGGCGGGTGCCAATGCAGCGTTCGTGCTCTCGGACCTCGATCGGGAAGTCATCGCGACCGCCGACGTGGTCCTCGCCCAGCTCGAGGTGCCCCAGTCAGTAGTCCTCGCAGCCGCGCGAGGCCGAGGAAGCGGCGTGCCCTTTGTCCTCAACGCCGCACCATCGGCGCCGTTGGAGGACGGGCTCTTGGATGAGGTCGACGTCCTCGTCGTGAACGAGCACGAGGCGATCGACCTAGCAGGAGTCTCGGACCTCGACCAGGCCATCGAGATCCTTGCGAGCCGAGTCCCCCAGCTGCTCGTCACCCTCGGCGCACGTGGCGCACGCCTGCTCGGGCGTGACGGAACCGAGCTGGTTGTTCCTGCTCCTCGGGTCGAGGCGGTCGACACCGTCGGCGCCGGTGACACCTTTTGCGGTGTCTATGCCGCCGGGCTGGCTCAGGGGCTGACCCACCTGCGCGCTCTCCAACGCGCCTCTGCCGCGGCCTCGCTCGCCGTCCAGCGGCGGGGCGCTCAGGACTCGGTGCCGACGTCGGCCGAGGTGGACAAGCACGTGCGAACCTCCTACGGGCCGGCCGATGAGTGACGATTTCGACCCGCTGCGACCGAGACCCCTCGACCTGCCCACCAGTGTCCCCCTCGAACCGGGCGCCGATCTGTCCGCGCTGGACAGCGCAAAGATCATCGCCGCCCCTGACGACCCCACGTTGTGGCCGGTGTGGCGTGAGCGTCTCACCCGCTGGCGTTCGGACGTGTCCGAACGCCACAGACTCGACGACGCGATCTACCGGCGCCCCGACCTTGCCTGGGCGTCGCGCTGCTACGTCGTCAGCCAGGTCTGGCTTTGGGACGAGCTGCTCTACGACTGGAATCGCGGCTGCTTCACGCCCGAGCGACTGGTCGCTGACGCGCGGGACCGGTTCGGCGGATTCGACGGGATCGTGCTCTGGCACGCATACCCGGTGATCGGCCTCGACGACCGCAACCAGTGGGACTTCTACCGCGACGTCGAGGGGCTGAGCACACTGGTCGCGGAGCTGCACGCCCTCGGGGTGCGGGTCTTCGTCGACTACAACCCCTGGGACGTCGGGACGCGGCGGCCCACCGCTGACGTCGGTGGCGACGATGCCACCCAGCTCGCCACCCTTGTCCGGGATCTCGACGTCGACGGCGTCTTTCTCGACACGCTCAAGGAAGGCGGCGGCGGCCTGTTGGCCGAGCTGGCTTTCTATCGAGCTGGAGTCGCGGTCGAGGGCGAGTCGACCCTGTCCCTCCCCCGGCTCGCCGACCATCCGTTGTCCTGGGCCCAGTGGTTTGCCGACTCGCCCGTGCCCGGTGTCGTGCGGTCGCATGTCATAGAGCGGCGACATTTGATGCACCATGTCCGCCGCTGGCACCGTGACCATGCCGTCGAGCTGCAGTCCGCCTGGCTCAACGGGGTCGGCGTGATGGTGTGGGAGGTGGTGTTCGGCGTCTGGGTCGGGTGGAACGACCGGGACGCCCACATGGTCAGCCGGATGGGCCCGGCCCAGCGCGCGCTACACCTCCTACTCATCGATGGCGAATGGACACCCCTCGTGGATTTGGGCGAAGCCGCCTCTGCTCGGGGCGTTTTCGGTTCAGAGTTCGCAGCCGAGGCCGAACGGCTGGTCGCGCTGGTCAACCGCAGCGACGCCGACGCGGTCATTCCTGTCGCCGTGCTGGGGAACGGCGATGTCTACGACGTCTGGACCGGCCGTCGCCTCGAGGTCGTGGACGGACTTGCCGAGGTGCTGGTTCCGGCGAACGGGATCGGCGGCCTGTGGGAGCCACCTCCCGGTCGGGACTCCTCCTGGCTCACCCAGATCGAGGCGGAACCGCACTCGAGCGCCTTCCAGCATCGCGTCGCACGACGTGTCCCCGCGACGGCGAGCACCGGCGTTCCCACGGTTCCGCACGTCGTCGTCCGAGCCGGCGAGCATGCGCTGACCGTGCGCTTCCGCAACCGCGAGACCGGAATGTATGCCGGAGCGCCCTTCGTCGACGAGTGGAAGCCCCTCTCACCGCGGCTGCACGATCTGCGCACACTCGAGCGGCAGGTCGTCGTCTCTCATCCCGTCGCGGTCGCAGCGGCAGAGGTGAGCGTCGCGGAGTTTGCCCGCTACCTCGAGGCGGCAGGTGGGTCGGCTCACGAGACCAGCTGGGACGTCGACCGGCCAGCCACCGGCGTTGACCTCGAAGACGCCCGCGCTTACGCCGCGTGGCTCGGTGCCCGGCTCCCCACCGAGGACGAGTGGCAGCTCGCCGCCGCCCTACCCGCGTTCCGTCGTCTCGGTCCGGCCGTCTGGAACCTCACGGAAAGCGAGCACAGCGACGGCAGAACGCGGTTCGTGATGCTCAAGGGGGGCGCCGACCACCGGTGCGAGGGGTCCGCCTGGTACTTCGAGGGCGGCCTGCAGCCACCGGAGTACACGGCGAAGTACCTGGTCCCCGGACAGCACCTTGCGCGGGCGACAACGGTCGGCTTCAGGGTCGCCTGGGACCTGGTGGCCGGAAGCGGTAGCTCGTGACCACGGACTGGGCCTTGGGCGACCTCACGGTCGTCGACGCCTCGACGCTCTTTGCCGGCCCGATGACGGCCATGCATCTCGGCGACCTGGGAGCTTCGGTCGTCAAGGTCGAGCATCCGCGGCGTCCTGACCCGGCCCGCGGCCACGGTCCGGAGAAGGACGGCCACAACCTCTGGTCCAAGACACTGGGTCGCAACAAACGCACGGTGCAGCTGGACCTGTCGTCACCGGGTGGCGCCGAGGCGTTCCGGAGACTGGCATCTGCCGCCGACGTCGTGATCGAGAACTTCCGACCGGGGACGCTGGAACGGTGGGGGCTGTCATACGAGACCCTTGCCGAAGACAACCCCGGGCTGGTGCTGGCCCGAGTCACGGGATTCGGCCAGGTCGGCCCCTACCGCCGCCGCCCCGGGTTCGGCACCCTGGCCGAGGCGATGAGCGGTTTCGCCGCCAGCACGGGCGAGCCCGACGGGCCACCGACCTTGCCACCGTTCGGGTTGGCTGACGGACTTGCTTCTCTCGCAGCTGCTTTTGCCATCATGACCGCAGTCCACCAGCGCGACCGAACCGGCCATGGCCAGGTGGTAGACCTGGCGATCGTTGAGCCGATTATGGCGATGCTCGGCCCACAGATCTCCCGCTGGGACCAGCTGCGGACGCTGCAGCCGAGGCTCGGTAACCGGTCCAGCAACAACGCCCCCCGGAACACCTACCGCACCGTCGACGGCCACTGGGTCGCCGTCTCCACGAGCTCGCAGAGCATCGCCGAGCGGGTGGTGCGCCTCGTCGGTCGCGGTGAGCTCGTCGACGAGCCCTGGTTCGCTGCGGGTCGCACCCGCGCGGAACACGCCGACGAGCTCGACACCGCCGTCGGCGGCTGGGTGGCCTCTCATACCCGGGACGAGGTTCTCGACGAGTTCGAACGGGCCGAGGCCGCCGTCGCGCCGATCTACACGGCGCAGGACATCGTGCAGGACCCACAGTTCGCGGCGCTAGGGACGGTCCGCCACGTGGTCGACGACGACCTCGGCGACCTGGCCATGCAAGGCGCGTTGTTTCGACTGTCCCAGGGGGATGCGCCGACGCGGTGGGCTGGTCGCGAACCCGGTTCTGACACCTTTGCCGTGCTACGCGAGCTCGGCTTCTCCGCCACCGAAATCGCGGCCTTGGACGACGCCGGACAGATCGGAGGTGTCGGCGATGACAAGCAGACCTGAGCGCCCCCTGCTGACCTTGCTCTACGTCCCAGCCGACCAGCCCGAACGCGTTCACAAGGCCCTCGACTCCGATGCGGACTGCGTCATCCTCGACCTCGAGGACGCGGTGCCGCCCGCGAACAAATCTCGGGCTCGGGCGCTGGCGATGGACGCCGCGGGAGCAGCCACCCGTGCCGGTCGCCCGCTCCAGGTGCGCATCAACCAGGCGGGCTCGTCATGGTGCGACGCGGACGTGGAGGCACTCAGGTCGACACCGGTCGAGGTCGGGGTCCGGATTCCCAAATGCGCTCTGCCGCACATAGTTTCTCAGCTTGCTGACTCACTCCCCGACCGCCCGCTGCATCTGCTCGTCGAGTCTGCGCTCGGTGTCGAGCGCGCGTTCGACCTGGCTTCGGCTCATCCCCTCGTCACGAGCATCGGCCTCGGTGAGGCTGACCTGCGAGCAGACCTGGGGGTTCGCGGCGACGAGGGACTCGCCTACTCGCGTGGACGGGTTGTCTCCGCAGCGGCCGCCGCTGGACTGTCTCCCCCGGTGATGTCGGTCTTCCCGGACACCCGTGACGCCGACGGCCTGAGGCGCTCCTGCGAGCAGGGTCGGCTGCTCGGCTTCCTGGGTCGCACCGCGATCCACCCCCGTCAGCTACCGGTGATCCGTCAGGCGTTCACTCCGTCAGGCGATGAGGTCGCGCGAGCCCGAGGGCTCCTCACCGCGGCGAAGGGCGTCGGGGGTGACGGGGCCATCGCCCTCCCGGACGGCCGGTTCGTCGACGAGGCGGTACTCCGGCAGGCCCGACGAACGGTCGCCCTCGCCGAGGCCCTGGGCCGACGGGGGGGTGGTGCTGGCCAGCGGTGACGTCGTGGGATCGGGTGCGCGCAGGTACGCCTGCGCCGGGATGACGATCCAGCCCAGGGTGATCAGCGCCACGCCCGCCCGATCCCCGCGCCAACAGCACGGAAAGCACCCGAGGTCAGTGCTCGGGGACGTCGGCCCGTCGCGCGATCGTCGCGGCGGCGCGGCGCGTGGCACTCGGCGGGACAGACGGAACGATGTCGTCCAAGAACGCATACCGCCGGCGTAGCGACCCGTGGTAGGAGGAGGGATCCGTGTCGGTGCACACGGCGCGCCACCAGTCGGCAACGTCACCCCAGCCGGGAGCGGCGAGCGACCCTCCGAACTGTTGGACGGCGAGCGCCGAGCACAGCGTTGCGAACGAGAGCCGGTCGACCAGCCTCCATCCGGCAAGCGTCCCGACGACCAGCGCTGCAGCGAAGACGTCACCGGCGCCCGTCGGGTCCAGAGCAGGCACCCGCAGCGCGGGCACGCTGGCCTCGTCACCCGAGGTGCTGTCGATGGCGAGTGCGCCCTGGGCGCCGTTGGTGACGACGGCAAGCGGCACGAGGTCGGCGAGCGCGTACAAGGCATCCTGCGGGGTCTCAGTGCGCGTGTAGGCCATCGCCTCGTCGGCATTGGGCAGGAACGCGTGACAGTGCTCGAGCCGGTCGAGAAGCTCGGGAGCCCAGGCCCCGGTGGCATCCCAACCGACGTCACCGAAGACGAGCGCCCCGTCCCTGCGAGCCAGCTCCACCCAGCGCACCTCGTCGTCAACCCGCATCGTCTCGGCAAGGTCGACCAGGACAGAGCGAGTGCGGGGCGGGTGACCGACCAGCTCGTTCATCGGGACGGGCGACGGATGTCCGTGGGTGACCATGCTCCGGTCCCGCCCGACCGACATCGACACGGTGACCGGCGAGTGCCAGTTCTCGAACCGGCGGCTGCGGCTGAGGTCGACCCCCTCCTGCTCCTCCAGTGTGCGCCAACAGAAGTCGCCGTAGTCGTCATCACCGAACGCGGCCGCCAGTGACGTGCAGAGTCCGAGCCGGCTGGAGGCCGTGGCCAGGTTGGCGATGCCGCCGGGGCACGACCCCATCCCTTCGGCCCACACCTCGGTCCCGGCGCGGGGCACCTCGGGCAGGCCGGTGAACACGATATCGAGGAAGACCGTGCCGGCGAGCAGGACGTCGAAGGGTGGGTCGCCCGGTGCGCGTCGGGCCGCGATGGGGTCGTATGCCCTGACCACGCTCTCGCCCGCCCCTCACTCGTTCGCCGAAGTCAGCAGGCTACTCGTTGATACCCGACCGCTCTACGCCCTCGACGATCCAGCGCTGCAGGAAGACGAACATGACGACGAGGGGCAGGATAGAAATCACCGCTGCGATGAAGAGCTGGTGCAGGTTGCTCGTCTGCTGGGTGAGGAAGGTCGACAGCGCGATCTGGACCGTCCAGGAGCTCTGGTCCTGCCCGATCACGAGCGGCCAGAGGAACGCGTTCCAGCTGCCGATGAAGGTGATGGTGCCGATGGCGGCAACGAAACCGAGCGAGTTCGGCATCACCACCCTCCAGAACGTCCCCAAGTAACCCAACCCGTCGATGCGTGCGGCGTCCTCGATCTCCTTCGGGAAACCGAGGAAGTACTGCCGGAACAGGAACGTGGCGAAGGCTTGGAAGAGGCCAGGGACGATCAGCCCACGCAGGGTGCTGACCCAACCGAGGGTCGAGACCAGCACGAAGCTCGGGACGAAGGTGACAGCCGCCGGGATGAGCAGCGTGGCCACCACCGAGTAGAGGACGACGTTGGACCATCTGTAGGGAATCCTGGCCAGTCCGTAGCCGGCCATCGCGCTGACGACGAGAACGAGCACCGTCTGTGTCACGGCGATCACGGCACTGTTGAGCAAAGAGCGCGCCATGGGAACCGATGGGTCAGAGAAGAGCTCGCTGATGTTTCCCCATTGCAGCGCTGTGGGGAACAGCTTCCAGTCGGGCGACGTGATGTCTGTCTCCGTGGAGAGGCCGTTGCGCAGCAGCAGGTAGAAGGGGATGAGGAACAGGACTGTGCCGACGATGAGCACCACGTAGCGCAGCCCGCTGCCGGCCTTCTGTGCCGGAGTCCGCTGAATCGCCATCTCAGCCCTCCCTGCCGAAGCGGAAGAACCGTCCCTGCACCAGCGCGACGAGCGCGATGACGAGGGTGAGGATGACCGCGCCCGCGCTGCCATGTCCGAAGTCCTGCCCCTGGCCGAGGGCCGTGTAGTAGAGGTAGACGAGAGGAGGGCGGGCGTACGGAGGGTACTGGCCGGTGGAGGAGAGCAAGTTGTAGAACTCGTCGAACGCCTGGAACGCGTTGATGAGCAGCAGCAGGATGACGGCGCTCGAGGTCGTCGCGAGCTGAGGGACCGTGATGTATCTGAGCACCTTCAAGCCGACGGCACCGTCGATGGCCGCAGCCTCATACAGGGTCGGTGAGATCCGTTGTAGCGCAGCGAGGAACAGAATCATGTAGAACCCGATCTGCAACCAGAGCCGCACGGTGACGATCACGAGCCAGTACCAGGGTGGCTGGGTGATCGACAGCCACGGGACCGACTCGATGCTGAACCATCCGAGCACCGTGTTGGCGAGCCCGAACCGCACACCCGAGAAGATCGACATCTTCCACACGAGTGCGGCGACGACGTAGGAGCACGCGGTCGGAAGGAAGTACACCGACCGGAAGAACGGCTGGAACCACCTCGCCCGGTTCACCAGTAGCGCCAGCCCGAGGGACAGGACGAACGTGGTCGGCACGATGAACGCCGCAAAGACGATGAACGTCAGCATGCTGGAGCGGAACGCCGGATCGGAAAGCATGTCGGCATAGTTGCCGAAACCGACGAAAACCGTTGGGGTGACGGTGTTCCGCGCATCGTAGAAGCTGAGCCAGATACTCCAGAGAATCGGGATGTAGACAAAGATCAGCAGCCCAAGGAAGAACGGGCCGACGAACACCCAGAACCACAGGTTGCGGTTCTGGTTGCCGAGGAGCCGCCCCTGCCAGGTCTGCACCGAGGGCGGTCCGGTCAGCCGTTGAGGCGCTTGAGCTCGGCGTCCACCGTCGACTTCATCGTCGCGATCTCACCAGCGGGATCGGCGCCGTCCTTGACGATCCGGGTGAGACCGTCCGAGAACGCGGTGGCGCACTTGGGGCTCCAGAGCAACGGCGTCTGGGCATGCCCGTTCTCGTTGACGAACTTCACCGCATCGGAGGCCGGTGCGACCTTGAGCTTGTCGGCCTGCGCAGCGACAGTCTTCCGGGCCGGGATGTGGAACCCGTAGGACTGCGCGAAGTCCAGCTGCTTGGCAGTCTGGTCGACCCATAGCCACTTGACGAAGCTCTTGGCCGCGTCGACGTTCTTGCTCTTGGCACTGACCGAAGAGCCGTATGCCCCCACCGGCACCGACGCCTTGCCGCTGCCACCCAGGGCGGGCCAGGCCATGACGCCGTAGTCGCCGGGAAAGGCCTTCTCGATAACCGGCAGCGTCCACAGCCCGGTCCACTGCATGGCGCAGAGTCCCTGGGTGAACGCCGACGGGTCGGACCAGTCAGCGGGAGCGCCGAGCAGGAGCGACCCGCTGGTGAACAGCGTCCGCAGCTTGGCGAACCCCTCCACGGCGCCGTCGCCGTCGAAACCGAAAGCGGTCTGGTCCTCGTTGAGGTAGTCGAGACCGGCCCCCCAGAGCATCGGGCCACCGAGCACACCGACGCCCCCGTCGTTTCCGGCGAACAGACCCTTGACCTTGTCCGTGGTCAGCTTCTTGGCTGCGGCGAGCAGCTCGTCGACCGTCGTGGGCGGTTGGATGCCGGCGGCGGCCAGCAGGCTCTTGCGATACACCATGAGCTGCATGTCGGTGACCTGGGGGACGGCATACAGCTTGCCTTTGTAGGTCATCCGAGACACCAGGGACGGAGTGAAGTCCGACTCGGCACTGCCGAGGATGCCGGTCATGTCGACGACCTGGCCAGCCTGGATCATGTCGATCGAGGGTCCGTTGCCGTTCTCGAAGATGTCCGGGCCGCTGCTGGTCAGCAGCGCCGATGCGACCTTCTTGTCGTAGTCACCGGGGTTCCACTGGACGGTGACGTTGGCGCCCGGGTAGGCCTTGGCATACCCCTCCACCGCCTGCTGTGTGCCCTGCTCGCCGTACTGGTGGTACCACTGCGAGAGCGCCGAGCCTCCCCCAGTGGATCCGGACGAGGACGTGGACGGTTCGCGGCCGGTGTTGCCACCACAGGCGGTGAGCAGTCCGGCGCCGACGGCGCCTGCCCCGAGGCCCAGAAAGCGCCTGCGGTTGACGGTGATTGGTGTCAGTGCTGCCATCTCTGCTCCCCAGGAAGGCGGGCCCCGGCGAGGCGGGACGCTGTGGACATTGGCACCATATGACTCACGCGCCGCTTTGACCACTCGCGGACCGGGAAAGGGGCCTCAGGCCGGGGTGGTCGCGCGTCGGGCACGATGCCTCAACCAGAGCAGACCCAGGATGGGCAGCAGCAGCGGGACGTAGCCATATCCCGAGCCGAAGTGCGACCAGACGGTCTTGTCCGGGAACTCCGACGGCACCAGGTAGGAGACGGTCCCGACAACCAGGACCCCCACCAGCTCGACGCTGATCGCGACGCGGGCTACCTGGGTCGACGTGCGGTCACCGCGGGCGAGCGCCACCGTCGCGATGATGTAGATGACGGCGGCCAACGCCGACAGTAGGTACGCCATCGGCGCCTTCGGGAAGTCGGCGATGATCTGGTAGGCAGCTCGGCCCGTCGCGGCGAGCGCGAACAAGGCGTAGACCGCCACCAGGACGATCCCGAGGCCGCGGTTGGGCGGTCGGGTCTCCTGCTCAGCCACCGAAGCTCCACATCTGCGTGAGCCGGGCCATGAACACGCCCACGACGAGCGCGGATCCGGCGACGACGGCCATCGACGACCGGGTTTTCTCCTTCAGCGCGAGGAAGGTGACAAAAGGAGGGACGAGCGGGAGGGTGAACAAGTAGGCGAGGAACACCGGTTTCTCGAAGCCGTCGGACCGTGAAAGTGCCTGCACGAGTCCGACGACCACCTGCACCACGAGCGTGATCTCGAGCACCGCGAACACCAGCAGGAGCCGGTCGTCCACGACGCGGCCGCGCGAGGCGTACACCCCCGCCAGCACGCCCAGGGCCGCCGCGGCGACGAGGACGACCGCCGTTAGCCAGGTGAGCACGGACTCAGGGTAAACGCGCCGTGCCGGTGGAGCTCGGTCAGGTCGGGTCCCTCTTGGTGACCTCGAGGTGCTGCTCGAGGTTGCCGGCGAACCGGGATCCGGTCACCGCCATCGCGGTGCGCATCGCCGTTGACACAGCGGGAGCCGAAAAACGTGCGAGCGGCAGGTCGACCGAGAGGGTGAGCGAGATCGAGAGTCGGGTGCCGCCGCGGGTGTCGCGCAGCTCGTACCAGCCCTCCGCGCCCGCCCACTCCTTGCTTCCCATCGGCGGCTCGTGCGTGTAGTCGATCCGTTCGCCCTCCCGGAACGTCATCCGCTCGGTGAATGTGGGGTTGACCACGATGCCGAGCAGGTTGATCCGGGACATCTCCCAACGCCACAGCTCACCGTTGGTCTCGATCCGAGTGAGCAAGGGGGTCAGCTTCGGCAGGACCACAGGGTCGGTCAGCGCCCCCCAGACGGCTCGTCGGTCCGCGGCCACGACCGCCTGCGACTCCGTGGACGCCGAGAACCGGTGCATTACGCCAGTGTCACACGCGCGGCGGCAGGGGGTGCGTCAGGTCGACCGGATTGCCAAGATAGGTCGATGGCTTCCTACACGGTCAACACCACAGCAGTCGCCCATGCCCGTGACCTCATCGACAAGAAGCGCTACATCCTCGAGAGTGACTGGGGCGAAGTCCAACCCGACGTGGACGTGCAGAACGGCTATCTCGACAACCACTCCTGGGACGAGTACGCCGCGTGGCACCTCGGTCTGACCGACGACGCGAACGACGAGACCAAGGCACGGTATGCGTTCGTCTACGGCGACCTCACCCGCGTGCACCGCAGCGGGCTGATCGCTTGCGTCTACCGAGCGTCGGAGTGGCGGCACAAGGAGGTCGAGCTCGCCGCGCACCAGCTCCTCCAACACCTGGACGAGGTCAGCGGCTGAGCCGTCCCGGTGGCGGTTGTGGATAATCGCGAGCCGACGCCGGACGCTCTGGTTGCGTTGCGGTGTGAGCGATTCTGGGCACAACCTCAGCAGGGCCGTGGTGCATCTCCGGCTGCAGGCGATAGATCACCTCGATCGCGACAGCGCCGACAGCGCCAACCGCCAAGGACTGCCAGACCAGCCCGGCCGACGCGGCGTACTGGAAGAAGCTCTGCGCCAACGGAATCGTGAACGCGGCTACTGCGATGAGGATGCAGCCGCCGACCAGTGCGAGCTTCCACGGGGCGAACGGCCGGGCCAGGACGATCAGGATCCAGAACGCCGCGATGAGCAGCGAGATGCTCGCCGCAGTCGACGGCGCCCAACAGGCTTCAGACGTCGCCTGGGACACCGTTCCTTGGACAGCGCCCGCACACTGCGCCGCGCTCGGGGTGTCGAAGACGGCGTGTGCCAGCAGGTAGGAGGCGATCACGACGACGCCGGACACCACGCCGGCTGGGACGGCGAAGCGCAGCACCCGGCGGAGGAAGCCCGGGGTGTAGCGGCGAGTGTTCGGCCCCAGTGCGAGGAAGAACGCCGGTATGCCGATGGTCACGGCGGACACCAAGGTCAGGTGGCGTGGCAGAAACGGGAAGGGCAGCGATGCGCCCGCAGCGGTAATGATGGCAATCAGGCTCATGACGTTCTTGGCCAAGAAGAGGTTGGCCACCCGCTCGACGTTGTTGATGACGCGACGACCCTCGGCCAACACGGACGGCAGATGAGAGAACTTCCCGTCCAGCAGAACCAGCTGCGCGACGGCCTTGGTGGCCTGGGCACCGTTGTTCATCGCCACACCGATATCGGCGTCCTTGATGGCCAGGGCGTCGTTGACCCCGTCACCTGTCATGGCGACGACATGACCGTCGCGTTGCAACGCCTGAACGAGCGCACGCTTCTGGTCGGGGTTGACGCGACCGAACACCGTTGTCCGGCGAACGATCTCGCGAAGCTCCTCTACATCGGTTCCCATCGTGCGCGCATCCACGATGCGCTCGGGAGGGAGGTCCAGACCGACCCGGCGTGCGATCGCACCGACCGTCTCGGGGTTGTCGCCCGAGATGATCTTGACGTCGACGCCCTGCGACGCGAAGAAGTCGAGCGTCTCTTTGGCGTCGGGCCGGACCTGTTCGGTCAAGGCCACCAGGGCGAGGGGGCTCACACCGTCTGGCAGCTGCTGACCGGCAAGGGCCGCGTCCGTGTGCATGAGGAGGACGACGCGCGCACCGGTCTGGGCCATCTCAGTGACCTGATCCCGCACCGGGTCATCAGCGGCGAGGAGAACCTCGGGTGCGCCGAGGACGTAGCTGCCGCGCGCGGCGAAGGATGCCGCGCTCCACTTCCTACTGGAGTTGAAGGCAATCGTGTCCTGGCGCCCCCAGCCGTCCGGAGCAGGCAGAGCGGCGGCGAGCGCTTTCAGGGTGCCGTTGGCGTTTGGATCGTCGGCGATCGCACCGAGCGCGTCCTCCACCTCGTCTTTGCTGGGGGGTTGGTCCCCGAGCGGGTATGCGTCCTGGTAGGCGATCTCCCCGACGGTAAGCGTCCCGGTCTTGTCGACGCATACGACATCTACGCGGGCCAGCCCCTCGACGGCGGGGAGCTCCTGCACGAGGACCTGTTGGCGCGACAGCGTGACGGCGGCCAACAGAAAGGCGACCGAAGTGAGCAGGACCAGACCTTCCGGCACGAGGCCGACGAGGCCGCCGCTCGACCTGACGATGACCGTGCGCCAGTCGTCGGCGCCGTAGACCTGGACCTGCGACCAGATCTGCAGCGGCAAGGCCAAAACGATGATCCAGGTGATCCACCCCAGGAGCCGGTTGACCGAGTCCTGGATTTCGGAGCGGGTGCGGGTAAACGTCTTGGCTTGCGCCGCAATGATGTTCGCGTATGAGTTCGGGCCGACCGCCTCGGTGACGAACCGCGCCCGGCCGGCCACCACTGTCGTACCGGACCGCACCACGTCGCCGGAGTCCTTGGCGATGGCGTCTGACTCACCGGTGAGGTTCGACTCGTCTACCTCGAGGCCGTCGACGTCGTGGAGGTGTCCGTCCGCGGGCACCTGGTCCCCGGCTCGCAGCTCGACCAGGTCGCCCAACACGACCTGTGGCGTGGTGATTTCGCTCAGCTCACCGCCCCGAACGACCCGGGTGGTCGGCTGGTTGAGCAAGGCGAGGTGGTCGAGCTTGCGCTTCGCGAGGTACTCCTGCACGATGCCGATCCCGGAGTTGACCACGAGGATCACGCCGAAGAGGCCGTCCGCCCACGAGCCGGTGATCAACACCAGGACGAAGAGGACGCCGAGGATCGCGTTGAACCGGGTGAACACGTTGGTGCGGATGATGGTCCAGAGCGGGCGAGAAGATGCCTGTGTGGTGGCGTTGACGTCACCGCGACTGGTGCGCTCGGCAACCTCGGCGCTGGTTAGACCGCAAACGGGGTCCGTCGGTGTGGCCGGGGCCGCGGAGACGGGCGCTGAAGGCACAGGGGGCACCTGGTCATTGTTCCCGACGTGGATGCCCACGCACCCGACCGGACCACCGTCGGGTGTGGATAACTTTCGGCTCGATAATCGTGCGTTTGGTTCACTCGTCTTGTGTTTGTCAACGAGGGATCGGCCCTGACATATGCCGTGGTGACCGACGAGCTGATCAGCGCGGCTGACTCAGTTCGGGCGATCACCGAGTCCGCTCAGGACGCCACCATCGAAGACCTGCCTTCGATCGCCAGCGTGGTGGGTCACGACGGGCTGTTCGTCGCGCTGCACGACTTCTGCGCCAGGTGGGACAACGGACTGTCCCATCTCGTCGGAGACAGCGAGACGATGGCCCGCCGACTGGAGGTGTGCGCCGAGGCATACCTGGAGAACGAGGACACCAGCCGAGGTGACTACCAGCGTCTGCTGTCGGTTTCGGAGCTGCCGGCGATCTCGCCGGTGCGTGACGACTTCGTCGGACCGGCGGCGATCGGGTGAGTGTGGAGTCTCCGGGGTTGGAGCAGGCGTTGGCGTCCGGGGCGGCACCGGAGGTGCTGGTCCCGTGTGACACCGCCGGCCTGGCCGAGGTCGCCCTGACTCTGCGAGAGCACGCCACGGTCCTGGAACAAGCCGCCGGGTCGCTGGGCCGCGTCGAGGTCACCAGCTGGCGCGGCGACGCGTCCACCCGGTTCACCGACACCATCTCCGTCGAACCAGGACGCTGGCTCGCCGCCGCCGACGGGTTCATCGCCGCAGCCGTCGCCCTCGAAGGATTCCTGACCGGTATGCCCGCCGCCCGCGACACGGCACGCACCGCCACCACCCTCTACCTGCAGTACAAGACCCTCGTCGCCGCCCTGACCGCCGGACAACCCGCCGGACCACCCCCGCTGCCGGACACCGGCAACGGCAGCGTCCGCGACCGCATCGCCATCGGCGCCCGCCTCGACCAGCTCACCACCGCCACCGGAAACGCCGCCACCCTCGCCAGCCAAGCCGACGCGCTCCGCCGAAAAGCCATCGACCTGCTCGCCGCTGCCCGGGCCGCCGTATCGGCCGCCGGCGACCTCACCGCCCACGCCCTCGACCAAGCCGCCGCCACCGCACCCCAAGCCCGCCGATTCTTCGAAGCCAACATCCGACCCGCCGGCATCATCGGCGCCGGCCACACCGCACTCGACTTCGCCGGGATGATCCCCGTTCTCGGTGCTGTCCCGGACGCCATGAACGCAGTGTGGTTCGGGTCGGAAGGCGACACCACGAACGCCGCGCTCAGCGTGGCCGGAATGCTTCCGCTCCTCGGAGACGCCATCATCGGCGGGCGGGTTGTCAGAGGCGGCGTCGAAGCCGCAGACGCCATGGCCCAACGTGCCTTGCGACGCCTCGACGACGGCGGTCTCGGTGGACATGAA